>JANNRQ010000021.1:0-64831 GCA_031401495.1 Gemmatimonadota bacterium
CCGACAGCTCTTCGAGAAGCGTGGTGTCGGGTTCGTCCAGGTACGCCTGGACAGGTTCGCGAATGCGACGCGGCGTTTTGGCCATACATGTATCAGCGGTATGATTCGCATGTATAGTATGCATGTAGAGCGTCAGTGGCAAGGCGCGCCGTTTCGCGAGCGACGGGCAGTGGGGGCCATGATCGCTTGGGACGCGGGTGGAACGGCGGACGTTGGCGGTCCGATGATTCCACGGAGCGAAACAGCCGTCTGGTCCCAGCGCGCGTGTGTCGCCGGCCTACCCCCGCTATCCTTCGCCATGACGCGCATCGCCCTCATTGCAGTCACATTCGCTACGCTCAGTGCAGGTCTGGTTGCGCCGTTGGGCGCACAGCAGGTTGGTGGACCGTCGGCGACGCCGACCGCGGCGTCGATATCGACGCCGATCACGTACCATGGCCGCACAGGCCAGACCGACGTCCGCATACCAAAGGTGACGATTTCTCCTTCCATCGATGGTCGCTTGAGCGACGCGGTGTGGGCCGAGGCGTCGATCCTCACCGGTTTCTCGCAATTCTCACCGGTGGACCGGCAGCCTGCTGCGGACAGTACCGAAGTGCTGGTGATGTACACGGACCACGCGATGTACTTCGGCGTTCGGGCGTTCGAGCCGCACGGTGCGGTGACGGCGAACATTCCGGACCGCGACCGGATTAGCAGCAACGACCACATCGAGCTGTACCTGGACACGTTCAATGACCGCCGCCGCGCGCTGGTGTTCGCGGTCACGGCACTCGGCATCCAGAGCGACGGAACCTTCGCGGAAGGATCGCACCCCGATCGCAATCCGGATTTCCTCTTCGAGTCCAAGGGGCGTGTGACGGACTACGGATACGAAATCGAAATCCGCATCCCGTTCAAGAACATCCGGTACCAGCAAGCGCCGACGCAGCAGTGGGGCATCCAGGTGGTCCGGCGCGTCATGCATTCGGGCCACGAGCAGACGTGGACGCAAGCAGAGCGCGGCGCGCCGTCGTTCCTGGACCAAAGTGGCAAGTTGTTGGACCTCACTAACCTCAAGCGCGGCCTGGTGATGGACGTCAATCCGGTGATGACGCAGAGCACCACGGGTAAGGCCCTGAGCCCGACGGACCCGACGTGGCGCTACAAGGCGCAGTACGCGGAGTTCGGTGGCAACGTGCGCTGGGGCGTGACGCCCAACGTGTCGCTCAACGCAACGGTGAACCCGGACTTTTCGCAGGTGGAAGCCGACGTGGGGCAGACGATCTATGATCCGCGAGCGGCCATCTCGTTTCCGGAAAAGCGGCCGTTCTTCCTGGAGTCGAGCGAGAACTTCTCGGTGCCCAACTCGCTCATCTACACGCGGCGCATCGTGTCGCCACAGGGCGCCCTGAAGCTGGCCGGCAAGGCGGGCGGGTGGAACGTGGGCGTGCTGTCGGCGAAGGATGACGCGGGCGCCGTTTCGTCCACCGCGGCCGACCCGATGTACAACATCGTTCGGCTACGTCGCGATGTCGGCCCCGGCTCCACCGCCGGCCTCGTCTACACCGACAAGGTGCAGGGCAGCAACTACAATCGTGTGTTCGGGCTCGATTCTCGTCAGCGCATCGGTTCGCGGTACGTGCTGAGCAGCCAGCTCGCTGCCAGCTTCAACCGCAATGCGCTCGGGACGGCCGAAGGCCGGCCGTTATTCGATTTCACGTTCCAACGCACCGGGCGCGCCAACGGCTTCACGGCCATTCTCGAGGGCGTGCACCCTGAGTTCGTGGCGTCCAGCGGATTCATCTCGCGGTCGGGCGTGGCGCGGGCGGTGTTCCAGCCGCGGTGGACCTGGTTCCCCAAGAACCGCAAGATCGAGACGATCACCTTCTCGCCGATCTCGGACAACACGTGGGAGTGGGACCGCTTCGTGAAGGGCACCGAGCCGAACGACATCAAGATGAACACCAGCACCACCGCGCAATGGAAGGGTGGTTGGTCCACGACGTTCTATACGTGGACAGAGACGTTCAAGTATCCGCCGTCGCTGTACGCCGGCTACTTCGTGGAGCGGTATTCCGGCGGGGTCGTGCAGGACACCGTGCCCTTCGTCGGCACCGATCGCTTGACCAACATCGGCACCATGCTGCGGCTGGGTACGCCGCAGTTCAAGAAGTTCTCTGGCGCAGTGGAGCTTATCGGCGGCCAGGACGACAACTTCGACGAGTGGTCGTCCGCGTTGATCGCATACACGACGGTCGAAGCGGACTGGCGTCCGACGGACAAGATCCGCGTGAACGGCCGGTATCTCGAGCAGCGCGTGCATCGCAAGACAGACGGGTCGCTGGTGCGTTTGCGTTCCATTCCGCGGCTCAAGGTGGAGTATCAGGTGGCGCGCCCGATCTTCGTCCGCATCGTCACGCAGTACGACGGTTTGGTTGTTGACAGCCTGCGCGATGATTCCCGCAGCAACTTTCCGATCCTGATCCAGACGGCGTCCGGCTACCGCCGCGCAACGGCGATCAACCGGGGCGGCCTTCGCGCCGACTGGCTGTTCTCGTATCAACCGAACCCGGGCACGGTGTTCTTCATGGGCTATGGCGCGACCGTCGCCAGTGACGAGTTCAAGCCCACGGACCTCCAGCGCACGGCGGACGGCTTCTTCCTGAAGCTGAGTTACGTGTTCCGGGCCAGGTAGCGGCGCGATTGTGGTACGGCGCGAAGGCTTTCGGTGCTGGGCCCGCCGAGAGTATATTTTAATGTATCGGCGTCAGACTACAGGGAGACGCCGTGCCGATGACCGTCAGGTTGTCCAAGCATTTCTACGAGCGCTTGGGCGATCAAGCCACCAACGAGCTTGTGGACTGGTTCAACGCCGTGGACGCGACCTACAAGGCTGAACTCAGGGAGCACATAGACATGCTTGCGGAGCGCTTTGACGCGAAACTCGACAAGCGTCTGGCGGAGCTGCGCGCGGATGTGATCAAGTGGATGTTCCTCTTCTGGGCCGGCACAACGCTCGCGGGATTGTTGTCGCGCTGAAACGCGCCGGGTTAGCGGGGGAGCCGCAGCGACAAGATCTTCGGCGCGGTGCGCGCGGCGCCGGGAGTGGGCGCGCCGTCGTCCCCGTGTTTCTCCCATTGGCTGTTGGCCACGTAGAGAAACTCGTCGCCGTTCAGCGCGCCGATGGTTGGCTCGTCGGCAATGGCGGAGTTCTGGTCCAGCACGGTGGCGCTGATGATGCGTGTCCCGGCTGCGTCTAGCGCGAAGCGCACCACGCGCGCTGGTGCAACGCCGTTCTGGATGGCAATGATGGCACCGCGGTGCAAGACGATGCCGTCGAGGCCGATGGGCACGATGCCCGCCGCTGCGCCAACCCACGACACGGCGCGCGTGGCCAGATCAACACGAAGCAGGCCGTGGGAGTAGTCGGCGAGGTAGACGGAGCGGCCGTCCGGATGCGGCGCAATGCCCTGTGGCGATCGCATCAGCGGACTGACGATGCGGATGAGCGAGTCGTCGGCCGCGCGCAGCCAGTACAGCGCCGGATCGCGCGAGTCGCTGAAGAGAACGTCGCGGCCCGAAAGTGCGACGTCACCAAGGACGTGCTGGCCGATGGGCAGATCTACGCGCTTCACGATGGCGCCGTCGCTCAGGCGGATGCCGAGCAGCGCAGCGATCGCAGAGTCCGCGGGCTGATAGCCGGCCGTCTGCGGCACACCGGACGTCGTTGCCCACAACATGCCGCGCAACGCGTCATGCCGTACGGCGAAGATCGCGCCGACGTTCGGCGCGCGTCGTGGCAGAATCTCGCGAACAGAACCATCGCGCTTCACTTCGGCGATGGTCCCGTGGCGGAGGCTCGTGACGTACAGCGTGCCGGATACGGGATCAACGTCGGTTCCTTCGGGCCAGAACGTCGAGTCTGCGAGCGTCGCGCGTACCGCGCTGTTGGCCCTCGGCGCGCGGTTGGCGTCGAAGCGGCGTGCGAAGGCCTCAAACTCGCTCGCCGGCAGCGTGCGGCTGATACTCGTATCAGCGCGGAGATCTCGGCCGATACCCGGTGCGAGGTAGTCGTTGAGCCGGGCACGAAGGGCGATCGTATCGCGCGCGCGCGCGGCGAGTACCGCGCTGGCCCAGACGTACGCCGGTTGCACGGGCCACGCCGTGGCAGCGCGGTCCATTTCGAGGCGCGCATCTTCCAGCCGCTGGTCTCGCAGGAGGCGATTGGCGCGACTGTAGGCGGCGCGCGCAACGCTGGCGGAATCGACGGCGGGGATGCCGGTCATCTCCTGCGCGTCGAGTCGCGCGAGCGCGATGAGCAGTGGCAGCGCGGCCACGAAGAAGCGGCGGGAGATCATGCGTGGTGAGCGAATCGGCGCGCAGGGCACTTGAAGACAACCAGTCGATCGATGCTCGGCGTCACCAGTCGGCTCAGTCGGATGTGAACGGCGCTTTGACTTTCAAGGACACGGCCGACGTGCCCCAATGCAAACGCAGGGTGGCGTCGTCGCGGAGGACTGCTGGGAAATAGATCGCAAAGCTCTCCATGTGCGACAGCGATTCCGGCGTCACGTCGATGCGCAGCGCATCGGATGGCGCGCCCGGATACGGCTTGTGGAAGACGCGCGCAGCCTTACTGAAGATCACGGTCCACGCGGCCTTCTCACGCGGAACGAGCCACAGTGAGTACTCTCCTGCGGCCAGCGGCTTGCCCTCGATGGTGATGTCGTGGCTGACGGAGATCCGCGTGGCGGTATCAGCGCCCGGATGCCAGACGCTGTCCCACGGCACGAGTTGTCCCCACAGGACGCGTCCGCGCGCCACGGGCCGGCCGTACTCGATCGAGATCGTCGTGAGAGCGACGTTCTGCGTTATCGAACTGCGCTGGCTGAACGGGTAGCCCTGGGCCGACGCGGGTCCGGCCAGGCACGTCGCGGCGATTGTCGCAGTCACTGTGAAGCGCATCATGCCTCCAATCTATCGCACGGTTTTCCGGCGACTGGTAGCCGAGCTGAAACTGGAAGGTGCGCTGTCTGCGTATGTGACGCAGAAGGCGCCAACCCCATGAGGTTACCATGCGCACCACTGCACGTACCGCAGCTGCACTCCTGCTCGTGATCGCCGCCGCACAGGCGGGCGCACAAACAACGGACGATCGCGATGGTGTCCGTCGGGCTGTTCTCGATTACGTCGAGGGCTTTTACGAGGGCGACACGGCCAAGTTGGTGCGAAGCATCCGGCCCGAGGTTCACAAGTACGGCTTCTGGATTCCGCGTGATTCGTCGAAGTACGCGGGTGAAGCGATGCCGTGGCCTGAGTTCCTGACCTACGCCAACCGCGTGAAGGCCAACAAGCGCTTTGCCTCGGCGACCGCGCAAAAGGAAATCACGGTGCTGGACGTGCTGGACCAGACCGCGTCGGCCAAGCTGGTCGCCTTTTGGGGCGTGGACTACTTGCTGCTCGCCAAGTACAACGGACGCTGGATGATCACCAACGTCCTCTGGCAGACGCCGCCGAAGAAATAGTCCTGCGGGTCAGGGCACTCGCGCGACGCGCGGGATCTTCTGGTCCCCCGTGGCGTGACGCGTGGCGCCTAATGTTTTCCCGCAAAATTCGCGGCCGCCGCCATCGCACGCTGACGTGCGCGCTCTTCGCGTTCCCGGGTCAGGTGCGGCACGAGGCCGACCATGCGCTGAATGAGCATCAGTTGCGCGCGGTGGTGCATCTCGTGCTCCTTGATGGAGAGCATCTGCTCGAACCGCGTTCTGGGATTCTGCCCGGTGGCGTCGGAGAACGTCTCGTTGAGCCAGGACGCGTCCAGCGACCCCAGCCACTTTCCGACGCGATCGCCCTCGTTCTTGAGCAGCGACAGAATCTGCGACTTGTTCAGCTCTTGCCGTTCTTTCTCGGCGCGCTTGGCGAAGATCGCAGGGAAGTCATAGCCCTTGAGCGTGGCCAGGCGCTTCGCGCCATGCATGTCCTCGTACGTCATGGGCGCCCACGCGATGTGCTTGAGCAACCCGGCCACGGACCGCCAGCCGGCGACCGGCGCGAAACTGTACTTGTCCTCAGGAATCTCTTCCGCGATCACGATGGTGTTCTTGCGGACGGTGTGAAACGAGGCTTCCAGCTCGCGGGCGCCGTAGTTCGTCATACCTCAACATCTCCGGTGGGGAATCGTCACCGGAATCTACTCGTGCGCTCAGACGAGCCCTGCTTCGATCACTAGTTTGCTTGCGTGCTTGATCACGAGAGGATCATCGCGCGCCGTCTCGCAGGTCAGCGCCTGGTGGGCAAGGGCCTCAAGCGCGGTGCCGATGTTGTGCGCGAGCAGTGCGCGGTGCAATCGCAGGACTACGCCGGCGCCAAGTGGGCTGTGGCCATGCGCTCCGCGGGCCTCACCGACGCGGACATCGAGGCCGAGTTCACCGCCGGCGCCATTCTGCGAACCCACGTAATGCGTCCGACGTGGCACTTCGTTGCGCCCGAGGACCTGCGCTGGATGCTCAAGCTCACGGGCCCGCGCGTGAACCAAATCATGGGTCACTACGGCACCCAGCTCGGCCTTTCCGACGCCGTCTATCGCCGCAGCAACGCGCTGATGGAGAGGGTGCTTGCCGGCGGACGCTTCCTCACCCGTAACGAGATCGCGGCCGAATTGAAGCGCGCCGGGATCACGGTTGTCAACGGCATGGCGATGGCGCGGTTCATGATGCGCGCTGAGACGGATGCGGTGGTGACAAGCGGCCCGCGGCGCGGCAAACAGTTCACGTATGCGCTCATGGAGGAACGCGTGCCCCGCGCGCCGGTGAAGTCACGCGACGAGGCACTCGGCGAGATCACTCGGCGCTATTTCGGGACACGCAGCCCCGCGACAGTGCACGACTGCGCGTGGTGGAGCGGCCTGACAATCGCGGATGTGAAGCGTGGAATCCAGATCGCAGGCAAAGCGTTGGCGCGGGTGATGATTGGTGATCGAGAGTACTGGTCTACGCCATCGAGGCCGGCGAAGGCTGTCGCGTCGGTGCGGTTGCTGCCCAACTATGACGAGTACTTCATCGGGTACAAGGACCGGAGCGCGATCGGGCATCGCATTGGCAGCGTGAAGATGGTGACCGGAGGCAACGCGCTCATCGCTCACGTTGTATGTGTTGGCGGCGAGCTTGTTGGGGGGTGGAAGCGCACGGACGACGCGACGTTGACAGTGGACCTGGTTGCCGCGCTGACGGCAACCGAACGCAGGCGCCTCGATGCGGAAGTGCGGAGGTTCAGCGCTTTCCTCGGTCGCCCGGTATCAGTCAGGATGAAGCGTTGACAACCGCGCACATTGCGTGGTGTGCGCGCCTAGGTTTGTCACAAGGGAACCACACGGGAATCCGGCCCCCTGAGGAGGAGTAGGCATGAAGCAGAACGCATCGGTGTTGCTGGCAGTCGCCGTCCTCATCGCAGCGCTCAGTTCGGGCGCCGGTTCGGCGTCGGCTCAAGTCGCAGCGTTCCCGGTGCCGAGCGGGAAGGACAGCGCCGCAGTGGCGGCCGTATTCGCTCGCCACATGAGGGCGGCGACTGTCGCCGGTCGACCGGACACAAGCCGGTTTATGCACACAAAGCAGCTCATGGAGGTGCAGGGCTCGCCGCCCGCCGAGATGGAACTCTTCATTATCCGGGGAGCGCCGGGCACGAAGAATACTGCGCGCGTTCGGTCCGTCATGAACATGCCGATGATGGGCATGATGGAGACCGTTGTGAACCGCAGCATTGGTTGGGTCATGTCGCCGGGACAGACGCCAACTCTGCTGGAACCATCGCAGATCGACGGGGAAATGATGGGCGCCAGCCCGAATCCGTTGGCCAACCTTCCCAGCGGCAAGCTCACCATGGCGGGCAAGGAGACCATCGACGGGCGCGAGATGCAAGGCGTCCGCATGACGGACACGCTTGGCACCGACGCCATCATGTTTTTTGACACGAAGACCGGCCTCGCGTCCGCCGTTCGCACGGGCGCGATGCGCGGCATGACTCAGGACACGTCGATCGTGATGCTCATGGGCGACTACAAGCCGTTCAACGGCGCGCTCATGCCCACGACGATGACGGTCCGTCAGGGTCCCATGCAGTCGATGACGATGCGTGTGGTGCAGATGGAATCCACGCCGTTCGACACGATGATGTTCGTGCCGCCGCCGGCCGTAGTGGAGATGCTCAAACTCAAGAAACCCTGATCACCCTTCGGAGGTCGCCATGCCCGAAATGATGCCGTTCTCATCGCTGCTGTGGCCGATTCTGCTGTCGACGGTGTTTGTGTTCATCGCCAGTTCGCTGGCGCACATGGTGCTGCCGTGGCACAAGAGCGACTATCCGCCGCTGCCGGACGAGGAGGGGTTCCGGAAGACGGTGGGCCCGATGAACATTCCGCCCGGCGACTACTTTGTGCCGCGGCCGCCCAGCCGCAAGGAAATGCAGTCACCGGAGTTCATGGCCAAGGTGAATCAGGGACCGCGCGTGATCATGACCGTGCTGCCCAATGGCATGCAGGGTCTGGCTCCGATGCTTGGCGCGTGGTTTGTCTACTGCCTCGTGACAAACTTCCTGGCGGGACATGTGGCACAAGCGGCGCTCGCTCCTGGGGCGCCGAAGAATCTCGTGGCGCACACGGTCGGGCTCACTGCGTTTGCGGGCTATGTGCTCGCGCTGTGGCAGGGCAAGGTCTGGTTTGGGCGATCGTGGAGCTACACGATCAAGGCCACGGTGGACGGACTGATCTACGCCGTGATCACAGCCGCCACGTTCGTCTGGCTCTGGCCGAAGTAGCTGCTCGCCAGTCGTTCTGGCTACGGCTTGCGCGAAGAGGCCGGTGTGTTCTCCGGCGAACCGTGACCAATACTGGCAAGGAGAGCGCTTGCCAGTTTTGGCACGGCCTCGCCTTCGCTCACACCGGCCTCTCCGCGCCCCAGTAGTCGACCCGTTCAGCGAACAAGTGCGCTTCCGTGGGTCAGAGCCGGCCGAACGGTCACGCGGTGTTCGCGGCCTGGATCACACTGAGATCGATCTCTATCCTCTCCGCGAAACTACGAACTGAGATCGCGCCCCTCGAGAACGCGTCCGACGTCAACACGTAGGCCATGGTGGGGTGCGAGTCTTCTCTGTTTTCGTTGCTTTCGTGTCGACCCGCCCGCTCTCCCTTGCCGATACGCAGCCTGCTGATCACGGGCGCTCGCCAAACGGCTCCGGTTCGGATCGCCCTCGGGTCCACAGCAGGATCACACCGCAGCCGGCCCCAATCGAGCGATACTGACTCGGCACTTGCGCAACGGTGTAGATCTCGATGGCCTCCATTCCTGTCACCGACCAAGTGTCCAGGTCGGGGGGCTTGTTACGCGTATCCGGCCTCAATGGCCCGCCGGATCCTTCATCCGGTTGCCAAATAAGCGTCCCGTCCATCCAGATCGCCATGTAACAGACAAGCTCCCTTCCGCCGGAGAGACCGCGGCCAAGGGTAGCCCGCCCGCCCCGCCTGGCGGCGGCCATCTTTCGCCCCAGCTCACTGCGAATCCGCACTCTGCCATCCCGGGACTCGATCGCGCTGGACAAAGTGGTATGTTCGAGCTTCCTCAGCATGCTGTCCGTGATGAATGAGCCGAAGCCCTCTTTCTTCCGTTCATCGAAGCCGGGCGGCCACATCCGCGGCCGAGCGCGAGCGACCACATTGACGGAATCCAATTGCTGCGCCAGGCGCTGCATGGTCACATCGAACTGAAGCGGATCGGGACCGACGACGCGGAGTGGCCGGGCGACGGGGTGATACCCCGCCTTCCGGAAGCGGAGGGTATGGGCGCCAACCGGGATGCTCAGCACGTACTGCCCCGCCGCGTTGCTGAGGGTGACAATGTTCAGGCCCTCAACGTGCACCTCCACGAGTGCGAGGAGGGTACCCTGAGCGCTATCGAGTACCGTCCCGTGAATGCGGGACTGGGCGATCGCCTCCGCTGGCGACAGGGCCAAGACCACGATGGCGGCACACGACCAGATTTTCCTCATCGAGGCGCCCTCCCACCCGGAAACGGCAGCGAATCGCCTACAGCGCCGCACCACCGTACACTATCTCAGATCAAGGCTGCGCGGCTTCCAGCTTCAGCGCAACCGTCGAACAAGTGCACTTCCGTGGGCCAGAGCCGGCCGAACGGTCACGCCGTGTTCGCGGCCTTGATCACACTGAAGCGCGAGCGGAGAGGGCGGTGGGGTGCCCGCAGGCGAGGCCGTGCCAATCCTGACAAGTGGGGTCCTTGGCAGGATTGGTCACGGTTCGCCGGAGGGCACACCACTGCCCACTCCGCTATGGCCTCGAACTCGAACTGACGGCCGCTGAGACCTTGGCGTTGCGATCCGGCGGCTCGACGCCCATCAGGTGGTGCACGAAGTAGTCGTTGCGCTTGCGATCGCCATACGGCCCGCCGCTCGTGTGGCCGGCGCCAGGGAGCACGAGCAAGTCGAACGTCTTGTTCGCCTTGATCAGCGCGTTCACCACCTGCATCGTGCTTGCGGGATCCACGTTCTTGTCCATTTCGCCGACGACGAGCATCAGCTTGCCCTCGAGCTTGGCGGCGTTGTCCACGTTGCTTGACGCGGAGTAGTGCGGGCCCACCACGCCCATCCACTGCTCGTTCCACCAGATCTTGTCCATCCGGTTGTCGTGACAGCCTGCCGCCGACACCGCGACCTTGTAGAACTCCGGGTGAAAGAGCAGGGCGCCCATCGAGCTCTGCCCACCGGCTGAGGTGCCGTAGATGCCGACGCGGGAGATATCGTAGTGCGCGTACTTGGCCGCGACGGCCTTGTGCCACAGGATGCGGTCCGGGAAGCCGGCGTCGCGCAGGTTCTTGTACGCCACGTCGTGGAATGCCTTGCCGCGGTTGGACGTGCCCATGCCGTCGATTTGCACGACAATGAATCCGAGTTCAGCGATGGACTGCATTCCAAGCTGCGTCGAAAACGTCTTGGGCACGAACGAGCCGTGTGGTCCGGCATAGATGTTCTCGATGACCGGGTACTTCTTGGCCGGGTCGAAATTGGTGGGCCGGATGATCACGCCCCAGATGTCGGTCTTTCCGTCGCGCGCCTTGGAGACGAACACCTCGGGTGCCTTCCAACCGGTCGCGTCCAGCTTCGAGGCGTCGGCTTTCTCCAATACAGTGACGAGTGACTGGTTACTAGTGGCTCGAAGTTCGGAAACGGTGGGCAGGTCTACGCGCGAATAGGTGTCGACGTAGTACTGCATGTCACTCGAGAGGCTGATCGAGTGCGTGGCATCGGCGGTCGTGTACGTCACGAGGCTGGTCCCGTCGAAGTTGATTCTATAGAAGTGGACGAAGTACGGGTCCTTGCCCGGATACATGCCGCTGGCCGTGAAGTAGATCTGGCGCGCCACGGTGTCGACGCGCTCCACGCCGCGCACCAGCCACGGACCCTTGGTGATCTGGCTCTTGGCCCTGCCGGTGACGCCGTCGTACAGGTACAAGTGGTTCCAGCCGTCGCGCTCCGACATCCAGACGACTTCCTTGCCGTCGGCGATATCGAAGCGGAAGCGCTTGGCCGAGTACTCGAAGAAGGTCGGCACCTCCTCGTTGACTACCGCGCGCGCTTTGCCGGTGTTCGCGTCCACGTCGATGACGCGAAACGCCTGATGACCGCGCTGGTTGTACTCGAAGACGAACGCGCGTCCGTCCTTGCGCCACTCGAGTGCGGTCATGTCGTACGCGTCGGGAAAGAGCGAACGCTCCACGACGACTTGCTTCTTGGTCGCGACGTCAAAAAGCACGGGCTGTTCCACGTCCAGCACGTCGCCTGGCTTGTTGTACAGCATCGTCTCGTGCTTGGGCTGGATCTGGTCTTCGGGCGACGACGCGATGTAGTACACCTCGCGCCGCATGCCCGGCCGCACGCGATACGCCGCAATCTTCTTCGAGTCCGGCGACCACACGATGGACTGCTGCGAGTAGGCGTCGATCTCGTTGCCGTCGGTGCTCAGGGTCGTGCCTTCACCAGGGCGCGCGCCAACGGCTCGGACGAACACGTTGAAGTTGCGGACCGATGCCTCCCACTTGCCGTCGGGTGAGACCTTCAGCCGGTCATCCGGCGTGCCAAGTGTGCCGAACAAGCCTCCACCCTGGCGCAGGCCCGGCCTGGGTGCCGGCCGCTCCTGTCGCGTGCACGCGAATGAGGAGAGCGCACAGCGATACGGCACCGTATCGACGGTCATCTGCACGGTGTCGAGCGCCACGAACGACAGCGACTGGAGGGGGACGGTGGTGCTCGTGAACGGCCGCCGAGCTGCGGCAGAGAGCGACGTCGCAAGTCGCGCTGCGTCGACCGGAGTCCGCTTCTCTTTTGTCGTCGCGTCGACGATCACGATGTCGTTACCGGTCGCGTTGGACTTGCGATACCAGAACGATCGTGTGTTGGCGATCCACGTCGCGTTCTGCGGCGCGCCGAGCACCGTGCCTTCGAGCTTTTGACGCAACGCGTCGGATCGGGCGTAGTCGGCAGGCGCACCCTGTGCGGCGGCTGAGGCTGCTGCGCCAAGGAGAGCGGCGAATTTGAAGGCGAGAGCGCGGATGGTTGTTGCGGGCATTTCTGGTGTCCTCCGGAGTGCACCTACGATGAGACGAAACGGGTGCCAATGCGAGAGGAGCCGAAGGGAGGAGTCGTTTCAGGGGTGTATTATGTCTAACATTCGTATGGCAAGGCGTGGGTTGTATCCCGACGGAGTAGAACACCCGGGGCGACTCACGGATATCGACGTTCATCAATTCATCACGGAATGACATGCAACCGATACATCACGCCGTCGCGATTCTCACACACGCTGCGCTCAGTGCAGGCATGACCAGCGCGCTTCCGGCCCAGGAGCGCATGGAGCATCCGGCGGGACACACGATGCCCCCGGTCGCGTCGGCCAAGGCACTCCAGCAGATCAAGGACGTTCAGAAGGCGACGGAGGCGCTGGCGACAATCGACGGCGCGCGGTTCGGCGGATTCATGCCGGTGTTCGGGTGGCTGCCCACGATGGGCACGCACTGGGTCAGCGCTCCGCGGATGTTGACGGGGCGGGCCGCCAAGCTCTCCGAGCCGTCGCAGCTGATGTTCAGCCCAATGAACGGCAAGCCGACGCTGGTGGGCGCCGCGTTTGCGCACTATACGGCCCTCGCCGATTCCACGCGCCCGGAAACGTTCGATGGCAACCCACCGTGGCACGACCATCAGGACTTGGCGCCGGCGGGCACCAATCTCGTGATGCTGCACGTGTGGTTCGTCCCGTCACCCGATGGGCCGTTCGCCGGCCACAATCCGTTCCTGCCGTTCTGGGGCGCCGGACTGACGCCGCCCGACGAGCACCGGATGCACGAAGACGCGTTCAACCTCAAGGTCCGTCGCGCCGCGCTCGCACTCGGCGAGGTCGTCGACACGGCCGGAGTGTTTCCGTTCCTCAGCCGACGTCCGGCGGTACAAGCCAAACTCAGCGCCGAGCGCGCCAAGGTGCGCGCGCTGGTGCCACTTGTGGAGGCCGCCACCAAGGCCAAGGACGAGACCAAATTCGACGCGCTCATGGTTGAATTGGGTGGCCACTGGGACACGATGCGCGCGGCGTATTTCGCGGCGGTTGCCCGGCCCGATGCGAAGGACCGGATGCAAAGGCTCGTGGACGACATGCTGCGGGTCGGCGGTGGATCCGGCGGACATCACTAACCCGCCAAGAAGACGCTATCGAAGGATTCCCGGAGTCTGGCCGCCGTGGAAATAAGTGCGGATCAGGACTGCTGAGCCGCCGCTACGATGTCCTTGATGCGGCCCAAGCCGGCCGCGGCGCGCCAGCCCACGAGTTGACCGGTGTGATAGGCGAAGTGCCCCGCGAGCATATGCGGGAGGAAGTCCGCTGAGGTCGGGTAGACGATGCGGCCGGGCACGAACGGGTTTGGCTGCTGTGCCAGCGTTGCCACGTCCACCGAGAGCGCCGCGTCGGCCAAGTCCGTGTACACCTCGCGGCACTTGGCCACGAGTTCGGCCATCGGCGGATAGTCGTCTGGAATCAAGGACGGCGTGGTTCCCGGAGCGAACTTCGCACGCCAGTCCTTGGGGCAGATCGGGGGGCGTCCGCACAGCTTGCGGCCAAAGTCTCCGGTGATGCACAGGTGGCCAATGATCCAGCCAGCCGTTTTGGAGCCGGGCATCGGGAGCAGCGTGCGATGGGAGTCGTTCAGCCCGACGGCCGCCTCGTTGAATACCAAGAGGAAGAAACGGCACTGTGTCACGTTTGCTTTCATGGAGTCGACCTGGCTGGAACTGCGTCGGTGAGGAGGGCGAGCGCGCTCTGAAGATTCTGTGAGCCGATACGCGCGCCGGGAAAGTGACCCATTCGGACGACGACCATTTCGCGCGATGGAATAACGACGGTCTCCTGGCCGCCCGCGCCGCGAAAGGCGAACGCATCCTTTGGCGCCCTCCAAAGGCCGCGCGGGTTCACCCACACCATCGCGCCGTAGGTGCTGTCCTTCCACGCGGGCGCCGGCGTCGACACGAACTTGGTCCAGCCCTCGGGCAGCAGCCGCGTGCCTTGCCAAACGCCGTCCGCCAGGAAGAGCATGCCGAGGCGCGCCCAGTTGCGTCCCGTGCCGTAGTCAAATCCGTTGAGCAGGAAGCCGCCGTACGGGTCGGTCTCCAGAACCTGGCGCCGGATGCCGAGCTTGTCGAACATCGCGCGCTGCGGCCACGTGAGGTACTCCTCGCCGCGGGCGCGGACCGTCTGTTGGATGATGAGATTGAGCGCGAGCGGATCGCTGTTGCGGTAGCGTCCGAACGTGTTGGGCTCGAACTGCAACAGTCGCGTGACGGCGAACTCGAAGCTGTTGATCGCGCCGGCGTAGCAGAGGTCGTGGTCGTGAAATCCGGGCAGATCCTCCGGGCTGCCGCGGCTGAAGCGGATGCCGCTGGACATACGCATCAGGTCCACGATCCGGATCTTGGCGCGCGGATCTCCAGGCGCTTTGCGCCATTCGGCGATCGGGGCAGGGTCGTCCATCCTGAACGCACCCTGATGCGCCAGCACGCCGATCAACGCCCCGGTGATGCTCTTTCCCATGGACCAGCTCTCGAGCTGCATGTCCTTGTTGGCGCCGTTGGCGTAGCGTTCCGCGATGATGCGTCCGCGGTGCACGACCACAAACGCCGCGGTTAGTCCGGCCGGATTTGCGAACGCCGAGTCAACGGCCTGACGCACCTTGGCGGTGTCGATGTCCGACGGGAGCGGCGTCGTGGGCAGGACGTCGCCCATGGGCCACGGCATCCGGGACGCGTCGCCGAGTGTCGTCGCGACGCGCGTGGGCGTGAAGTACACAGAGTCCTTGCCGGGCTGATGGATGACGCAGCCCTGGTCGCCGTAGAGCTTGGCTTCGCGCGTGATGCGGTTGGCCAACGTGAGCCGCACCATCCTGCGCGAGCGGTCGACGTCGAAGGCAGTGATCGAGTCGAGTTTGGCGCCGAGGAAATACGCCGC
This sequence comes from Gemmatimonadota bacterium, assembly GCA_031401495.1. Taxonomy (GTDB): domain Bacteria; phylum Gemmatimonadota; class Gemmatimonadetes; order Gemmatimonadales; family Gemmatimonadaceae; genus DASPMP01. Next base: position 15,527 of record JANNRQ010000021.1, read on the forward strand.
CACGTTTCGCCGCGCTTCGGCGGGATCGCGCCCCGAGACGAATACCGCGGAGCAAAGAACCTTCGCGGTGGCCGCGACGCGCCAGCTGTCGGGGTTGTCAGGAGGGAATCCAGGTTGCGCCACCGCGCTGGCTGGCGCCAATACCGCCGCACACAGTGCGGCCCGAACGATGCACGAAGACATGCGCTGAAGATGTCCCGGCGTAGGCGATTCCGCTGCCAGGCCCGCTATTGGGCTGTCGTTGGGCCGGCGGTTGAGATGTTCATCGCTTTCATGACGGGGCAAACTCGCGTGCGGCCGGTCTTCAGGAAGAAGGGGACCCCAACCACGACCACGACGAGGACGTAGATGGGCATCAGCCGCGCGATGGCGAAGTGGTAGACCAAGAGGCCGACGCAGGCGATCCCCAGCAGGATCCGGATTCGACTATCAAGGACGCCGACGTTCTGATGTTCAGCCATGGTCATTCTCCATGAGTTGAGGTACGCAGCGGCCAGTTCAGCGCCCGCCGTAGCCCCGGGCCAGCATTGTGGCGGCAGAGATGATGCAGACGAGCAGCAGGAGCTGAATGTCGGAGATTCGCGCGATGCGTCGCGCCGCACCGTGGAGCGCTTCGGGTGCCGGCAGGGCGCCGGTTGCCGCAGCGCGGCGCCAGCGGATGAGCGTCACCATCGGCCAGATCTCGAGCGCGAACACGAGCGCGAAAAGTCCGATCTTCGCGTAGAAGACGTGGTTGCTCCAGTAGTACGACGACGATTTCTCGAGGCTGCCGAAGGCGCGCCACAGTCCGGTCGCCAGCAGGACCCCCGCCGACACGCCCCACCAGTTGTCCGCGGCGAATCCTCGCTTGAGCGCGGCTGTATCGCGAACGTCATTCAGGGCACGAGCACGGGCGAAGACCGACCCGAGCGCGATTCCCATGCCCAGGAGATGAAGCACTGCGAGAACGATGCGGAGCATGGGGGACCTTAAGTCTTGATCTCGCGTTTGGCTATTGGCGACCGCCGGCCTCAGCCTCGGTTTGCGTCACCCGCAGGAGCGTCGGATTTCTCGAGCGTGTACTGCAACGCGCCGGACGGGCAGCGCCGAACTTGCTCGGCCACTTGATCGGCGGGCGCAGCGTCAGCACGCACCCAGTCGCTGCGGCTTACGTCGAACACCGCGCGCAATCCGCGGATGCAAACACCTGAGTGAGCGCACACGTTCGGGTCGAACGTGACCGTGATTTCCGGTGTCTCGTAGGTCTGCAGACGCTTGGTCATGAATCCAACGCTAGTCGACTGTCATCCGGGTGCGTAGCACCCGGCCGAGAACGTTGATCGGGCGGCCGAAGGCCGCCCGCCGAGAACATTTCTACCTACGGAACCGGTTTCGGTGCCGGCTTGGCGTTCTTCACGTACGTGTCCATCCACGCGATCCAACGCGCCCACTGATCCAGGTCGGACGCGTACGCCGCCACGCTGTGATCCTCGTACGGATACATGTACAGCGCGGCCGTCTTGCCCAGTCCCTGGAGCGCCATCATCATGCGTTGCGAACTGATGATCGCCGTGCCGCTGTTCTGGTCTTCCCAGTTGTGATACAGCAGCAACGCACCTGAGATCTTGTCGGCGCGGAAGAACGGCGACATGTCGAGGTACGTGTCCTGCGCATCGTAGAAGCTGCGCCGCTCGCTCTGGAAGCCGAATGGCGTGAGGGACCGGTTGTACATGCCGTCGCCAGCGATGCCGGCCTTGAAGTACGGCACCAGCGTCATCGCGTTGACGGTGCTGAACGCGCCGTAGCTGTGGCCGCCGATGCCCAGCTGGGTACGATCCACCCAGCCGCTGTCGACGATCGCGTCCACCACCGCGTCGAGGTTCTCGCGCAGGTCGCGCGTGTAGTTGTCGTTCATCCTGCCTGAGTCGCCCCAAATCGGGATGTCCGGCTCGATGAGCGCGTAGCCAGCCGTGACCCACAGTTTGGTGGACGACGCTGGGCGCGCCGACGGAACCTCGGGGAAGCGGTTGATGTTGGTGTTGAAGCGCGAGCGGTCATAGCCGTCCTGTGAGGTGTACTCGCGCGGGTAGAACCACAGCACGGCCGGCACTTTCTGTCCCTGGCGCCAGCCCTTTGGCAGGGTCACGTCCGTCCAGAACGCGTAGCCATCGCGCGGCCTGGTGACGCGGAAGCGTTTGGACGGCGCCGTGGAGACTTCGGGCCCGACGTCCACGTTGTTGGTGATCTTCTTCGCGGAGTTCGCCGCGACGTCACGAAGCCACACGTCGGGAAGCGTGGTCGCGCTCTCGCGCGTGACGAGATACTGCGAGAGATCATCGTCCAGCGACGTGACGAAAGACTCGAAGACGTCCGCCGGGCTGTCGAGCACGCGCGTCCGCCTTGCCGTCTCGATGTCGATCTTGTCCACCCACGGGCGCGGCGCCTGCGAACTCCAGGATGCGCCCGGCGCGCGGGTGCCCGTCACAGCGACTTGGGTGCCGTTGTTGCTGACGACGACGAACGTGCGACCGGCCGGAAGCGTGCGCGTAACGAGTGCGCCACCGAGCGCGGTTGTGTCGGTGTTCTGCGCGGCACCACCACCCAACCCGCCGCCGCCTCCTCCTCCACCACCGCCGAATCCGCCGCCACCGCGGCTGAGTGTGACGCGACGACCGAGGTTGAAGCGTTTGCTGTCAGCGAGACGAACCGCGAAGACAGCACCGCTGTCGGACGCGAACAGCATCTTGGCGTCGGAACTGAACATGGTGGTGCCGAGCTGCGGGCCGCCTTCGTAGACCAGCTTCGTGTCATTCGGGCCGAACGGCGGGAGCCAACTCATCAGACGCACACTGCTCGGCGTGCGGCGCTGATTGGCACCCTGCGGGCCACCGCGTCCAGCGGGCGCGCCGCTGCGATTGGCGCCAGCGTTGTTTGCCGAGAAGACGGACTCGGTGTAGAGCAGGCCCGGACCTACCGGGTTCCACTCGACGTTTCGCTTGCCGGTATCACTGGCCGTCGGACCGCCGCCGCCGAACGTTGGCGCGTCGTCAGTGCCGCCGCCGCCTTCACGCAGCGGCGTGGACGCGATCGTCGCGACGACTTTGCCGCTCCGGTCCCACAGTTCGCGCCTGGACCCAAACGCACTGGCCGGCACGTTGTACGAGAACGGCTCCACCATGTACGTGACGGTGAAGTACGATCCGTCGGCGTTGACGTCCACGGAACGGATCATGTGCGGCTCGCCGATCTTGGTCACGGCGCGCGTCTTCACGTCGATGAGGGCTAGCTGGCCCGTGGTGTAGTACTTGAGGATGTCCACGTCGTGGCGGTCCAGCAGTAGGCTGTTGTGGACGCGCTGCGGCCGCGCGGTGCCGTTGCTGAAGCGAACAGTTGGGCCGTTCTCGACATTGTTGGGGCCGTGTGTCGGCGCCGCGGCCGCGCGACCGTCCGGCGGCAGCACGACGACGACACTCTTGCCGTCGGCGGTGTACTCCAGGTCCGTCACGAGCACCGGCAGCAACTGACCGCGCGTCAGCTGTGTCGACTTTCCGCTCGCGACGTCTGCGACGTACACATGCGTCGCGGCGTCAAAGTTTGCGAGATAGGCGATGGACTTGCCGTCGGGCGACCACGTTTCCCCCGTGATGCTCTGGACGTTGGCCGGCGTCTCGATGGTCTTCGTAGCGCCGGTTTTCGGATTCACGAGCACGAGGCCGCGCGCGTTGTTCACGGTGAGGGAGCGGGCGCGATGGGCCTTCGTATCCACTTCGAGCCCCGCGAGGTAGACGTGCTCCTTGCCGCGGAGTGCGATATCGCCGCGCGTCGGGCCTGTTGTCCGCAGGAACCACGACCGATCCGGGCTCGGCGCGCTGAACGAGATGTCCACACGCGGCGCCATGATGATGCGCTCGAGGTTGGCCGGCGGCTTTACATAGGTCTCCGCCTTCAGGATCTGAGCTGCATCCCAGCTGGAGGAACCCGGAGGCGTACCCTGCTGAGCGACGACGGGGGCGGACACTGCTGCAAGCGTGAGGGCGGCAGCAAGGACACGGCGGACGTTCATTGCGGAGCTCCGGTGAATTGGGCTGGGGCGCCATCGGCACCCACTACTAGAGAATGGGCCTCGGAGTGCCATACGCACCAGCGTAACGGGTCGCTGGGGCGGCGATACATCTACATGCTGCCAGGAGCCGGCACAGTCTCCCCCACAAAGACTCTGAAATCGGTTGCCGCGGGCGTGTGGCCGAGCTGTCGGAGGAGGAGCGTCACCTGGCCACGATGGTAAGTGGAGTGGTTGAGGAGGTGCTGGAAGAGGTCAGCGAGTCGGTACTTCTCGCCTCGCACGTCCAGCACCGCGTTCAGTCGGTCGTCCGTGAGTTCGGACAGAAACGCGTTGCGCTGCCGCTCAACGGCGCGCCACGCCGCAACGAGACTGCCCACATCGGGGAAGGCCGCTGGCGGCGGATCATCCATGGTTGACCCGTCGACCCAGAACTGTAACCAGCGCTTTTCGCCCCACATGATGTGGATCAGGGTGCCGCGGAGCGAGCCGAAGCTCGCGCCAAGATCGCGGTCGAAATCACTGTGCGACACAGGCGCTGCCGCGGCAAGCACCCTGTGGTTCGCCCAGTCACTGTATGCGAAGAATCTGCGGACATCAGCCGTGTTCACGAGGTTGTCCTGATTTGCTCAGCGTGAAGAGGCCCAGCGGGATCGTTCCGACCAACCGCGCACTGGAGCGAGGTCCATGCGCGTGAGCACGCCGTGGGTGAAATCGCTTCCGCGGGCGCCCACCGCGTAAAGCGTCTGTAGGCCCGGGCCCCCGAACGCGACATTGGATACCGAGACCTGGCCGGCGTTGTAGCGTCGGACGACTTGGCCATCGCGATCCAGGACGTAGATGCGGCCGACCCGGTGATAGGCGATGTACAGATTCCCGCCGCGATCGAACGTCATGCCGTCCAGCGTCTGTTGGTCCTTCTCGGTCGGCTTCAAGTGCTCGGCGATCACGGCGAAGACCTCGACGGCGCCGAGTCGCCCGGGAGCGCGAATGGCATAGCGCAGCACTCGACCGGAGACACTCTCGTTCACGTAAAGCCAGGCGCCCGACGGGTCAACCGCGATGCCATTGGGCCAAGCCAGTCGTCGTGCAACCGTGGTTACGACCCCAGCGCGATCCACATAGTGCACCGTTCCGCGCGCGGATCCGATCTGCGAATCTCTCGGGTCCGTGAAATACACTCCGCCAGAGTCGTCGAGTGTCAGATCGTTGGGCGCGATGAGCGCCGATCCGTCGCTCATAGTGAGTGGCGCAAGCCGTTTGCCGTCGCGGCCAAACCGCAGCACGGCATGTTCGGCGCCGTCCGCAACGAGGTGTGTGCCGTCGGCCAGAATACGGTGGCCGTTCGGCTGGGCGGAGCGGGCCCACTCGGTCAGACGGCCGTCGAGCGTGAAGCGATGGATCACGCCGGCCACGAGGTCGGTGAGATATCCCACGGAATCCGACTCGAAAACGACGCCCTCGCCGAACGACGCGAACTCTGCCACTGGCACCGGAATGACGGCCGACTCCGATGGCAACGACGCCGGCGTGTTGCACGCAGATGCCCAGACAATGAAGAGGAGAGGGAGCCGTCGCATCGATGCTCAGAGTGAAGACGTTCGTTTTCGCTCGGCTGTTCAGCGACCGGGCGCGCTGGACGCCGGCGAGGTTGGCGCCATCTCCTGGTTTACCGCCAGCGTGAGTTGCCAACTGCCGTCGCGTTGTTCCCACGTGTGCAGATACCGGTCGTGCTCCACGCGAGATGGCTGGCCGAGCGGCGTGTAGTAGGCGCGCGCCTCACCGAGTTCGAGGATCACGGCGCCGCAGTCGCGTACGTCGCTCAGCGCATAGTTGATGGAGTCGAATCGCACGGTGCGGAACAGATCGCGATTGAGGGCCGCCAGCGCCTCCCGGCCGCGAATTGGCTTGGAGCTGCCGTTCCAGATCTGAACGCTGTCGGCCAGCACCGAAACCGTGAGAGCGACGTCCCGCGTGCGTTTACCAAATTCATGCTGGGCGAGTTGTCGTTCTATGTTCGAACGCAGCGTTTCGGACGCGGCAACGCACGTCGCGGCGGCCGCCGGCGTCGAGCTTGTCGACCGGTCTCCGGGGCCGCACGCGGCAGTACTGTACAAGACAGCCAGAATCAGGCTTCGATCCCGACCTGCCACTAAGGTTTTACCCCCTCCGCAACACGCCAAGGTGCGCGCAGGTCGACAGCTCCCCACTTGATGCGCAGAACGCCGCTCAGAGTGGACTCGGCGCCGCTGGCTCGAGCGTCCGGAATCAGAAATATGCTGAGCGACTCCTCGGGTTCGGCGAGAGTGCGGGCCGAGAGTGGGATGCGACCGAGATCGTTGGCGGGTGAGTAGTCATAGGCACCCACCTGGCCGGCCGCACGATTCACGATCAGATGCCAGGCTTGCTTGGTGTATAGCGCGTAGAGAGTGTACCGGCCGCGAGGGATTCTCAGGCCGCCCAGCTCGATTTCGAGATCGTTCTCGAGAGTCGTGGCGAGATTCGCACCCAGCCGCCAGACCGTGTCCTGCGGAATGAGTCGTCCCACCACAGTCCGTCCGCGCGCGTGCGGCTGACCATAAGTGATGGCGATGCGCGCCGGTCCCATATAGACATCCGAATCCCAGGCGTCGCCGAGCCGCCACGCCGATACGTGCACGGCTACGGTCGCAAATGAACTGGCCGCGATATTCGGGACGTGGGGAGTGGCTCCTTGGCCGTCGGCCGTACGAGCAGCGAGCGACAACACCCCGACAAGAATCGTCAGCGATCTCATGTGACTCCTCCGGTTTTCTTTGGTGGAAGCCGGATTCATCGGCCGGCGGGGAGGTTGCTGTTCCACGAGGCTACGGCGAGCAACCAGCGCCCGTCGACTTTTCGCAGTTGCCAGTGAACCTTGCCGGTGTCGGCGACGGTCTTGGCTCCTTTCGGGGCGCCAGGTCCAGGAGTAATGGTGGCAACATATCGTCCGCGCATGACCGCGATCGGACCGCTCGCGACGACGGCGTCGACAGTTACGTCACCTGAAAATTTTGCGGTGGCGAGCATTGCAGTATGTATGCGCACCCAATTTGCGCGTCCGGAGTCTGCCGGCGCGTTGGGTGCGAGCCAGACATAGTCCTCGGTGACCGCTGTTGCCGCGGAATCAATGGCTCCAGCGTTTATCCAACGGTAAAATGTGGCGGTGAACGCTTCGATTTCCGGCCGCGCGACGCTGGATTCTGCTTGGCTCCGCGCCCCTTCGTCGGCTTGAGATCCAGCACCTCCACAAGCTCCGCACAGCAGCGCTGCTGGGACAATCCATGATGCACGCATTGCCAGTCCTCTGAAATGGTGGTGCGCAAATAGACTGCAGCGCTTCGCTATTCGATAGTCGAACGGTCACGCCGCCGAAGCCCGTCACGTTGTGATAGGTTCGTCAACATGACTCTCCGAACCGTTAGGGCCGTCGTGACCGTGCTGGCCGTTGCGTCTGCTGAGTCGCAGTCGCCAGACCGCATCTACGTGAATGCCAGAGTGTGGACTGCGGATAGCGCCCGTCCGTCCGCGCAGGCATTCGCAGTTCTCGGCGACCGATTGGTCGCAATCGGCAGCGATGCCGAAGTGCGCGCAATCGCCGGGCCCAACACCGCCGTAGTAGACCTCGGCGGCCGGCGCGTCGTGCCCGGATTCAACGATGCGCACTGGCATTTTCGTTCGTCGCGCGGCGCCGACCTCGACGGCGCCGTCAGCATCAAGGAAATCCAGAAGCGGCTCCAGGCGTTTTCGCGCGACCTGCCCGCAGGCGCGTGGCTCATTGGACGCGGTTGGGTGCCCACGGACTTTCCGTCCAACGTGGCGCATCGCACGTACCTCGACGGACTTTTTCCGGATCGCCCCGTGGTGCTCACGGACCGTGACGGGCATCAGGCGCTGGCCAACGCAAAGGCGCTGGCACTGGCCAACGTTACGCGCACCACCAAGGACCCCAACAACGGCCGCATCGAGCGTGACGCCGAGGGCGAGCCCACCGGATTGTTGAAGGAGGCCGCGGCCGGGCTGGTGCGTCGCCTGGTTCCATCGCCGACGCCCGACGCCGTCTTCGCTTCGCTCAAGGAAGAAATGGCCAAGGCGGCCGCTTTCGGCATCACGTCAGTGCAGAACGCATCGTCGGGCGGGCTCGGCGCCAACGAAGTCGCGGCGCTGGATAGAGCGGCATCTGAGAACGCCATGTTGGTGCGGTGGCGTGCAGCGGTACCGTTCGTCGCCAACGCGACGCGCGATCAGTTGGCGCGGTTTGTCGCGATGCGCGACAGCGCGCACGGGCCGTTGCTGTCCTTCGGAATTGCGAAGGGCATGCTGGATGGCACGGTAGACGCCAAGACCGCCGCGATGTTCGAGCCGTACGTGGGTTCCACCGATGTCGGGATCCCGATGTGGAAGCAGCCGGACCTCAATCGCGCCGTGGCGCAGTACGACAGCGCCGGCATCCAGGTGGAGCTGCATGCGATTGGCGACCGCGCGATTCGCATGGCGCTGGATGCATTCGAGCATGCGGCGAAGCAGAACCGCACCACGGATCGCCGCCACCGCGTGGAGCACATCGAAGTGCCGTCGCTCAGGGACCTGCCGCGCTTCAGGCAACTTGGCGTGATCGCCAGCACGCAAGCCATGTTCGCGTCGCCGGACCCAGCGACACTCGAGAACTACGCGCCGCTGCTTGGGCCAGCGCGCGCCAGCCGGTCCAACTCATTCAAACTGTTCGATGACGCCGGGGCAGTGCAGGCATTCGGCAGCGACTATCCCGTGTTCACGATGAACGTGATGTTGGGCCTGTGGTCTGCCGTTGCACGGCAGCTGCCGGATGGCACGCCGAAGGGTGGCTGGTACCCGGCCGGACGCATCAGCATCGAGGCCGCGCTGCGGCACTACACGCGCGACGCGGCGTTCGCTGAGTTTGCTGAGTCGCGCAAAGGCACGCTCACGGTTGGGAAGTACGCGGACTTCGTGGTGCTTTCGGAGGACATCGTCACCGGCCCGCCGGAAACGCTGCTGTCAGCAAGAGTGTTGCTGACCGTGATGGGCGGGCGCGAAACGTGGCGGGCGCCGGGCTTCTAGGGTTTCGCCGGACTCGGCGGGCCGAGTGCTACCGGTCTTACGGTAGCGCGAATGTCATGAGTTGCGCCGGCATCGTTGGCTGACGCCCAACCCAAAACGCGACGTACTGCTTGCCGTTGATCATGTACGTCATCGGCTGACTCCCGACGGAGCCGGGCAGCGGGATGTCCGCAATGCGCTCGCCGGTCTTCTTGTCGAACACGTGCAGCGGCCCGATGCTGCCGTAGCCCTCGGCCGCGAACAGCAACGTCTTGGTGGCCATCACCATGGGGCGCGTGCGCGCGCCGGTGTTGGGGATGTTCAGCCCCGCGAGCGCCGGATGATTCTTGATGCTGGCCGGCGTGTCGCCGCCGGGCACCTGCCACACGAGGTCGCCCTGGTTCATGTCCAGCGCGGTGATGCGGTTGTACGGCGGCTTGAGGAACGGAAGACCATCAAGGTTTGGCAGGCCACCGCCACCCATGACGTAGCGCATGTCTGACCGCGCGGAATCGTTCGCGAGCCCAAAGTTGCTTGGGTTGGTGAACGAGCCGACGTACAGCATTCCGGTCTCTGGATCAAACGCACCGTGCTCCCAATTGGCGCCGCCGACTGAGCCGGGCACGCTGATCGTGCCGCGAGTGCTGTCAGGTGCGCCGATGACCGATGGGGGCGTCCACAGCTGGCCCAAGCGATATGGTTTGATCGCCTCGAGCGCCTGCGCGCGAAGCGCCGGCGTGAAGTCGATGAGGTCGTTCACCGTAACGCCCTGAAGGTCGAACGCGGGCGGCTTCGTCGGATGGGGCTGGGTCGCGGCGGTACGTTCGCCGGGCACGTCGGTCTGCGGCACCGGCTTGTCGACGATGGGCCACACGGGCTTTCCGGTGACGCGGTCGAACACGTACACCCAATTCTGTTTCGTGATCTGACCGACGGCTTCGATCCTGCGCCCGTCCACGGTGATGTCCATTAGCACCGGCGCTGTGGGATTGTCCCGGTCCCACACGTCGTGCTTCACGATCTGGAAATGCCAGAGGCGCTTGCCGGTCTTTGCGTCGAGCGCGACGAGCGAGGACGAAAACAAGTCGTCACCCGGGCGGTGCCCGCCGTAGTAGTCGCCGGTGGCGCCCTCAACGGGGAGGTACACGATGCCGCGCCGCGCGTCCGCGCTCATCGGCGCCCACACACCCGCGTTGCCGGTGTATTCGGCCGACCCCTCGAGCCATGTGTCGTTGCCGAACTCGCCTTTCTGCGGAATGGTGTTGAAGCGCCACTTGAGCGCGCCGGTCTTCACGTCGAACGCCATCACGCGTCCCGGCGTGTTGCGCATCGACGTCGGACGACTGCCTTCCAGCAGCGCCGGCGGAATCACGACAACGTCGCCGACGACGAGCGGCGGGGAGCTGTTGCCAATCGTGGCGCTGTCGAGGTTGATGTTGGGGACGCCGAGGTTGGCCTTGAGGTCCACGATACCGCCGGTGCCGAACGATTCGATCGGCGTGCCGGTGGCCGCGTCAAGCGCGACGAGGAAGAATCCAGGCGTGATGGTGAAGATCCGCGCTGAGCGGCTGTCGCTCCAATAGCCCACGCCGCGCCCCGCACCTTTGCGCGGCGCCATCCGGAAGCGCACGTCGGAGTCAGCGGTGTTCAAGTAGCGCCACTTCTCGGCGCCAGTCGCCGCGTCGAGCGCGATGACAGTGCGGCGCTGCCCAGTGGTGATGTACAGAACGCCGCCGATCATGAGCGGCGTGTTCTCGTTCTTGAATTCGGAGTCGCGCGTGGCGGCCGTATCCGACTTCCACGTCCACGCCATCGTTAGCGTTGCGACGTTGGCGCGACTGATCTGGTCCAGCGGCGAGTAGCGCGTCGCGGCCAGGTCACGGTGATAGTGCGGCCACTCGCCGGGCAGGTTCTGCGCGCCGACGATGACCGGTAGGGCGAAAACAAGGATGAGGCTGCGTCTCATAGTGCGGAGAGGTTACTGCGGAGAGCAGCAACACGCGAGCCGAAAGCCGGGAGCCGGGAGCCGAGAGCATATTGCAGTCATGAAAAGCAAGCAGCTAACCTGACCCGCGCATTCTCACGGTGCTTGACGAAAGGCCCATCGCACATTCTATCAAGCAGCATGACACCTGCAGGCGCGCGCCGGCACCGCTCCGGCTTCACGCTAATCGAAATCCTCGTCGTCCTGATCGTCCTCGCGATCCTGGCCTCGCTCGTCGCGCCCAATATCTTCCGAAACGTCGACACTGCGCGGGACGCCACGGCGCGCACCCAGATCGAAATGCTCGGCGCTGCGCTGGATGCCTACCGGCTCGACAATGGCCGCTATCCGACCACGGACCAGGGCTTGGCAGCACTCTTTACCGCGCCGACCGCTGACCCCAAACCGGCCAACTGGCGCGGGCCGTACCTCCGCAAGCAGGTCCCGCCGGACCCTTGGGGTCGCCCCTACGTCTATCGCTTGCCGGCCACCGGCGGCAAGCCTGGCTTCGAACTGATCTCCTTCGGCGCCGACGGCCAGCCGGGCGGCACTGGCGAGAACGCGGACATTCCCTAGTCCCTGAGCGAATCGGCCCAAAAGAATGGGCCTCCTACGGGCATCGCGCCCGAGTCAGCGTCCGCGCGGTCAGTTCCTACTTTGCGTAGACAAGGGTCATTGTCTCCGTGCCGTCCACAAGCACAAGAGTGACCGATGCGCGCCGCCACGTGGCGGCGACCGTGGAACTATCGACCGCCGCGATGAGCCTGAGGGCGCCTCCGTCCTGCGTCCAAGTGCCGTCAACCGTATCCATATAGACGGACGCGTAACTCTGTACCGTTTCTCGGACTCCGGTCACCCAGCGGAATGTGTTGGCGGCAGATAACTCCAGCGCGCCTGAAATGATCTCGAGTTGGTAATCGACGCCGCTGGCCACTGAGAAGGGCGTCGACTTGCCGTCGACCGTCGCAAGGGTATAGTTGCCGACGGGGGTCTTGGGCCCCGAGTCGCATGCGGCTGGCGCAATGGCCACCATGCCAACAGCTGCGAGAACGCGAAGCCGTCGCCAATGTCTCATCGTATGCGTCATCTGATTGCTTCTCTGTTCGTACTCGCCGCGGCCGGCTGCTCGGATCCCGCAAGTCCAGTTCCGAACACCGCTGACGTCTTCACACCCGGCTTCGTGTTCAGTCCGTTCTCAACCACGATCGCCGCGGGTGGCTCGGTCAACTTCCATATCACCGGTGACGACCACAACGTCATCTTCGGCCGACTAGTCGCCGGGGCGCCGCCGGACATCATCGTCGTGAAGGACACGGTGATTGCGCGCACGTTCTCGACGCGCGGCACCTTCCCGTATGACTGCACTGTCCACCCCGGTATGACGGGAGAGATCGTCGTGAAATAGTGGACGCTGCGCGTGTCCATTGGGTGTGCGATCAGACGGACGCGCGGGTTATCCCACGGGCGGTCGGCGTGAATCCGGGGAAGATGAAATCCAGGTTTGGATTGCCGAGGCGCCGCTGTACGATCTCGGCGAGCACGTCGCGATAGTCAATGGTGACTTTCAGGTCCTGACCGATTTCCAGCTGCTCGGGCCGCAGACCGGGCCACGTCGTGAGAACTCTCCCGCCGGTGATCTGTTTTCCCATCGCGAACATGGTCGTTGCGCGCCCGTGGTCAGTGCCGGCGCTGCCATTCTCTCGCAGGTTGCGGCCGAACTCGGAGACCACGACCAAGGTGACACCATACGGCGTTACACCCTGAATCACGTCCGCGTGGAACGCGGCCAACGCGCCCGCGAACGTCTGCATCGTCTGGAACATCGACCCAGCCAGCGGATCCTGAGCGGCGTGTGTGTCCCACCCCCCGATGTCCACCTGCGCGGCCTCGACGCCGACGTCAGCCTTGATCAGCACTGCCACCGACCGCAGGGCGCGACCAAACGACGTGTTGGGATAGACGACGCTGTTCGCCGGAACGTAGCCCACGAAGTTCACTGATCGCAGCAACCTCACGGTGTTCACGGCATCCAGCGCGGCTGCCTGCAGCTCGTCCGCTTGCGCGAGATATGCCTGCTCGATCACCGCGAGACGGGCGTCCACCGTGGAGGCCGTGCCGCCGAGGTTGAAGTTGGAGGGATCGGCGATAGGCAGGGTCTTCGGGCCACCGACCAGAGTCTTCTGAAGGCCAGCCGCAAGACCGAGGGCACGCAGCGGCGCGGTCGAACGAACCGGTGGCATACTCGCCAGATGCCGGCCGAGCCATCCTGAAATGAGGTTGGGATCTGCGGCCTTGCCCACTTCCATGTACCGCTGCGCGTCGAAGTGAGAGCGGCTGGTGGTCGTGAGTTGCCCGGAGGCATGGACCACCAGGAGATCGCCAGCTTGATACGCGGGCATCAGCGTGCTCATCGCTTGCGGAAACGCGAAGAAGTTGTCGAGCGCGATGCCGCGGGTCGCGGCTGCTGAGTCCGGGCGCGGGATCGCAATCGTCGGCCGCGCCGTGTAGTACGCCGGATCTCCGAATGGGACGCACAACGTCATTCCGTCGGCACCGCCTCGTTGAAAGACGTACACGATGACGTCGCGTGACGTCGCCGACTGCGCGAGCACGATCTTCGGCAGCCACGCGGGGAACGACGAGGCCACCGCGGCGCCCGAGAAGCCCGCAACCGTCCCCAGGAACTGGCGGCGCGATAGCTCCTGGAATTCGGCGCATCCACATTCGGCGCCGTGCGTGTCGTCGGATTCGTCGTTCGTCATGTCAGTACCATTGGAAGGACGAGGAACTGAAGGCGAGCGCGAGCGTTTCGCGGATCCGCGTTTCATTGAACGTCCCGCCGGCGAGATACGCCCGGAGTGCGTTCCGCGTGGGTGCGTCCAGTTCACCTCCGAACAGCCGAGCATTGATCAGATCCATGGCGGCGTCGGGCGTTCCCGCCTGCACGTATTGCGCGACACTCACCGCCATTTGGGTATCATTGGAATTCGCGACACTGCTCGCGGCGTTCCAGCGCGTCAGGATGTTTCCCGACCAGTACTCAATCAAGTCGGGGTAACCGTCCGGCGTCTCCCAGTAGAAGAGCTGCTGCCCAGCAGCCGTGACTTGCCCGTTGGCACGCCCGAGCGTAGTCACCGTGGGGGCGGTGGCGCGCAGTGTGGACGCCACAAAGTGGAAAGGCCGCTTCAGTTTCATGGACGAAGAGCCGATCCAGCCGTCGTTCAGTATCGCCCGTACCATGGCCTTGATATCGCCCTTGGTGACGCGGTACACGGTGGCGATGGTAGCGATCTGCGCTTCCGTCGGCTCGGCGGTCAGCAACCACTTGAGCATCTTGGTCGCGATGAAACGCGCGGTATTCGGGCGCGCGAGGAGGAGGTCGATCACCATTTCGCCTTCCTTCACTCCATCAGCGCCGAGTGAGGGTGATCCCGCAGGGATCGTCATTCCCAGGACGGTCTTCTGCCCCCAGTCGTGACCCGTGGGATCAAAATTGAACTCACCACGGCCCTTGAGGGTCCATCCGGTAAGCACGCGCGCAAGCTCGGCAACATCCTGCTGCGAGTATCCACCGTCGACACCGAGCGTGTGCAGCTCCATGAGCTCGCGCGCGTAGTTCTCGTTCGGCCGCCCGACTCGGCTATTCGTCTGATCGAGGTATGCCAGCATCGCAGGACTCTTGGCGCTTGCGTTCACGAGGTCACGGAACTTTCCCAGCGCATGCTTCCGAATTACGTCGCGGTCGTCGAGCAGCTTGAGATAGCCGACTTTGGTGATCTGGATGCTGAAGTGGTCGCTCCAGAACTCGACCATGCGTTCGTAGAGCTGCCGCTTGGAAAAGGCAGCACGGTATATCGTCGCTTCCTGCAGTTGCTGAACGAGGGTACCGAACTGGACTTGGTAGATCTGAGCCCCGGTCTGCGACAGGTTGGGCCACCTGGACTCGACGAAGGCGTTCACCGCGCTGTCGTCGATTCGCGTGTAGTTGAGCTGGCGGTTCAGATAGCCTTGGTACCCCGACCTCTGCGCCAGCGTGACCTCTTCGGCCGAGAGTCCCATGGTCGCTCGCCGTAACAGGCGCAGCAGTGGACTTGTCCAGGTCAGTCTGGCTTTCGGTGTCTCCACCGGAACCACGACGTTGAAAGTGCGCGAGCGGCGCTGTCCGGTTACGTCGGTTCTAATCTGAGGCATACCGTAATAAGGATATTGGCTCGGGGTTGGAAAGTACGCTACCGGTCAGACACGCCTTTGGGAGTGACTCAGGGCACCAACGCCTTGGTGAAGGACACGCCAAGCGGTCCTGACCCCATCGTACTGTTACAAAATCGCGACGGGTTCATTCCACTGCTCGCCAGGCGACGAACGTAAGGCGGCCGCCGCGCGCGATGACGGCGGTGCCTGTAGCGCGGACGGGGCTTCCCTCTACATAACCCTCGCTGACCACGCCAACCTCCCGCGACTCGAAGGCCAACAATGGCAAGAGCGCCGGGGCGGCGCGCTCCAGAGCCTCGCGGGTCATGAGCGGCATGCGGTCCGTCAAGTCCTGAAAGTTCGCGATGCGATCGCGCCGCAGCTGCGCGCCAATGATGACGTCGGCGGCGGCCTCAGAGGTGCCAGGGAGCGAAAGGAGCAGGGCACGGCCTGCAGAGTTGATATTGACTTGTCCCGATCCAACGACGGCGAGCTCACTACGCAGCGACTGGAACAGCTCCGGTGTCATTCCCGCCACCCAACGCAGTTCATCGACGTCGACAAAGTCCTTGTTTGACGGAACCTCGGAAGCGCCGGCCCGCAGATAGTCCTCTCGTTCGGCACCCTCGGCGCGGCGCGCGTCATCTCGGTCGCGCCAGTCCAGGATTCGCTGGGCAAGGCGGTCGGCGACCATCGCGTCTACCCGATGCGCGGCCAGAAATCGCCGCAGTTGCCCTTCGCTCGCGCGATTCACGTTCAGCTGCGCGCCCAGATGTGTCAGAGACACTCGGTACCATTCTCCCGCGCCCACCGGGATCGAGTCGAGTTTCACCGTGGTGAGGTCGGACCATGGGTCCAGGAGAGCAATCGGGTCGCGCCAGGCGCGTTGGCCGTCGCCGTCTTGAAGGATGCGCGCCAGAATCGCGCGGGCGTGCTCGATTCCTGATTCGGCGGCGGCGCGGGCCCGTGCGTGTTCCAGTGCATTCGCCGCCGCCAGGCGCTGGTTGCGCGACGTCGTCGAGATCTCGAGCGACAGCGCTGCGATGGCGACCATGAGCCACACTGCTGCCATCAGGGCGAAGCCACGCCGCGGCCGCCGTTGCTCGGCAACGTTGGCGCCGTTCACCGGCTTCCCTCGATGGACGCCGTGATGGGAAACCGCCACAACGGCGGAAGTGAGTCGGGCGGCACGGCACTTACAGCAAGGCGCACTCCAGTTGGCAGTACGCTTGTTGAAACCCAGCTTTTGACCCACTGCCGCTGACCGAGCACGCCCGTCAGGAATTGTGCATCGAGCCCGGCAACGCCCGCTTCGAGTTCCATTCTTGCGCTGCGCATCCCCTCAAACTCTCGCAGTTCCGCAACCAAGCCACGCTCCGGCGACTCGGCGGAGCGATCAACATAGAGATGCACGATCGTTCCGTTCCGGCCCACGGGCGTCACGGCGGTCGTGAAGAAGACGATGTCGTCGTCCGCGAGCGCCGTGGCGGTGCCGCGCGTTGCGCCGTCGATTCCGCGGAACACGACCTCGTCCGCCTCGATAGTGAGGCGGGCTGAGGCCAGCCATTCCGACAGCAACGCGCGTGCCGTGGAATGACGCAGGAGCCGCGACGCAGTCTTGGCCGCGGCGTCGCGCCGGTCCATGAGCGTCGTGAACGTGGCGTACCCGCCCGAGACCGCGATTCCGGTGATTGCGAGCGCGACCACGAGCTCGAGGAGCGTCATTCCCGACCGCCTCATTGAGAACCCGTCGCAGCCGATACGGCGGGGGGCGGGCGAAAACGGCTTCGCGTGAGCACGTATGCACCGTCCTCCCAGCGCACGCGAACCGAGAGTACGTACAGCCACCTCTCGCCGCGCACGGGTTTGGCGGAGGCGGTCCATTCGTAGCGCTCGAATGGCGGTGCGAAACGGCCTCGCGCCAGGGAGTCTGGCAGGATTGCGAGGTGCGTCGCGTCCGCCAACTCCAGAGCGGTCAGGCGTTCCTCCGCCAACGACCGCGCGGGTAGCAGGTTACTGACGCGATGCGAGGCGCGGAGGTCCGCGCCGAACGCCGCCAGCGCGCCAACCGAGATCATACCCACCAACGCGACTGCGACCGCGGCCTCCAAGATGGTGAAACCACGCCTGACGGGTGCGGTCATGACCTCGGGACTGCGTACCATGTGGACGACAATGGCCCTAAGCACCATGATTCACAAGGAGTTCCGGCGCTGGCGCCGTATGGCCTAATGGCACTGGGTCACCGGCAAGCAGTCCGGAAACGTCGTATTCTATAGAAGTGGTACCAGCGCCTTCCCACACAGGGCCCGATACGTGCCTGCTTTTGCCTACCGCGCGATAGACCCGCAAGGGAAACGCCTCACTGGGAGCGCTGATGCCCCCACTGGGCAGGCGCTCGCGCGTTCGCTGGAGGACAGGGGTCTCGTCGTCGCCGAGATCAACGAGGAGGCTTTCGGCTCCCAGAGCGTGGCGCTCGGCGGGCCCTCAACGCGGGATCTCGTCGAGGTTACCCGCGCACTCGCGGCGCTCCTTCCCGCGGGACTTCCGCTCGCCAAGGCGCTCGTCGCGTCGCGTACTCTGACGCGCGGCGCGCTTTCGCAAACGCTTGATCTGGTCCGCCAACGTGTTGAACGCGGCGACGCGCTGGCCACCGCGCTGGCTGACCACCCCGCGGTCTTTCCGCCGATGTACGTCGGACTCGTCCGCGCTGGCGAAAAGAGCGGCGACCTGGATGGCGCCTTCACGCGACTCGCTGCCCAACTCGAACGCGACGAGGAACTGCGATCCAAGCTGATCTCGGCCGCCATCTATCCTTCACTTCTCGCGTTGGTCGGCGGCGCGGCGGTGCTGGTGCTGCTCCTCCTGGTGATCCCGCGTTTCGGCGACCTGCTGCAGGGCTCGGGCGCCCAGATGCCGCGCACCACCGCCATTGTCCTGGCCCTCTCCGGTGCACTGCGCGAGCACTGGCCATGGTTGTTTGTGCTTGCGGGTGCCGTAGCTACCTTCGGCGTTTGGGCGGCCAACTCGGCTCAGGGCGCACGCGCGGCCGCGACATCCGCGCTCTCGTTGCCGCTCATTGGACGCATGCGACGGGAGCTGCTCGCGGCGCGCTTCGCTCGGCTCACCGCGGTCCTCCTCGCCGGTGGCGCTCCGCTTCTGGGCGCGCTGGACGACGTCACCGACTCGCTCGGCGACCCAGTGGCGCGCGACGACGTTGCACGCATCCGTGGTCGCGTGCGCGAAGGCGCGTCTCTCAATCGCGCGATTGCCGAGGGTTCGCTCTTCCCGACGCTGTTGGCGGAGTTGGTGAGCATCGGTGAACAATCCGGCCGGCTTCAGGATTTCCTCGCCAAGGCCGCTGACGTTTTCGAGCGCCGCACCGAACGCACTACCGCGCGGGTCGTCGCTCTGGCCGAACCCGCGATGATCGTCGCGTTCGGCGGTGTCGTGGGTTTCGTCGCGCTGGCGCTGCTCCAGGCGATCTACGGCGTGAACGCGGGGTCGTTCCGATGATGCGCGGCGCCACCCTCATGGAAGTGGTGGTCGTTCTGGTGCTCATCGGCATCATGGCCGCTGTGGCCACACCAGCGTTCCTCAACTCGGCGCGCGGCAACGACCTGCGCGACGGCGCCGCGGCGGTGCAGCGAATCCTCGACCGTGCGCGCGTCACCGCGCGACTGAGCGGTCATCGCGTCACGGTCACGTTGGACGCGGCCAATGCGCGCTATTGGATCGACGCTCCGGCGCTCACCGGGGCCATTGAGCTACCGGCTGGCGTGTCGCTCTGGAGCGACCGGCCGCGCGCACGTGTCACGTTCCAGCCGTCGGGGCCGGCGGGTGCGGATCAGATTGCCGTACTGGCGCACGGCAGATCGGCGACACTGAACGTGGACCGGCTCACCGGCGAGGTGACAAACGATGCGCGTTAGCGTCGGCTTGACGCGTATCGTGCGCGTGGTGTTCGGCGGGCGCGACGTCGCAGCGACCCTTTCCGCGGCGCGTGTGCCAGCGGGCGCGTGGCTGCACGCGGTGCTGGCGCCGCCGCTGTCGCAAGTTCGGGCGATCGAGTTGCCGCGCATGACACGGACTGACGCGCAAAACGCGGTGGCGCGCAATCCGGGCCGGTACTTCCCGGACGCGCGCGAGCCGCAGGTGGTCGCGGTCCGGCGAACGCGGTCCGGCTGGATCGCCGCCGCCACCCCCGCCGTCGTCGTCGACGCAATACACGAAGCGGCACGTGCGATGGGCTGCAACGTCGCCGTCATCGAGCCGGCCGCGGCATTGTGGGCGCGGATTGGCGGCTCGGGCGCATTCGCGGTCACGAGTGACGGCCAGACGACGTTGCTTGCTGCCCGCGGCGGCGCGCTTGAGTCGGTTCGTCGTACCCCTGAAGGCGCGCCGTGGCCGGCGGAGTTTCGGAATGCAGCTGTTCTGGACGTCGCAGCTTCCAGGCCGCTGAACCTGGCAAGCCTCGCAAGCACGCTCGACCTCAGGCCCGATCCGGTCGCTCGATCGCGTGCTGCGCTGGTACGCCGCGTCGTTTTCTGGAGCAGCGCGGTCGCGGCCGGACTGCTGTTCGTTGCGGCATCAGCGACGCTCTGGGGCGAGCGCCAGGAGCTTGCCGCCCTGCGTGCGTACCGCGCGTCGCTACGCGCTCAGGTACAGACGGCGCTCACGCAACGCGATACCCTCCTCACCAACAGCGAACAACTCGGCGCTGTCGCCGCGCTCCAGCGCGGGTCTGAGCGATGGTCGGCCGTTGTAGCGCGCGTCGCCGAAGCGCTCCCACGCGACGCTTCACTCACAGCTTTCCGCGCCGAGGCCGACAGCGTCTCCCTCGAGGGTGAGGCGCGCAATGCGGCCGGCGTCTTCGCGGCGATGCGCTCGGCGCCGGGTGTGTTGGGAGTACACGCGGCCGCGCCGGTGCGGCAGGAGGGCGGAGGCTCCAGCGGCCAGCCTGTCGTCGAACGCTTCACGCTGGGCGCTCGACTGAAGCAGCCCGGAGGCGCACCATGAACCGCGCACCGCTGTCCGTTCGCGACCGACGCGCGCTATTGATTGGCGCCATCATGGCCGCTCCGGCGTTGATCAACGCCATTGCGGTGCGGCCGTATCGCGAGGCGCTTTCCCGAACTCGCGAGGCGGTGGGCCGCGAGCGCGACCTGTTGCAGCGCGAGTTGACGCTTCTCGCGCACGCGCCGGAGTTGCCGGCCGAAATCGCCAAATCGCGGACGCAGTCACAACGCGCGCTGGCGCGGATATTTGCCGGAGACGACGTCATCGAAGCCACGTCGGCGTTGTCGTCGTACGTGGGTAACACCCTGCGCGACGCGCGATTGAGCGTGGACCAGATGGAGTCGCGCGACGCGACCGACGCGGCCGCAGGCCTGCGCGAAGTGTCCATCGACCTGCGCGCCGAGGGCTCACTCGAGGGCGTGCTGCGTGGCTTGCGCGCGCTGGAGAGCGGCGGGCGACTGGTGCGCGTCACGCGTCTCAGTGTGGAACGCTCGGCGCCGTTCTCCGATGGCCCCGAAGCCCTGATACTGTCGGCCACCGTACGCGGCTTTGCGAGGATCAACGAATGATGCTGCGCCAGCTTCTCGCGACGCGCGTCGTGCAAGCGGCGCTCGGCGTTGTCGCCGCCAGCGCAACACTGGCAGCGGTGGCCGTGGGACGCGCTCTGAGCCTCGAGGAAATGCCGGTGGCGTCGCGGGAGCTCCCCTTGAGTTTCGCGACCCTCGAATCCGGCCCGCGCACGCCAGCCGAGTTGATCGAGCAAGCGGTTGCGGCCGCGCCGTTCGCGCCGAACCGCCGGCCGAACGCGTCGCGCGCGCAGTCTTCGGTTTCAGCGCCAACCATGGTCGACGACACGCAATTGCAGTTGGTGGGCACGGTGGTGGATTCCACCGCAGGCAGTTTTGTACTCATGACAGTTCCCGGGCAGGGCACGAAGGTTGTCCGGCCGGATCAGGTGGTCGGCGGCCTGCGTCTCAGGTCCATCGAGCCGGGTAGCGCAACATTCACGAGGGTCAGCGACGGCGACCGTGTAGTTCTGCGTGTGCCGAGGAGCAGATAGGTCATGAAAACACAATGGATGCGACAGGCCGTACTGTGTTGTGCAATGTGCGTAACAGCGTTCGTACCGACGCTACTTGCTCAAGACACAACCTCAGTTCGCCGAACGCCCACGGGTGTGCTGGTCGACTTTCAGGACGTCGACATTCGCGCGGTGATCACGGCCCTGGCGGAGGCCGGCAACCTGAACGTGACGTACGGCGACTTGCCGCAGAAGCGCATCACGATGCGGCTGCGTCAGCCGATTCCACGCGCGGACATTCTGCCTCTGCTTCGCAGTCTGGCCACATCGAACGGGCTTCGGGTCGTCGAGGAGGCTGGCGTCTTGCGCCTCGAGGTTCCCGCTCCGCCGGAATTGGCGACGCTTGGTGCGCAGCCGGCACAAGCATCGATGCCGTCAAAGCGGCTCTACGTCTATCACCTCAAGCACGCTCGCGCGGTCCGGCTGGCGCAAACCCTGCAGTCCGTCTTCGGTGCGGGCGCGATCACGACCGCGAACCTGGACATGCGCACGCGTCCGCTCTCACAGTATTTGCGCGACCAATCCATTCGCCCGTTCTCGTTGACGGATACGCAACCCGAGCCGCCGAGGACGTTCGGCAGCCAGACCGAAATCGGTGGCAGCTTGCGCGCCGACGTCCAGATCGTGCCGGATGAGACGACCAATGCGTTGATGATTCGCGCCGCGCCCGAGGACTACGAGATCGTGCGTCAGGCGATCGAAGTCGTGGACCAGCGGCCCCTTCAAGTGTTGATCGAAGTGCTGATCGCCGAGGTCCGGCTCTCGGAGTCAACCGACTTGGGCGTTTCGGCCAGTGCCACGAAGACTGCCGGCGGCAACGAGACCAGCGGCGAGCTCAAGGGGTCGAGCTCCGGCGATTTCGTGGCCAAGCTCACGCGCGGCGGACAGGTGGACGTCAGCGTCGCGATCTCGGCGTTGGCGTCGCGCGGCAACGTACGCATCGTGTCGCGACCGCTGTTGTTCGCACAGAACAATCTCGAGGCCAAAATCCTCGTCGGCTCGCAGCGGCCGTTCGTGCAGGTGTCGCGCTCGCTGCCGACGGACGCCGGGGTGCGCGATCAGGTGATCCAGTACCGCGATGTCGGCACCTCGCTCGCGATCATCCCGACGATCAATCCGGACGGCTACGTCACCATGCAGGTGACGCAAGAAGTCAGCTCCGCCACGAACGAGACGCAGTTCGGCGCTCCGGTGATCAGCACGCGCGAAGCGCTCACGCATCTCTTCGTGAAGGACGGGCAGACCGTCGTGTTCGGTGGGCTCGTCGATCAGCAGCGCGAGAAGTCACGCAGCGGAATTCCCGTGTTGATGAACATCCCGCTGCTGGGCTACGCGTTCAGGTCCAGCAAGTGGACCACGACCAACAACGAGCTGTACCTCTTTCTCACGCCGCACGTGGTGCAGAGTGATGAAGACCTCCAACGGCTGAAGCAGGAGATCGACAAGCGTTCTCCGGAAGCAGTGGCGCCGCCCATTGTCCCGGTGAGGAGGCCGTAGTGTTTGCAGCGACGGATCTCAGCGCCGCGCGGGCGCTTACGGACCGCGTGGGCGCCAGCTACCTCGAGCACTACGGGCTGATTCCCATCGAGCGCACCGACCGCATCGTGCGTGTTGGCACGTGGCTGGAGCAGCCGGATCAGCAGGCGCTGGACGACATGCGCCTGGTGTTCGGCGTCGAGATCGAGTTGCTGCGCGTCGCCGAGCCGGACGCGCGTGCGGCGATTCGCCGGCTGTACGGCGACGACGCCACCGCGCAGGGCGTGATCGACTCGTTCGGCGCCGTGCAGCCCAAGGTGGCGCGGACGCGTGCGCGGGCCATCGACGACCTGGTCCACCTCGCCAATGAGGCGCCGGTCATCAAGCTCGTGAACTTGTTGCTGGTCGAGGCGCTCACTGCGCGGGCGTCCGACGTGCACCTCGAGGTATACGTCAACGAAGTGAAGGTGCGGTACCGCGTTGACGGCGTGTTGCAGGACGCGCCGTCGCCGCCGATGCAGCTTGCGGATGCCGTCATCAGTCGGCTCAAGATCATGGCCGATCTCGACATTTCAGAGCGACGTCTGCCGCAAGATGGGCGTATTCGATTGCAGCTTCAGGATCGCGACGTGGACGTCCGCGTGTCAACGATCCCGACACTGCACGGTGAGAGTGTCGTCTTGCGCCTTCTCGACGCGCAGCGCGGCCGCCTGTCACTCGACGCGCTCGGCATGGCGCCGCCGATGCTCTCCGCGCTACGCGAAGCGTTGGCCGGTTCAAACGGCATCGTGCTCGTCACCGGGCCAACGGGATCAGGCAAGACGACCACGCTCTACGCCGCGATCGAGATGCTGCGTACGGGGCGCGAGAAGATTCTCACGGTGGAGGACCCCGTCGAGTATGAGTTGAACGTGCCGCAGATGCCGGTGAATGAGAAAGTGGGCGTCACCTTCGCGACGGCGCTTCGCGCCCTGCTGCGGCAGGACCCGGACGTGATGATGGTGGGCGAGATCCGTGACCCGGAGACGGCGGAAGTCGCGACGCAGGCGGCGCTCACAGGCCATCTCGTGCTGTCCACGCTGCACACCAACGATGCCCCGGGCGCGATCACACGATTGTTGGACCTGGGCGTGGCGCCGTATCTCGTCGCGAGCACCCTTCAGGCGGTCTTGGCGCAGCGTCTTGTACGGCGTACGTGCGGTTCATGCCGAGCCAAGGGTTGCGACGCGTGCCGGAACACCGGCTATCGCGGTCGCGTCGGCGTGTACGAGCTGCTCGTCATGAACGACGCACTGCGCAAAGACCTCCTGGCCGGCGCGGATGCCGCGACGCTGCGCCGAACGATGATGGCGAGCGGCGGTCACAACCTGGCGGACGACGGCGCGCGGCTGGTCGCGGCCGGAGTGACGACGGAGGAGGAAGTGCTCCGGGTGACGCTCTAGTACCCGAGCGCCCCGTTGAGCCAGCGGACCAGTGGCAACAGCGCCCTGAACTCCTTCTGCAATGTTGCAGGCAGCTTGTTGTTGATCACCGCAGCGTCCGGAATCCGCCGGCCCGCGGTGAACGACTGGAACTTGAGCCACTTCGCGGCCGGGTGGTTCTCGTCGTAGCCGCGCGGCATGCGTTTGAGTGTCGCACCATCGCTGTCCAGCCCGCCGAACTTCTTGAGGGAGGCGACCATCTTCAGGAACGGTCTGGGCTTCTCCGCGATCAAGTCACGGATCGTGTTGAGCTGCGGTCGTGGCGGCATCCAGAGACCCGCGCCCACCAGGCACTGGCCGGGTTCGAGGTGGAAATAGAATCCCGCGCTCCCGCCCTCGGCTTCCTGTCCGACCTTGGCGTTGGATTTGCGGTGCGCGAACCAGCACGCGGCGTGCGTCTTGTACGGCGACTTGTCCTTTGAAAAGCGGATGTCTCGGTTGATGCGGAACATCGAGCGACGCGGGTCGCCGCCGATCTCGGGCGCAAACCTTCGCATCCGCGCGTCCATCTCGCCGATCAGCATACGCATGGGCTCGCGCAGCTCGTTCTCGTAGTCGCTGCGGTGCGCTTCGAACCAGAGCTTGTTGTTGTTCCTCTTGAGTCCTTTCAGGAAAGCAAACGCGCGCTTGGTGAATGGCATGAGAGCCTCCGTGCTTGGTGCATCGTGCTTCATAGGTGCGAGTCAACGAAGCACGAAGCACGAAGCACGATCAGTGTGCCAACTCAACCTTGATCGACCGCCACCTGCCCCGACGAAACGTCCACACCGAAAGGGCGCACCGCGTCATGTGCCCGACCAGGATCGCAATCCAGATGTCCATGGCTTCCAGCGTGCCCGTCTGCTGGATGACGAACACGATCGACAGTGGGACGAAGATCTGTGAAACGATGGAGATGTAGAGTGGGCTCTTCGTATCGCCCGTGCCCTGAAGCCCGCCGGTGTACGTGAGGGCCACCGCGATGAACAGGCCCGACACGCTCAGGACGCGCAGCAATTGCACGCCAATCGCGACCACGTTCTCGTCCTGCATGCCGAAGGCAAGGAGCAACTGGCGTGGAAAGAAGAAGAATGCCAGCCCCACGACTGAGGCGGTGACGAGAGCGATGCGTGCCGCGGTGTGCACGGCTTGATCGGCACGGTCCGGGTTCTTGGCGCCCAGGTTCTGGCCGGCCACCGCTGCGGCTGCACCCATGAGGCCAACGGAAGTCCATGTCACCAGCGAGAAGAGCTGCGTGTACGAGACCGCGAACGCAGCCTGCGCCGCGGCGCTCTGCGCCAGCGATCCGATGAACGCGAGCATGAACACGCCGCCGACGTTCATCGCGATACCCTGTATGCCCGTGGGGAGTCCGAACTGGAACAGCGACTTGATGATGCTCCAGTCTGGCGCGTAGCCCTGGCCCTTGGGGAAGCCGATGACCCAGCCGCCCCGCGTCAGTCGGTACAGCGCGAACAGCGCCAGCGATCCGGACGCGAGGCACGTGCCGATCGCAGCGCCCTTGGTGCCGAACGCGGGAATGGGGCCGAGTCCGCGAATGAAGATCACGTTGAACGTGATGTTGAGCGCGGTGAGGGCAATGCCCAGCATCATTCCCGTGCGCGCATCACCGGCGGAGCGCAGCGCGCCGCCGAGCATGAAGAAGATCATCATGCCGCTGGACCCGACGAACATGATACGAAGGAACGGCAGCGCTTCGGCTTTCACCTCAGGCGCGGCGTTCACAAGGTCCAGCAGGTACGGCGCGAGGAAGTATCCGATTGGCGCCAGGATGAGCAGGGACATGCCCATCGCCGTTAGGAACGCCTGGTACACGACGCGGTCCACCTTCTCGTGGTCATTGGCGCCGGTGAAGCGCGCCACCAGCACGCTCATGCCGCTGAAGATGGACGCCACGAACACGATGACGACGAGAAAGATTTGCCACGACACGCCAATCGCCGCGTTGCCGCGGAAGCCGACGAAGTTGCCGACGAGGACGTGGTCGATCATGCCCTGGAGGCCGCCGATGACGTTCGTGAGCATCGTGGGCCACGCGATCTTCCAGACGGCGGGCGTTAGCGGGCCTTCGACGATCGATCGGTCGTACTTCCGGCTGGGCCGCGCCGGCGTGCCTGCGGCGGGCGTGGACGAGTTGGCCGTGGTCGACGCGCTGGTGGACGGTTGATTCACGCCCACAATCTATTGTTCAACGCGAGGTGGTGTCGCTTGGTTACGGCAAGATCACCGCGGTCGGCGTATTGGTGGTTGTCGTCGTGCCATCACCGTTCTGGCC
Organism: Gemmatimonadota bacterium; assembly: GCA_031401495.1. Lineage (GTDB taxonomy): Bacteria > Gemmatimonadota > Gemmatimonadetes > Gemmatimonadales > Gemmatimonadaceae > DASPMP01. The sequence goes on from JANNRQ010000021.1 coordinate 42,149, forward strand.
GATGCTGTTCAGGCCCCAGCAATACAACCTCAAGCCGCCCTTGATTCCGCAGCTCCGGTCCGAGCCGACCGAAATCCTCGTCAGAATCGGATCACCGGGCATGGACGCCGGGTCGAGCTTGTCCGTGTTCGTGCCGCCGGTGCCGAGCTGCCCGTTGCTGTGCGCGCCCCAGCAGTAGGGAATGCCCGAGGCGAACGTCACGCAGGTGGAGTTTCCGCCGGCAGCAGCAGACGTGGCCGTGTGCACTCCCAGGAACGGCTCCGTTGGAGAGAGCGCGTTGGCAGTGGAATTGACACCGATTTGGCCATTTGAGCCGCTACCCCAGCACTTGATCCTGCTGGCGTTCGTGATTCCGCAGGAATGGTTGGCGCCGACTGATAGTGCGGTGAAGACAAGGCCGCCGGTGACGGCTACTGGAGCTGTCTCAGAACTCGGGGTTGCCGATCCGGTGCCCAGTTGCCCGAGTACGTTCGAGCCCCAACACCACGCGGCGCCGCCGGAATCGAGCCCGCACGAATGTGCAGTGCCGGCTCCGATGGTCGTGAACGTGTGACTGCCGGAGACGAGAGTCGGCGACAACCGTCGTGTGCCGGCGCCATCGCCGATTTGGCCGTCGGAACCAGTGCCCCAGCAGTAGCCGAGCCCCGTTGTAACGGTCACGCCGCAGGTATGCTGCGCACCGGTGCTGATCATGTTGAAGGCGAGGCTGCCCGTGACTGCGGTCGGCGACGTCAGTGTCGTCCCCGTGGCGCCACCGTGGCCGGCGGCTCCGTATGAGTCGAGTCCCCAACAGTAGGCCGCGCCGGCCGCGGTCAGTCCGCACGCGAGCTTGTTCATGGTGAGTTTGCCTACCGTCGTGGCGAATGTCAGCCCTCCGGCGACGGCGACCGGCGACGTCTGCGTCGCTGACGACGCACTGCCGTTGCCGAGCAGGCCTTCGGCGTCAGAGCCGAAGCAGTACATCTTGCCGCCGGTGGTGACGCCGCACGTGGCTTCGGTGCTCACAGCGACTTGCTTGAACATGTCCACCGAGAATTGCACCGGGCTTCCGGTCAGGCTGCCCGATGTTGCCGTCAGCGTGTTGGCGACTTCCGTGCCGCCCATGGTCCAGTCGCTGAGCGCGGCGACGCCGCTTGCGTTGGTCGTCCTGATGGCGCTGCCAGTGAAGCTCCCTGCGCCGCCGGTAATTGCAAACGTCACGTCTACGCCGCTCACGCCGTTGTTGTTGGCATCAACGACCTTCACGCTTGGCGGCGTTGTCACGCTGGCGGAAACGAAGGACAGCGAACTCCCCGCATTGAAGAGGATCGACGCCGGCGCGCCAGCGGTGCCCGTGGCTGAGAACGTGACCGGTGAACCGGTGAGCCCGGTCACTGTCGCCGTCAGCGTGTTGGTTCCCGCAGTGGTGCCAAGTGTCCAGCCGCCGACGCTGGCAATACCGCTCGCGTTGGTCGCCGCTGTGGCGTTCGTGCGCGAGCCGCCGCCGATGCCTGGGGTGAACGTCACGGTCACACCGCTCTTGGGATTGTTGTGCACGTCCTTCACGATCACCGTGGGCACGGTGGTGACGGCGCTGCCCGCAACGGCTGTCTGCCCGTTGCCGGCATTGATCGCGATCTGCGTCGCGTTGCCAGCCGTGGCGGTTGCTGTGAACGTCACGGGCGAGCCGGTCAAGCCGGTGGACGTTGCGGTGAGGGTGTGAACTCCCGCAGTCGTGCTCATCGTCCAGCTGCCGACCGTCGCGATGCCGCCGGAACTGGTCACGCCGGTGGCCTCGGTGATCTGTCCACCGCCGCTTCCGATCGCCCATGTGACCGTCGTGCCGGCGCCGACAGGGATGCCGTTGGCGTCCTTCACGATGACGCTTGGGCTGATCTGGATTGTCTCGCCGACGACTGCGGTTTCGTTGTTCCCGGCATTGACCGCCATCTGCGTCGCGGCGCCACCGTGGGCGGTAGCGGCGAACGTCACAGAGGTACCGATGGGGCCGGTCAGGATCGCCGTGAATTCATTCTGTCCGGCGGCTGGACCCAGCGTCCAATTTCCGGGGGTAGCGATGCCGCTGGCGTTCGACGTGGCGGCAAGGGCGTCAAGCGAGCCGCCGCCAGAAGTGACGGCGAACGTCACGCTAGCGCCGGGAACGGTGTTGAAATTCGCGTCATACACGGTCACGCTCGGCGCAATCGTCACCTTCGTTCCGACGACAGCAGTCTGACCGTGTCCGGCCGAGACGCGCTGCAATTGTGTCGCCGCGCCCGCCGTGATGTTGAACGTGGAGCCTGTCGTCGATGTGAGACCGGTGGCCGCGGCAGAAAGCACAAAGCCGGTCGCGGCCTTGTTGATCGAGAGGCCGCTGAACGATGCAATGCCGCTCACGGCGGCGACCGTCTTGGTTCCGCTGAGCACCGCGGTGACGCCGCTGGGATCTGTTGCGATCGCCAGCGTGATGCTGTTGGTGGCGCCTGTCACGGTGTTGCCCTGCGCGTCCTGTACCGCGACCTGAATCGACGGTGCAATGGAAGTGGCAGCCACCGAATTGCTCGCGTTGACAGTGAACGCGAGTTTCGCTGCGGCGCCGACGCTGATATCGAACGCAGTCGTCACCGCCGTCGTCAGCCCCGTTGCCGTGGCGCTGAGCGTGTAGCCGGTCCCGGCTTTGCTGATTGCGAGGTCTGTGAACGTCGCCACCCCACTGGACGCCGCCTTTGACACTGTTCCGCCAAGCGTCGCTCCGGCGGCACCTGTGCCGCTCGTAATCGCGATCGCAATGCTGTTGCTCGCGGTCGGGATTGGATTGGAGAACGCATCCTGGACGGCGACTTGGATGCCGGGGCTGATCACGGCACCAGCGACGACGCCGGCGGGTTGTACGGCAATCGCCAACTTCGCGGCTGCTCCGGGTGAGACCGTGATTGCGTTTGACGTTGCACTGGTCAGGCCGGCAGCCGTTGCCGAGAGAGTGTAACCGCTGGCAGCCTTGTCAATCGTGAGGGTGCTGAACGTTGCGACGCCACTCGCGGCGGGCGCAGTCGCGGTGCCCCCAAGCGCCGCTCCCGCCGCGCCGGTGCCGCTGGTGATCGCGATCGTGACGCTGGTCGTGGCGGTTGTCACGGTGTTGGACAGTGCATCTTGAATTGTGACTTGGACGCCGGGACTGACCGCCGCGCCGGCAGCCGTGTTGGTCGGCTGCGTCGTGACAGCGAGCTTCGCTGCTGCTCCGGGCGACACTGCAAACACCGGGCTCGTCACGCTAGTGAGTCCCGTTGCGGTGACCGTCAGCTGATATCCCGCGCCCGCCTTGTCGATGCTGAGGCCGGTGAACGTCGCGACGCCGGCCGCGGCAGTCACGGTGAGCGTGCCGCTCAGTGTCGCGCCGGCCACACCGGTGCCGGTGGCGATAGCGACGCTGACCGATCCCGATGCGCTTGTAACCGTGGCGCCGGCATCATCCGTAAGCCGCAGTTGCAGCGCCATAGGCACGCCCGCCACCACATTCGCGAGTGCGGTCTCGATGGCCAGCTTCGTGGCTACGGGGTCCGGAGCGGTTGAGTCTTTTCCGCAGGTGATGCCCGTTGCAAGGGCGAACGCGATGGCCGTTGCCCGAGCCAGTCGCTGCATCGCGAGAGAGCGTCGTGTTTCCATTTGGCGAACCTACGGTGCGGCCTTCGAAGTGCAACCGCAGCGGTGACAGTTGAGTGGCGGCGCCGGTCCTCAGGGCACGAAGTAGCTCGTGGTCATTCTTGTTGCCCGTTGGCAGGAGTCGCGGTCTGTATTTCTTCACCAACCATCGTCAGCCCGCGCTTGTGGAACGGCGATGAATAAGGCCAAGGAGCGCGCCGAACACCGCGAACTGCACCAGGGCTGAGCTCAGCTCAACCACGAACCAGGAACTCACCGAAGGCACCGCGTACTTGCCGGCCTCGCCCAGCACGATGTACGACGCGAGGAACGCGCCGATGGTGAGTGAGAAGACGACTCCACTCTTGACGGGGCTCTCGGCGCGCCGAAACACAGGGAAGAGCCACGCGAAAATCAGTCCCTGGATCAGCATCGCCGTGATGCCGAGCGGGACCAGCGGCTCCGGCCGCATGATGGAGATGGCGGCGTAGTGGTCCTTGTTGATGGCGAAGTGCGACGTGCCCTGCACGCCGAACGTCGAGACAACGTAGGCAAGGACGGTGGTCGCGACGGTGAGCGGTTTGCGGGATTCCATGGGCTTGGTTCCGGTGGGGTTGTCTCCGGCGAAGGTACGACTATAACTTGCATCATGCAAGTAACGGCATGAAGCGGACCGAGCGCCGGTCCGACTGCCCGGTCAACTTCGCCCTCCAGATGTTCGGTGACGCGTGGAGCCTGTTGGTCATTCGCGACCTGATGTTCACCGAACGGCGCACTTACTCCGACTTCCTTGGCGCCGAGGAGGGTATGGCGACCAATATTCTGGCGGACCGCCTAGAGCGGCTCCAGCACGCGGAACTCATCAAGCGCGAAGGAGAGGGGAAGGGCGCCATGTATGGGCTCACGAAAAAGGGGCTCGATTTGCTGCCGGCCATGCTGGAGTTCGTTTCATGGTCCGCCCGCTATGACAGCGAGACCGCAGCGCCCAAGCCCTTCGTGGCTCGAATCCGGAAGGACCCCTCCGGCGTTGCCACGGAACTGCGAAAACACCTCGTCCGCCGGTACGGCCTGGCCCGGTAGCGGGCCAACGTTTTCCATGACACGGACATAGGCTTGTTGTTTCTCGTGGCAGTCGCCGTTTGTGTCCGTGTGCCGTTGCGTTCGGCAGTTCGTTACTTGACAGCTCGCGAGTAGTCCAATAACGTCAGCACACAATCGAAGTGGTTCGTGGTCATTTGCCGCTATTGCCGCCACGCTAAACAAGGTGCTAAAACGCGATTCGCCTGGCGGCTATCCATTCGCCCAGGCGTTTTCGTTTTACCGGATCGTCGTCCCCATTCCGTGGTGACGACTTGCGATCCGCATTGCACCGGCGTGTCTGCGACAACGGCCCAGCTTGGGATGCAATGCCAGTCGCCATACACACAACTGAAAGCAGTCGCAGCCTGATCACTCGTCCGACCGGTGCGCCGGTGGTCGTCGTGCTCGGCGGGATTTCCGCGAGCCGAGACGCCCGCAGCTGGTGGCCGGCGATCGTGGGACACAAGCGCGCGGTGGACACACGCGGCTTTCGCGTGGTCGGCATGGATTGGCTCGACGGCGGCGAGGGTCGCGACGGCCGTCCGTTACGCGCGATCTCGACGCACGACCAAGCCGACGCACTCGCGGCGGTGCTCGACGAGCACGAGGTCCAGTCGCTGCACGCCATTGTCGGCGCGTCGTACGGCGGCATGGTCGCGTTGGCGTTTGCGGATCGCTATCCGACGCGTGTCGAGCACGTGGTGGCCATCAGCGCACCAGCGCGCGCGCACCCGATGTCCACCGCGCTGCGATCGATCCAGCGCCGCATCGTGGAACTCGGGCTCGAGACCGGTCGCGGTCGCGACGCGCTTGCAATCGCCCGGGGCCTCGCAATGACGACCTACCGGTCTGCGGAGGAATTCGGAGAGCGGTTCGCCGAAAGCCGAGACCCGAGAGCCGAGCGCTGTTCGGTCGAGAACTATTTGAAGCATCACGGTGGAAAGTTCGTCGACGTGATGTCACCGGCGCGGTTTCTCGCGCTCTCGCATTCGGCAGACGCACACAGCGTCGATCCCACCCGCATTGCGACGCGCGCGACGTTTGTCGCTGCCCGCGGCGACACGATCGTGCCTATCGCGCAAATGGACGAACTTGCGGCGCGTTGGGCTGGCACGAGCCGCCTGATCGAGCTGCCAGCGCGCACCGGTCACGATGCTTTTCTCGCGGAACCCGAACTCATTGGTCCCGTCCTCTACGACTCACTCAACGAGCCTGCCTTCACATGAGCCACGAACTCAGCAGCATCACGCGCACGGTGCGCGCCGGAATCGCCAAGGACCGCGAGCACGGCGCGGTCGTTCCGCCGATTCATCTCACGTCCACGTTCGCCTTCGAGTCGTTCGGCAAGCCGAGGCGGTTCGACTACACACGCAGCGGCAACCCGACGCGGACGCAATTGGCGGACGCGATCGCCGAACTCGAGCACGGTGTCGGCGCTGTGGTCACCAGCACCGGCATGAGCGCGGTAGGACTGGTGCTGGCGCTCGCACGGCCGGGCGACGTGGTGATAGCGGCGCACGATTGCTATGGGGGAACCCAACGCTTGCTGAGGGCGTTGGCGGGGAAAGGGCAGTTCGACCTTCGGTTTGTCGATCTGACGGCAGACCCAAGACCCAAGACCCAAGACCCAAGACCCAAGTTGGACCTCAGTGGGGCGAGGATTGTGTGGATCGAAACACCCAGCAATCCGCTGCTGCGCATCACGGACATCCGGCGGATATGCGCGGCGGCGCATGAGGCCGGGGCGCTCGCGGTCGTCGACAACACCTTCCTCTCTCCGGCGCTGCAGCAACCGCTCGCACTGGGCGCGGATATCGTCGTGCACTCCACCACGAAGTATCTCAACGGACACAGTGACGTCGTCGGCGGCGCGGTGATCGCGCGTGACCTGGCGCTGCATGAGGAGCTGGCGTGGTGGGCGAACGCGACCGGGGTCACCGGCGCGCCGTTCGACAGTTTTCTCACGCTGCGCGGGATTCGCACGCTGTTCCCGCGCATCAAGCAACACGAAGCCAATGCGGCGGTGGTGGTCGAAGCGCTCGTGAAGCACCCGGCCGTCGCCCGCGTCTACTACCCCGGCCTCGCCTCGCACCCGGGACACGAGATCGCGCGAGAACAGCAGGCGGGCTTCGGCGCGATGCTCAGCTTTGAACTCGCCGCAGGTCCTGCCGCCGTTGAACCGTTCACCAGCGCGCTGCGCTGCTTCACGCTCGCGGAGTCACTTGGCGGCGTCGAGAGCCTCGTCGCGCATCCGGCCACCATGACCCACGCGTCCATGAGCGTCGAAGCCCGCGCCGCCGCTGGAATATCAGAATCGCTCGTTCGTCTCTCCGTAGGTACGGAAGACGCAGCCGACCTCGTTCACGACCTGCTCGCCGCACTCGATGCCGCGCATGCCGCCGCCGTCTCGGGTCTCGGGTCTCGGGTCTTGGGTCTTGGGTCTCACGTGTCCGACGCGAAACGCCGGCAACAAACCGACGTTGTTTTGCTCGGGGTCGGCTCCATTGGTCGCGAGCTGTTGAGTCAGCTCTCGTCATTTGGCGCAGGCTTCCGTGTCTGCGGCTTGGTGGACCGGTCCGGCTACGTCTTCGACGCAAACGGTATCGCGTCGGAGCGTCTCGTTGAGTTGAGCGACATCAAGGAGCGTGGTGGCAAGCTCGCCGAGACGGCGACCGGTGTCGTCGCCAACGCGGTGCAGGCTTTGGAACACATCGGTGCCAGTGCGCTGTGGCGTCCGATTCTCGTGGATGCAACCGCTGCCGACACCACGGACGTCCTGGACCGTGCGCTCTCGCACGGGTGGGATGTCGTGCTCGCGAACAAAGTGCCGCTCGCGGCCGGCCTTGAATCCGCGGAACGGCTGTGGCGGCGCGCGCGCTTGCACGGTCGGCGCATCCTGCACGAGGCCACGGTCGGAGCCGGCCTGCCGGTGATCGACACCCTGCGGAAACTTCAGGAGGCCGGGGACAAGATCCTATCTATAGAAGGGTGCCCCAGCGGGACCCTTGGCTTCATATTCGGAGAACTGGGTCGGGGACGCAGCTTTTCCGACGCGATCCGGGCCGCGGTGTCTGCCGGATACACCGAACCTGATCCGCGCGCAGATCTCTCGGGGCTCGATGTGGCGCGCAAGGCGCTCATCCTCGCGCGCCTCGTCGGCTACCGTGGAGATCTGGGCAGTATCGCGGTCGAGTCGCTGGTCCCGCGCGCGCTCAGTGACATTCCACGCGACCAGTTCCTCGAGCGCGTGAGCGAGGCAGACCCGCAGTGGCGCGCGCGCGTGGAATCCGCGCGCAATCGTGGCGTGGTAATGCGCTACCGCGCGCGCGCCACAGCGACGTCCGTGTCCGTCGGGCTGGTCGAAGTTGACGAGTCCGACCCGCTGAGCACGTTGCAGGGAACGGACAACCAGTTCTCGTTCGTAACCGAGCGGTATCGCGAACAGCCTCTGGTGATACGCGGCCCCGGAGCCGGGCCAGCAGTCACGGCCGCTGGAGTCTTCAACGACCTGCTCCGGCTGGCCTCCGAACGGGGAAGCGAACCCAGGTCGCGGACGGCGAAAGCGTACCGAGCCAGACCGGCAACTGCAACCTCCACGGCCTGAACGACAATCTCACGGATTTCGTGCATTCCACGGATAGTCCCGCGTAGCGGCCAGGCCTGATGCATGGCGTGTTGTTGTTGCTGGTAACAACAAAGGAAACTGTTGATCCGGCGAATCCGCGATTGTGGTTCGGCAGTTCGCGCGACTGCGATTAGCGCGTTGTCAGGCCACAGTCTGGGCAATCGCAACATCAAGTAGCGGTCGCCCGGTGCCCTCGGTTGCGGCTCGCAGGAGACCCCCTATCGTTGGCTCCGTGACCGCGCCAACCAGCGAGTTTCTGGCACTTCAAGCATCCGTCGCTGGGCGGTACTCCATCGAGCGCGAGCTTGGACGTGGTGGCATGGGGATCGTCTTCCTGGCCCGCGACGTTGCGCTGAATCGGCCTGTCGCGATCAAGTTGTTGCCAGCGGCGTTCTCGCAAGAGGCGGACATGCGCGAACGGTTTGTGCGCGAAGCGCGCACTGCTGCCAGCCTCTTTCATCCGAACATCGTCCCGATTCACCTGGTCGAAGAGCGCGACGAACTGGTGTACTTCGTCATGGCGTACGTCGAAGGTGAGAGCGTCGGCGATCGCGTGCGGCGCGCCGGCCCGATGTCGGCGTCGGCGGTTCGGCGGATGCTCCAGGAGGTGTCGTGGGCGTTGGGCTATGCGCACGAGAAGGGAGTCGTCCATCGCGACATCAAGCCCGACAACATCCTTATCGAACGCGGCGGCGGACGATCGCTCGTAACGGATTTCGGCATCGCGCGCGTCGCCGACGCGTCCGGCGGTACCAGTCGAGGTGAGCTGCTCGGCACCGTACAGTTCATGAGTCCGGAGCAGGCGACAGGTGAGACCGTGGATGGTCGCAGCGACCTCTACTCGCTTGGCATCACGGCGTTCTTCGCGCTGACCGGCCGGCTTCCGTTCGAGGCTGAGAGCCCTGTGGCGTACATCCACAAACACGTCAGCGTGCCGGCGCCGCGTGTCGCGTCCCTTGCAACCCAGACGCCGGCGAAGCTGGCCGAGGCGATCGACAAGTGTCTCGCGAAAGCACCAACGGAGCGGTTTGCGACAGGTGAGATGCTGGCGCAGGCATTGGCGGATGCCGGGGAAGTTGCGCAGGAGTTGCCACCCGAGATTCGTGTGCTTCTGCGGCGGATCCGCACCGCAAGCGTGGTGTTCGGCATGCTGTCCGGCTCCAGCATGCTCCTGTTTTTTTGGGGGCCCGACATCATGCGTTCGCTGCAGAAGGCTGAAGCGTCGCTCATCTTCGTCGTTGTCGTCGTGCCGGTGATGTTGTTGGGACAAGGGCTTACGCGACTTCTGCGCGACGCCCGCCGCTGCGTGAAGCGCGGCTACGGAACTGCTTTCGTGAACGAGGCACTCGCTGCAGAGGCTCGCGCCATGATCGAAGAGGGTGCGCTGGAGGGTGTGGCACGAACCCAAGGCGCACCGCTGCTCGGCGCAACGCCGTGGTACCGGTACCAGTCATTGCCGGTTGCGGAAAACCCAGTGATCAAGAACGGAATCAAACGCGAGAAGACTATCGGTCAGGCGCGGATACTGGGAATCATCGCCGCGTTCCTCTTCGTGGTTGCCGCCGTCTCGCCGGGCCCGACATCCGGTTTCGTCGCGCTCGGCCTCCTGTTTCTGGGCGGAACATTGTTGTCGTTTTTCGCCGGCCCGGCCGTGGGTGAGGACTCTCCGCTTGTCGCGCTCGACTGGGGCGAGCGGCTGTTGATCGGGCGATTCGGACGACTCCTCTTTCGTGCTGCGCGCATCCGCCTCAAGGATCAGGCCGCTCCCGCCATAGCGGCCGCCGGCCAGCGCACGGAGGCTGCACTCGCAATTGCCATTGACGACCTCATTCGCGCCTTGCCGCGCGAACTGCGTTCGCGCTTTGCGAATGCCCGCGACGTCACCAAGCGACTGGAGGCCACGGCCAGCACGCTCCGTCAGCGCGACGCCGAACTGTCGGACACGCTCGCCCGCGTGGATATGCATGCGCCGGCAGCCAGCAAAGGCGGTCACGACAAACTCCAGCGCGAACTGCAGGAGGCGCGCGCCAATGTTCGCGAGCGTTTGGCGACCGCAGTAGCGACGATCGAGACGATCCGCCTCGACCTGCTTCGCCTTCAGGCCGGCGTCGGCGGCGCCGCAGGCGCAGATCACCTCACAGCGGAGATCGAGCGTGCGCGCGAGCTCGGAGACGCCATCGATGCGGACCTCGGAGGGCGCAAAGAGGTCGACGCACTGCTCGCGCCGTCCACGACTCACTGAAGGGCCAATGTAACCGTCGCACTGTCGGGCTCCGCAGTCTGGTAGGCTCAAGAAAGGCCGCTCTTGACAGGTGCGCTGCTCCCGTGCTAGATATGCAGCATACTGCTGGATTTCTAGCATCGGAGATCGAATGTCAAAGACCACAGGGCAGGGCGCCAAGAAGCTGGCCAAGCTCAGCCGGCGCGAGCGGGAGTGCATAGACGTGCTGTATCAGCGGGGGCAGGCCACGGTGGCCGAAGTGCTCGAAGCGCTGGCCGATCCACCAGGCTACTCAGCCGTCCGCGCCACGCTCAACGTCCTCGTGGACAAAGGGCATGCGCAACACAGGCAAGACGGTCCGCGCTACGTCTACCTGCCCGCGATTCCGGCCGGTTCGGCGAGAAACGCCGCTGTCGAACACCTCGTAAGGACATTCTTCGGAGGTTCCGCGGAAGAAGCCGCGGTCGCTCTCCTGGAGATGTCGGACACAAAGATCCCGCGGGAAACCATCGACCGGCTCGCCAAGAGCATCCAGAGCGCACGCAAGGAGGGACGTTGAGATGATTGACACACTCATTCGCACGTCGGCGCTGTTCATCATCGTCGCCATCGCGTCGTACGCGCTGCGCGACCGCTCCGCGGCGATGCGGCACATGCTGTGGTCCTTCGCCATCGCGGGCGCTGTGCTGCTGCCGGCGCTCACGAAAATTGCGCCGTTCCAGTGGCGCGTCCTTCCGGCTCCGGTCGCAACGACACCTAATACCCAGGTTGAGTCGCCGGGCGCGGTTGACGACAAATCGGCGCGGAGCGTCGCCGAGAACCCAAGCGGCCGCGACCTGTCCTCGAGCGCAGCGAAGGAAGCGGCCGCCGAGCACGAGGGTCCCCTTGGTGCTGCTCCCGCTTCGCCCCCGCTCCAGCGTCTCGATCTCGCGACTGCCTTCCTGCTGCTCTGGGGCGCCGGTGCACTGATCCTGCTCACGCGTCTCGTCGCAGGGCTCGTCGCGGTTCAGCGTATCGCCAATCGTGCCACCGAAATCACCGACGACTCGTGGCGCTCGCTGACCGACCGCGCCATTCGCGCGCTCGACGTGCGCGTGCCGGTGGAAGTGCGTCGCAGCGATGAGGTCGCCATGCCGTTCGCGTGCGGCCTCACGCGCCCGATCATCGTCTTGCCGGCCAACACCGACACATGGAATGCACAGCAGCGTCAAGCGGTGCTGCTGCACGAGCTCGCTCACGTCAGTCGTGGAGATCTTGCAATGAACGCACTCTCGCACGTCATGCGCGCCGCATACTGGGTGAATCCGCTGGCGTGGCTGGCGGCCCACCGCCTGCGCGTTGAAGGAGAGAAGGCGGCTGACGATGCTGTGCTCCGCGGCGGTGCCCGTCCGTCGGAGTACGCCGATCACCTGCTCAGCATCGTTCGCACGGTGGGCAACACCGTTCCCACCGTCGCGCTCGCCATGGCCCGTCGCTCCGACTTTGAAGGACGGCTCCTGGCGATCCTCGAACCCGGGGTGCCGCGCGATCGCATGTCGCGCGTACGTGTCTTCGCGCTCGCGGCGCTGTTCGTGGCGGCGACGCTCCCGCTCGCGGCGATGACACGCGCCGGAGCTCCGCTGCCAACGAACGCCGAAATCGAATCGGCGGTGAATGAAGTTCAGGGGTCCGCGCAGCAACCGAACACGGCGCCGCTACCCAGTCCTTCTGCCACCGTGGAGGCGCTCGCCTCGGCGGTTAGCGACGAGTCGTACAACGTTCGACTCGCCGCAGTCCAGTCACTCGGAAATCTTCAGGATCCGGCGGCCATCGCGGCGCTGGCCGAAGCGCTCAAGAAGGACACGGACGCGCGCGTCCGCGAGGCTGCGGCATGGGCGCTTGGCGAAATCGATGACAACCGCGCGGTGCCGCACCTGCTCGAGGCGCTCAAGACCGAAAGGAGCGTCAAGGTGCGCGAGAAGATCGTGAATTCCCTGCGTGAGATCGGCGATCCCAGCGCGACGTCGGGCATCGTTGCGATTCTTCGTGACGCGGCCCCCGAAGTGCGTCGCGCTGCCGTGTCCGCGCTCGCGGAGTTCGAGGACCCGGCATCGCTGGCCGCGTTGCTCACCATGATCCGCGACGATGACGTCGAAGTGCGGCGCGAAGTGGCGCAGCACATCGGAAGCATGGAAAACGCCGCAGCGTTCGACGCGCTCGTCGTGATGACGCGTGACGCAGACGACGAGGTGCGTGCTAACGCTGTCGGGTCACTGCACCACTTCGAAGACCAACGGGTCGTGCCGGTGTACGTCGCGGCCCTCAAGGACAAGAACGTTCACGTCCGCCAACATGCAGCAGACGGTTTCGGCAACATCGAAGGCCTGAAGAATGCGCCAAGCGCGCTCATAGAGGCACTTCAGGACCCGAACCGCGATGTGCGTCGTTCCGCCGCCAGTTCACTTGGCAATATCGGCGATGAAGACGCGGTGCCGGCACTCAAGAGGTTGGTCAGCGACAACGACACGGAGACCCGCCGCCACGCAGTCGAGGCCCTCAAGGACATCGGTGGCGCCGAAGCAATCACTGCGCTGATGGGCCTGCTCAAGGATCCGGACCCTGAAGTACGGAAGACGGCAGCCGAGGCGCTGGGCAAACGGCGCGGCAACTAATGATGGGGCGTAGCGCGGTTGCGGCGTTGGGGGCAGTTGCTCTCACCGCCGCGCTTAGTGTGGCCTGCGCGCGTGATAGCGCGGCGCAGGTGGCGTCGGCTCGCAGTGCGGTCGCGGACGACACCGCCTCGCTGTCCAGGCTGCTCAACACTGTTCGTGGTGTGGATCCACTGTTTTGCGAGCTCACGGTCCGCGCCGTGGATCAGCACGGCTCATGGTCGAATTGGGGCCCGATGTCGGGCAGCGCACTCGAAGTGGATAGCGCGTCGGCCGCATTGGTCCGCTGGATCCAGAATGAGCACAAGGATGCGAACGTTGTTCCGCGCCTGCGTACCGCGATTCGGGACAGCGATGGCTGCGTGCGCCGCGTCGCCGGATCGTTCCTCGCTCGCGTGGAGCACGCGTCCGCCAAGGCAGCGCTGATGGATGCGCTGAACGACAACCGCGCCGAGGTCAGGGAAGTGGCCGCATTCGGACTGGGCATGGCGGAGCATCCGCCGGCGGTGGATGCGCTGATCCGTACGCTGCGCGATGACTCGCCCCGTGTTCGCGGTGCGGCCGCGTGGGCGCTTGGCGGCCTCGAGAACAAGAAGGCTGTGCCGCCGCTGATGACCCTGCTGGCGCGCGACAATGACGCCAAGGTGCGTCAGGCAGCCGCCTGGGCGATCGGCAACATCAAGTGACGTAGTCAGGGTGAGCCACCGCCTGTCATCCCGAGCCTAGCGAGGGATCTGCAGTAGTTGCCTGCAGATCCCTCAGTCGCGTCGCTCCTTCGGGATGACATTGGCACGGTCAGCGGTTGTGCCCGGAAATTCGTACTTTGGGGTGACTCATTCCCCCACCCATGCGCTCAATGCTTCGCGTCATCCCGTCGGCACTGCTCGCCCTCCCGCTTGCCCTCTCGGCTCAGGGCACCGTGGCCCAGGAGTTCGGCAAACTCCACTTCCGCTCGATCGGACCGGCCACAATGTCCGGCCGCATCTCGGACGTCGCGGTCTACGAAGCCAATCCGGCCATCTACTACGTCGGCACCGCGCACGGCGGTGTGTGGAAGACGACGAACAACGGCGCGACGTTCGAGGCACAGTTCCAGGACATGGGCCTGATGTCCATCGGTGACGTCGCGGTCTCGCAGTCGAATCCGGACCTGGTCTGGGTCGGCACCGGCGAGTCGAACAACCGCCAGTCCGGATCGTGGGGCAGCGGCATCTACAAGTCCACGGACGGCGGCAAGACGTACGCGTTCATGGGCCTGCCGAACTCGAAGCACATCCACGACATCGTCATCCACCCCACCAACAATGACGTCGTGGTGGTCGCGGCGACGGGCGCGCTGTACGGCCCGGGCGGCGACCGCGGCGTTTACAAGACCACCGACGGCGGACGCACATGGAAGCACGTGCTCCGCGTTGACGACGAGACGGGCGCCAACGACGCGACGTACTCACTGAGCGATCCCAACGTCATGTTCGCGACGACGTATCAGCGACGTCGCAGCGCGTGCTGCATGAACGGCGGCGGTCCCGGCAGCGGCATCTGGAAGTCGACAGACGGCGGCGAGACGTGGAACCGACTCTCCGGCAACGGTCTGCCGGCCGGCCCGCTCGGACGCATCGCGGTTGATGTGTACCGCAAGAACGGCAGCACGGTGTACGCGCTGATCGAAGGGCCTGGCGGCGCTGGTGGCCCCGGTGGCCCCGGTGGCCCCGGTGGCCCCGGTGGCGGTGGCGGGGGTGGTGGCGGAGGTGGCGCAAACGCTGCGCCGAATGCGTTGCCCACGGGCGTCTATCGCTCGAATGACGGCGGCGCCACGTGGACCAAGACGAGCAACGTCAATCCGCGCCCGATGTACTTCAGCAAGGTCCGCATCGACCCGAACAATCCAGAGCGGATCATGGCCGGCGGCGTGGGCATGCAACTCTCAGTGGACGGCGGCAAGACGTTCGAGACGGATGCGTCGTTCGCCATTCATGACGACGTGCACGCGATCTGGATCAACCCGGCCAATTCGAACCACGTCCTGATCGGCAACGACGGCGGACTCGGCGTCTCATACGACTTCGCCAAGCACTGGATCTTCATTCCCAACCTTCCGGTCGGGCTGTTCTATCACGTCGGCTTCGACATGGAAACGCCGTACAACATTTGCGGCGGCATGCAGGACAACTACAACTGGTGCGGACCGAGCGCGGTGCGCATGGGTCGGGGCATCAACAACTACGACTGGTTCCAGATTCAGGGCGGCGACGGCTTCGTCGCTATTCCGGACCAGCGCGATTCGCGTTGGATCTACACGGAGTCGCAGGACGGAAACATGACGCGCCGCAACAAGGTGACCGGTGAGTCGAAGTCGATCCGGCCCGCGGCGCAAAACGTGACCAATCACGTGGCGGGCGAGGCGTATCGCTTCCATTGGGACTCGCCGATGATCTTCTCGCCGAATGATCCGGGCGTACTGCTGGTCGCGGCCAATCGCGTGTTCCGTTCGCGTGACCGCGGCGATTCGTGGGAAGCCATCAGCCCGGATCTCACCACGAATGAGGTGCGCGATTCCATCGTGACGATGGGGCAGAAGAACGCGGAGCATCGCATCGCACGGAACGACGGCATCTCGCAGTGGCCGGCCATCGTTGCACTGGCGGAATCGCCGCGGCAGGGTGGCGTCTTCTATGCGGGCACCGATGACGGCACCGTCAGCGTGTCGCGCGACAACGGCAAGACGTGGACCAACATCACGAAAAACCTGCCGGGTTTCCCGGCGGGGCACGCGTTTGTGTCTGAAGTGGTACCGTCGCGCTATGCCGCCGGCACCGTGTACGTCACGGTCGAAAACCACCGGCTCAACGACTACGCGCCGTACGCTTGGGTCAGCACGGACTTCGGCGCCACGTTCCGCAGCATCACGAGCGGACTGGCCGGAGAAGTGGTGCGTACCCTGACGGAAGACACGAAGAATCAGGATGTGCTGTACGTCGGCACCGAGACGGGCATCTTCCTCTCGCTCGATCGCGGCGCCACGTGGCGTCGCCTCAAAGGCCGCAGTTTCCCGGACGTGCGCGTTGACGAACTGACGATCCATCCGCGCGAGAACGCGCTGCTGGTCGCGTCGCACGGTCGCGCGCTATGGGTGTTGGACCATCTCGAACCGATCCAGGAGTATCGCGCCGCATCGATGGCGGCGACGTCCAAGCTCTTCACGCCCGGTCCGTCGCTCCAGTGGAAGTCGCTCGACAACCGGAACGACGAGTTCTGGGGACACCAGACCTTCATGGGCGAGAACCCGCCGACGGAGACGGTGATCCAGATGCACATCAAGGCACCGCTCACCAACCCTGCGCTTCGCATCAGTGACGCAGCGGGCAAGGTGATTCGCGACGTCGCGATTCCGGCTGCCAAGAACATCGCTGGCATGCACACCCAATGTTGGGACCAGCGCACTGAGCCGATCACGCCGCTCGCTGGTGGCGGCGGTCCGGGCGCTGGTCCGGGCGGCGGTGGCGGCGGTGGCGGCGGTGGCGGCGGCGGTGGTGCACGCCCGATCGAGGGCTATCCGGCGCCACTCCCGGTGTCGGGCTACAAGCCACAGAACCCGTGCGCGGCTGCCGCGGGTGGCGGCGGACCGGGCGGTGGTGGCGGTGGCTTCGGTGGCGGAGGCGGAGGCAACCAGGGCCCGCTCGTCATGCCGGGCAACTACACGGTAGCACTCATGTCCGATGGCAAGGTCGTGGACACCAAGCCACTCACCATCGTCATGGATCCGGCGATCACGCTGACGGGTCCGGCGCGTGCGCGTTACAACGCGTTGGTCGCGGACCTGCATGAACTCCAGCGCCGTGCCACCGAGGCGGCGCGTCCGCTTGCGGCGCTGGCGCCTGAAGTCGTGACGACGGGAGCCAAAGTGGACTCGACGTCACTTTCCGATGTGAAGGCTGAGTGGGCTGCGTTCCGCAAGGACTTCGACGCGGTGCGCGCCAAGTTCGGCGTCGGCGGCGGTGCAGGCCCGGGCTTCGGCGGTGGCGGTGGTGGTGGCGGCGGTGGTGCAGCCGCTCAAGCTGCGGCCGCGGCCAACGCGCTCGGCCGGGTCGGCGCGCTCAAGGGCGCCATCATGGGCATTTGGGAAACGCCCAGCGATGGCACCATGAAGCAGGTGGACGCGGCGCGTGCTGCGCTCAACACTGCGCTTGGTGAAGTCGCGCCAATCGTGGCGCGTGCCAAGGCGATGAGCGCCAGGCTCCAAGCGACTGGGGTGGCGTTTAAGGTGCAGTAGGATCGGTCGCGGAAGGCGACAACGTTCGCCAACCTTTAGAACACGGATCATGTCGGAGGGGCCTGATCACGACAACGACTAGTTGTTGTTGGTCGGGCCCTTCTGCCTGCCGGAATCGGCGGCCGGCCGCATGCGCGAGAACGGGAAGCCGTTGCAGCCCGTCCGCGGAGTCGCCCGCTTGGCCACGCTGACAGCTTCCGCGACCGCGGCACTCGGCGCGTTGTACGCACTGTAACAGTACGCCCACGTATACGGCGGCATGCCCCCCAGCGGCAGCCAGTCGATGCGCGTCCAGCGCCCCTTGTCGCCGGGGTTCGCCGAATCGTTGCGCGCGATGAGGAACTGGCCCGGAACATCCCATCGCACGATGTGATAGCGCGAGCGCGTGCCGTGGTCCCACGTGGTCGCCGAAATGGTGTACCGGCCGCGATAGTCGTCCTCGAACGCGCCGAGCATGATCGGGGGCGGAGCAGCGGGTCGGGCTCGTGGAGACGAGTGCGCGCAGGCGAGGGTCGTCAACACGATGGCGGAGGCGGAAAGCAAACGCATGTCAGCCCTGCTTGGTGAGATGCTTCTGCGCACCCACCAAGTAAGCCTCGCGCAACCAGGCTTGAAACACCGCATCCACCTCGGCGATGGACTCAATGCGAAAGTGATGCACGTGGTTGCGTGGTGAGATCGTTTCGATCTTGCGAAATCGCGGGTGGGGAAGCCGGCGGGCGAGTACCACGTGGCCGTCGAGCCAGCGGGTTCGCGGGGTCACTTGGGCAAACGACATGCGCACCTGGAACGCGATGCGAGTTTTCTCAGGCAGCACGATCACCGGCCCGCACGCGGCAACGGCGGCCCGGACGGCGTTGTAGAGTTTTCGGATCGCAGGGTCCTTTCCCGTGAAGTGGTGGGCGAGGTCCAGGCGTGCGCACGTGTGAGTCTGATTGCGGTTGGCAAAGCGGCGCTTGCAGCGCGGGCAGGACCAGAGCGGCAGGGGCCGCACTCAGAATCTCTTCGCGACCGACAGCACCGCGGAGTGCAGCCACGCGAACGCGAAGACCGGGTCGACGTCCGCGCCGCCCTCCACCGTGCGGTAGCCGGCGGCGAAGCGCCATCGGTCTCCTGCGTCGTACGCGAGCTTGAGCGACGCATCGATAGCGCGACCGGGACCGCCTCCGAGGGCGTCGGTGTCGACGGTGAAGCGCCACGGACCCGCCAGTCGCGCGTCGCCGGCGATGTGCAGGAGCGGGACGAATCCCACGTCAATCTTCTCCGCCGCCGTCACTCCCTGACGTAGCGCGATCTTCGCGTCGCGCACCTTGGCGGTGCCACCCACCCTCCAGGTCCAGCGTGTGCCGTGGTGGAACCGCCAGCGGTACGTCAGCCGAAAGGAGTTGAACTTGTACGTCACCGTCGTTGGGAGGCTTGGGGCGAAAGAAGCGCCGCCAAACAGGATCAGCTGATCAGGAACGCCGGTCTCCGTGACGGATAGTGGTGCCGCGAGGAGCCGCAGCTCCCGGCGGTCATCGATGCTCCAGGTTACGTAGGCACGCCAGGCGGTCCACGGTCCGCGGCCGGCAAGGTCCACGAGCGAGAACGCGGTGGCCGACGCATTATTCGGAATGCGGACATCGTTCCGTGTCTGCCAGAGCGGGCCGCCCTCCACCTCGAGCGTGAAGCGTGGGGCCGACTGCCCACTGGCTGCGTTCGTGGCAAGAACCGCGATCGCAGCCGCCACGAAGTGAAGTCGGGTTTTCATTTCTGGGATCTGTCGGGCGTCGCGATTATTGCGGAATCGGATGATGGGCGGACGTCAGCGGGCGACGGCGTATCCGGCGGATGCTGCGACCGTGGTGAGCGCAACGCCCCACGCGAGGTCCACGAGGACGATGATCAGCGGGAAGTCCCTGATGAGTGCCAGACTCGTCAGGTCATACGTCGCGTACGCCGCGAGTCCGAAGAATGCACCGAGCGCCATCGCGCGGCCCAGTGAGCGCCGCTCGGCGGCCGGCATGACCACGAACACCACGACCGCCGTCACATACAATAGATAGAACAGGAGCGCGGGGACCCATTTGACATCCGGGCGGAGCAGGGTGCTCATGTGCTTCGCGTACAGTCCCTTCGCTACCACGCCCAGCCAGAGCAGGTCGAGTACGAACATGGTGGCGCCGGTGGCAGCGAAGACCTTGAGGAACGTGATCGTATTCATGCGTGGCTCCGTGCAGCGCTGAAGCGCGCCGCGATGACGGTGGTTCGATAGTTGAAAATAGCGTTCAGCTGATGACGGACGACGAGCCAGTGCACGAGACGCCCGAGTGCCCCAAACGGCAGGCGGTACTCCACATCGTCGGTCATCTCCACGCCGCCATCCACGGCGCGGAAACTGTGCCGGTGGTACCAGCGCGAGTACGGCCCTGTGAGTTGCTCGTCGGCAAAGTGCGAACCCTCCACGTACTCGGTGATCCGTGATTCCCACGCCATCGGGATTCCGAACAGGCTCAGTCGGTAGCGGATGCGCGTGCCATTCCGCACGACTTCGTCACTTGTGGCCACGATTCGGAAACCGAGCCATGGCGGAGTGATTGTCTCCAGGTTGCGCGGATCCTTGAAGAACGCGAACACGGTTGGCAGGTCGCCGGCGAGTCGCGTGGTGCGCACGAGGCGGAATGACTGCGCATCGGTCAGCGCGGGTAGAGCGGTTGAGGCGCTCATGCGTTCGCCGTGTCGCGTGGGAGGACGCGTCGCATTTCAGCCATACTGCCGCAGACCAACAGGCCGGGTGTCGTGAGACGATCGGCCATCCGCATCGCCGCGGCGCCTCCGACCACGATGGGGATGTGCGCGGCGAGTGCGTCGCGCACTGCGCGCAGCTCCCGAACGGTTGCGTCAGGATGATCGGTGTGAACGATGCTGAGCGCGACGGCGCGGGCGCCGCTCGCGGTAGCAGCGGCAACGATGTCGGCCGCGGGGACGTTGACGCCGAGATAGATGATGGTCCATCCGTCGAGCGCGGCGGCTGCGGCCGCGAGGGCCGCGCCTATCGCGTGCTGCTCGCCGACGGGCGTCGCGACCAGCAGGCGCTCCGCGTCGGCCGACTCGGGCACCGAGCGCATGGCTTCGTGAATGAGCGCGACGACAACCGCGGAAGCGAGGTGTTCGTGCGCGACCGTCAGGCGCCCTGCCTGCCATTCGGCGCCGACGCGGTGCATCAACGCCGGAACTACTTCCTCGAGGAAGGCCGGAATGCCCTGACGGGCGATCGTACGGCGCAGTTCGCGCTCGAGTGCGGAGCCGTCCAGTGCGCGCGTGTGTTCCAGCGCGACTTCGGCGGGTTCCGCGTGAGCGGAGCGATCTATAGAAGGGGCAGGGGCCGGCCGTTCGGCATCATCTTCAGCGACGAGCCGCTCGAGAGCATCGGTGGTCAGGCCGGCGACCATGCTGATGTTGCGCCCATTCTTTGTCGCCGCGGCCAGCAAGCGAAACCGGGCGATCTGCTCATTGGAATACAGGCGCTGTCCACCGGGCGAGCGCGTCGGCTCGACGGCCGAGTAGCGCCGTTCCCACACCCGAAGAACGTCGGGTGAGAGGCCGGTTCGTTCTGCGACTACCCTGATTGGGTGGCCCGAGGGCGCTGTATTCGGGTCAGAAGAGCGATTCCGCATGAAGGGAAGATGGTGCTGTGTCTAACTGTTGTCAAGGTATAGACATAGACAAAGGCTTGACAATCACCACATTTCAGGCCATTATTAGTCACATAGCTGGACAATCCCATAACAACAATCCTCACAGGTGACTCACATGTCGATCTCGAGAATGGCTGCCTTTGCACTCGCTGGTGTGATGGTCGCGACCACGGTCGCGCAGGCACAGATGGACCACAGCGCGATGAAGATGGACAAGACGATCGTTGACGTTGCGGTCGAGAACGGCTCGTTCAAGACGCTCGTTACGGCGCTGAAGGCGGCCGACCTGGTTGGCGCGCTTTCCGGCAAGGGTCCGTTCACGGTGTTCGCCCCGACGGACGCGGCGTTCGCGAAGCTCCCGGCCGGAACAGTGGAAGGGTTGCTCAAGGACCCCAAGGCGCTCGCCTCGATCCTGACGTACCACGTTGTGTCGGGCAAGGTGATGGCCGCTGACGTGATCAAGGGCAACGGTGCGACCCCGGCGACGCTGAACGGCGCGAAGCTCAGCATCACGGTGAAGGGCGGCAAGGTGTATGTGAATGGCGCCCAGGTCACGACCGCTGACGTCGTCGGCTCGAATGGCGTGATCCACGTGATCGACGCGGTCGTCCTGCCGCCGGCAGGGAAGTAAATGCTCATCGGCATGCTGCTCCTGACGGCGCTTGGTCTCCGCGCCGATTCCGTATTGCCGGCCGTACGGCCCGGCGTGATCGTCGACACCGTGCGGATGTTCCCGCGCGTGAAGGGGACGAACCTCGAGGGCCGGCGCTTTTCTCTTCCGGCCGATTTCGAGGCGGAGTTCAACGTGGTGTTCATCGCGTTCCGTCGGGAACAGCAGGCCGACGTGGACTCCTGGCTCCCCTTTCTGCGCGAGCAGAAACTGGCGGAGCGAGGCGTCCGCGCGTACGAACTGCCCACGCTCGCCCGCTCGTACCGGATGATGCGCGGGTTCATTGATGGAGGGATGTCGCGCGGCATCCCGAACAAGGCCACGCGCGAGGCGACTATCACGCTCTACATCGACAAGTCGCCGTTCAAGAAGTCGCTCGCGATTTCGAGTGAAAGCCGCATCGTCACACTGATTGTCACGCGCGACGGCCGCGTGCTCTGGCGCAAGGATGGGCCTTTCGCCCCCGCCATCGGCGCCGAACTTGCCGTTGCGCTCGATGCGCTGCTGCTGCAGCCGGTGCCGTGAACGCTCAGCCTGGATCAGACGCGCATCCGCTCCGCCACGCCTTGGTGACCGTTCGCCAGTGGTTCGACTCGGACTACTTCCCGGAAGGCGCTCAGGCCGTTCGCGAGCGCCCGGACCGGTTCGAGTTCCGTCGCTCGCTGCCGTTCGTGTTCATCCATCTGGGCTGCGTCGGCCTCATGTGGGTCGGATGGAGCTGGACGGCCCTCGCGGTGGCCATCGCACTCTACGGGACGCGGATGTTCGCGATCACCGCATTCTACCCCCGCTACTTCTCGCACCGGACGTTTCGTACATCGCGCTGGGGGCAGTTCTTCTTCGCGGCACTGGGCAACACGGCGGTGCAACGCGG
>JANNRQ010000022.1:0-4521 GCA_031401495.1 Gemmatimonadota bacterium
CGGCCTTGGCGACGCCGAAGTCGATCACCTTGGCCACCGGGCGACCGTCATGCACGGTGATCATGACGTTCGACGGTTTTAGATCCCGATGAATGACTCCCTTTTGGTGGGCATGTTGCACGGCGTGGCAGACGTCAATGAACAGCTCCAGCCGCTGGCGCGGACTGAGCCGCGCTTTGTCACAGTATTCGGTAACCGGTAGCCCCCGCACGAGCTCCATCACGAAGTACGGACGGCCCGCGTCCGTCGTACCCGCATCCAGCACCTTGGCAATGTGGGGATGATCCATCATCGCCAGCGCCTGCCGCTCGGCCTCAAACCGGGCGACGACTTCCTTGGTGTCCATGCCCATCTTGATGACCTTCAGCGCCACGCGGCGGTGCACCGGCTCCGACTGCTCGGCCATCCACACCGTGCCGAAGCCGCCCTCGCCAATCTGCTCCAGCAGCTTGTAACGACCGATGAGAATGCCCGGAGTTTCCGCCACGCCTTCGATCACGGTTGCTCCCGCAAAACCGGCGTCGATGAACTGCGCTGGCGGGGGACCGGGAGGCTTTGGCCCGCCGAGCGGTCCGGGCGGCGGAGGGGGTGGTGGCGGCGGATTCATCCCGGTTTCGTTTTCTACGCTTTCAGGCGTCGCCCGGCGAGAAAAAGCGTCGCCACCCCGTTCTCGGGTCGAAAACTCGGAGGTCGTTCACAAGACAGGCTGAAAGTAGGAGGCGAAGATTCAAACCAGGAACGTCGTCCATTACATGAGCCGGAACGAGGCAACACAAAGCGGCTCCTCATCCGTGGAGAAAAGGACCTCTTCTGCATCGCCGCTCCCAAGTAGCCACGAAGTCGCGACTCCACCCCGCTACATCACCCCTGCCAGTGTTCACGCACTCCTCTGTAGCTGTTCACGCTGCGCTCGTTCTCGAAAGGGCCGGATTGGGTCCACCTCAAAGAAGAAACGTAATCCTCAAGCCACGGGCGTTGCCCAGCGGGGCGAACGTCCATACACTCCGGGCGTATGCCAAAAAAACTTCCGCCGTCCGCGTTGAAACTCCGCGCCTGGCGAACAGCGAGAGGATGGAACCGTCCGCAGGCGGCGGAGAAACTCGGCATCTCCTGGCGCACGCTGGAGATGTGGGAACGCGGACGCAAACCGGATTCCGTGCTTTGGAAATTCATCGAGAAGATCGTTGATCGCGGGTCGCCATGGACGACATCGTCGGGCGCTACGAAGAGGTCTACAAGGCTGCTTCAACTCGAACGAGATGACGCGCTCTAAACGGCCTAGTACGTATTACGTAATACGTTCTAAGTACAACGCATGACGCTCCTTCAAGCGCTCATCCTTGGGATAGTCCAGGGCCTCTCCGAGTTCCTGCCGATCAGCAGTTCAGCCCACCTCGCCCTCACGCCATGGGTGTTCGGCTGGGAACCGCCCGGCCTCGCGTTCGACGTTGCGCTCCACCTCGGCACGCTCATCGCGCTGCTCTGGTATTTCCGGATGGAGTGGGTGTCACTCACCAAGGCCTTCTTCGCCATTCTTGCCAAGCGACGCATCGAGACGGACAGCCAACGCCGCGTCGCATTCGTCATCGTGGCCACGATTCCCGGTGCCATCGCCGGCTATCTCCTCCAGGACTACGCCCGTTCCATCTTCCGCACGCCCGCGCTCACTGGCGTCATGCTCATCGTCATGGGCGCGCTTCTCTGGGCGGTGGACCGCGCCGCCAGACAGGACCGCAAGATCGCTTCGATGACATGGCGGGACGCCATCGTCGTCGGGCTGGCGCAGATGTTCGCCATCGTCCCCGGCGTGTCGCGCTCCGGTAGCACCATCACCGCCGGTCGTGCGCTCGGTCTCGATCGCGAAGCCGCGGCTGTGTTCAGCTTCCTGCTCAGCTTGCCCATCATCACTGCGGCTGTCGTTTTCGAGGGGCGCCACGCCATCGAGAGCGGAATCACCGCGCCCATCGTCGTCGGCGTCGTCGCGTCCGCCGTCAGCGGATGGCTCGCCATTTCGGTGCTGCTCAAGTTCATCTCGCGCAGCAGCTACGGCGTGTTCGCCGTGTATCGCTTCATCGTGGGCGCAGCGGTCCTTGCCCTTGCCGCCCTCAGGTCGTAACCCAGTCGTGACCGATTCTCAGCACCACGAAGCACCAAGCACGACGCACGAACTCTGGGACGGCCGGACGCCTGCGGTACTCGCCGAGGCCTGTGGGATCGCGAGAGTCGAGGTGCTGAGTGTCACCGACTCGACGCTCGACGTTGCCCACTCGCTGGCGGAGCAGGGGGCCAAAGCCGGTACGACCGTTCTCGCCGATGCCCAGCGCTTGGGGCGTGGACGCATGGGCCGGTCGTGGAGCTCCGAATCCGGTCGCGGCGTTTGGTGCGCCGTCATTGAGCGCCCGGGGTCGAGCGACGGCCTCGACCTGATGTCGATCCGTGTCGGCATCGAGATCGCCGAGCGGCTCGACACGATCGCAGGGGAGCAGGTGAACGTGAAATGGCCGAACGACCTCATGCGAGGCATCGACAAGCTCGGCGGCATACTGTGTGAAGCGCGCTGGGCCGGCACGAACCTCAGCTGGGTCGCAATCGGGGTTGGGGTCAACACCATGCGGCCGGACGACCAGCCTCGCGCCGTCGGGTTGCCTCGTGGA
Organism: Gemmatimonadota bacterium; assembly: GCA_031401495.1. GTDB lineage: Bacteria > Gemmatimonadota > Gemmatimonadetes > Gemmatimonadales > Gemmatimonadaceae > DASPMP01. The sequence continues at coordinate 2,655 of JANNRQ010000022.1, forward strand.
GTCAAACGTGTCGACGTCCTCGCGGCGATCGTGGCCGGCGTCCGTGCCGCTGCGACCAGAACCGGACATCTTTCTGACGAGGAAATGGCACGCTTTAGAAGCCGTGACGCATTGAGGACTCGACGGATCATGGAACCGATCGCCGGGATTGTCTCCGGCATCAGTCGTTCCGGAGAGTTGATTGTCGAAACGCGCGAAGGAACCAAACGACTGCGGGTCGGAACCATTCGGATGGCGGAGGGACTGTGATTCTCGTAGTTGACGTTGGCAATACCGAAACCACGCTTGGCGTCTACGACGGCGACACGCTGCGCGGCCATTGGCGCCTCATGACCGAGGTGCCGCGCACGGCTGACGAGTACGGCCTGTTGCTGCGGCAGATCCTTGTGGACGACGGCATCAAGCCCACCGAAATCGTCGGCGCGTCCATCGCGTCCGTTGTTCCTCGCGTCACCGCTCCCCTCGTCGCCGCCTGCAAGGTGTGGCTCAAGGGGAAGCCGGTCGTTGTCGTGGACGCAACATCCAAGCTCCCAATCAAGCTCGACGTGGAAGAGCCACTCACGGTCGGCGCCGACCGCATCGTCAACACACTCGCCGCCAGCAGGCTTTTCAAGAAGGACGCCATCGTCGTCGACCTCGGCACGGCCACGACCTACGACTGCATCACCGCCGAAGGCGTCTTCCTGGGCGGCGTCATCCAGCCCGGCATTCTCATGATGGCCGAGTCGTTGTCACGAAAGACGTCCAAGCTCCCGGCGACCGAACTCCAGCTGCCGCAGAAGGTCATCGGCCGTCGCACCGAGGAGTGCATCCGCTCCGGCGTCATGTATGGCGCCGCCGATTCGATCGACGGAATTGTCCGTCGCATCAAGGCCGAATGGCCGCGCACGGTGGCCCCGACCGTGATCGCCACCGGCGGATTGGCCGAGACATTTCAGCCGCTGTGCCGCGAGTTCAACCAGGTGGACCCGTACCTGACCCTTCGAGGCCTTCAAATCGCCTACGGCCTGCTGAAGTAGGTCGGGGGCTACGTCTCAAGTCATTGACTTGCATGACGATGGGTATTGTACCGGCAGCGCTTGAAACCGCTGAGCTACATTAATAGGATCGTTGGCACTCAACTGAATTGAGTGCTAACCACCAGTCACCATTCATCAACCTCAGCTCACTGAGAGCGAGGCACGAGGCGTATGGCTACCAAGGGAAAAGCTGGCGAGAAGGTCAATCCGCTCTCCGACCGCGTTGTCGTCCGCGCATTGGAAGAGACGGAGCAGATGCGTGGCGGGCTCTACATCCCGGACACCGCGAAGGAAAAGCCGCAGCAGGGCGAGATCATCGCTGTCGGTCCCGGCAAGTTTGAGGACGGCAAGCGCGTCCCGATGGAAGTGAAGGTCGGCGACAAGGTGCTGTATGGGAAATACAGCGGCACCGAAGTCACGATCGACAACAATCAGTACCTCATCCTCCGCGAGTCCGACGTCCTCGCGATCATCTCCTAAGGAACATTCCAATGGCTGCTAAAGAACTCCATTTCAACGTCGAAGCGCGCGCGGGCCTCAAGCGCGGCGTCGATAAACTCGCGGAGGCCGTCAAGGTCACGCTCGGCCCCAAGGGCCGCAATGTCGTCATCGACAAGAAGTTCGGTGCGCCGACAATCACGAAGGACGGTGTGACGGTCGCCAAGGAGATCGAACTCTCCGATCCAATCGAGAACATGGGCGCGCAGATGGTGAAGGAAGTCGCCACCAAGACGAGCGACATCGCCGGCGACGGCACCACCACCGCCACGGTCCTGGCTCAGGCGATCTTCCGTGAAGGACTCAAGAACGTCACGGCTGGCGCCAACCCGATGGCCATCAAGCGCGGC
>JANNRQ010000023.1:0-1600 GCA_031401495.1 Gemmatimonadota bacterium
AGGAGCGAGGAGGCACTGCAAAAACTCCTCGCTCCTCGCTCCTCGCTCCTCGCTAATCCTTCAGAGCATCCGCGTACAGCGGATTGGGACCCAGTTCGCCGTCAACGAGAATCTCACGATCCCACGGCAGGATAATCGTGCTTTCGGTCGCGAGGGCGTGGAAGTCGGGCTTGTAGGAACCCGTCTTGAAGGCCACCGCGGTGCGAACGTCGGCTGCGCCCGCATTGCGAACCGCCGCGACCGCGAGGCGAATGGTGTCGCCGGTGTCACAGGTCTCGTCCACAATCAGGACCCTGCGGCCACGCGTTTCAGGCGGCGCGGCGCTGAGAACGGCCGGCGTGGCCCGCACGGTGTCGGCGTGAAAGCGACGGCTGACCACCATCGAATGGAATTCGCGATTCAGGATGGCGGCGATGACGGCGCCGGGAATGACGCCTGCCGTTGCGATACCGAGCACAATCTCGGGGTCGTACGCCCGTGACACCTTGAGGGCCAGCCCGCGGGACAGCTCACCGAAAAAGGGCCACTCGACATTGATGACGCCCTTGGCTTGATCGAAGCTCGTGCGGCGCGGCGACATGGGCGTAACCTACGCAGCGGCGCGCCGTTGTGTCATGCTTTGAGAAACGGTAGCTTAGCCCAAGGTGCGCATCCTGCGCGCCGCGCCTGCCAAAATCCTTCCTCAGCCGCCGCATGTCCTGGTGGGGCCGCTTGCTGGGTGGAAAGTCGACGAAGGCGCCAGGTCAGCGCCGCGTTGACTACTTGAACGAAGCCATGGCGCTGGAGCGGCAGGGCGATTTTGAGGCCGCGCTTACTTCCTATCGCCTCGCACAACGCGACCAGCCCCAGAACGCCACCATCCTGGTGAACATTGCCATTGCTTACTCGAAGACCGGCCGGGTTGAGGACGCGATTCGCTCGTACCGCCGCGCACTCCAGCTCGCGCCCCATGAGTCCGGCGCTCACTACGGACTGTCGTTCTTGCTGCTCAAACGCGGCGATAGCGCCGGCGCCATGACGCATCTGCAGTCATTCCTCGATGCGTCGCCGACTGGCGAAGGCATGTCGCAGTGGGTCCAGCATGCTGAATCAACGCTAGCGAAGCTCCGCGGGGACTCCGAGACTGGCTCGGCGCCTGCCGCCGAGGCACAATGAAGGGAACGCTCGCGATCGTCAGCCAAAAAGGCGGGGTGGGCAAGACGACAACCGCGATCAACCTCGCTGCGGCGCTGGCCAAACGGGGCGTACGCACCCTGCTGGCAGACGTCGATCCCCAAGGCTCCGTTCGGTTTGGCCTGGGCCTGCGGAACGAGGGCGGGGGGATCGCGGACTACCTGGAGGGTACCAAGACCCTGCCGGAGATCGTGCGGGGCACGTCCCTGCCCTTTCTGCGGGTGCTGATGGCGGGGTCGGTCTCGGACTCGGGTGACCACGTTTCGTACTCACAAATGGTCGCCTCCTCGCCGAAACTAAAGGAGTTGTTTGCGCTCGCAGTGCAGCGGGGCTATGCCGTGGTCGTAGACACGCCGCCGGGCCTTGGCCCGATCGTCCAGGCGGTGCTGGCTGCCAGTGATCGCGTGTTGGTGCCGTTGCAGGCCGA
>JANNRQ010000024.1:0-7098 GCA_031401495.1 Gemmatimonadota bacterium
GGGTGGCGTACTCGAACGGTGAACTCGCCTGCGTCTCGCCCTTGCACGCGCGAACCCAGTTCATCGTGTGGCTCTCAACGATGCGATCGACGGTGCGGGGCACGGCGGCCGCTTCTTCAGCGACCGCCACCGGGAAGACGCGCGGGTTGTCGCCGTACGTCTCGTGCAGGATAATGCCCTTGCTGCCAATCAGAATGCCGCCGCCTTCTGAGACAAACTGCACTTCGTCCGGCAGGTGCTCGGGCCGCGGCGGATACAGTCCACCATCGTACCAGTTGAGCTTCACCGGCCCGCGTTTGCCGTTGGACGGGAAGTTGTAGTGCACGGTGCTGGCCATCGGGAACGACACCTGCCGCTGCGTGGGCCGCGCTTCGGGTGGCGCGCCCGCCGGGACGGGAATCGTCTCCATGCCCCACAGGGAGGACGTCGCTTCTATAGAAGTGGGCTGGGTCAGTTCCAGCGCCCAGTACGATTGGTCAATCAAGTGAGCGCCCATGTCGCCGAGTGCGCCGGCGCCAAAGTCCACCCAACCGCGCCACGTGAACGGATGGTAGACGGGGTGATACGGCACATCTTCCGCGATGGCGCCGAGGAACAGGTCCCAGCGAAGGCCCTGCGGTGGCGTGACATCTGCATTCACCAGCGCAGCGCGCAGTGCGTTGGTGACGCCACCGACGTTGCCGCTGCGCAGCACTGCACCGGGTCCGATTCCCTGAACCGCGTTCGGGTTCACCGCGGGTGCGACTGGGCGGGGCAGGCCCTGCGCCCAGAATCGCGCGGGGCGATCCGTGAAGATGTGCACTTCCTTGATGTCGCCGAGGATGCCAGCGCGCACCCACTCGACGATGCGTCGCGTGCCCTCGCGTGAGTGGCCCTGGTTGCCCATCTGCGTGACGACCTTGTTCTCCTTCGCCAGACGACGCAGCAACCGCGATTCATAGACGGACCACGTGAGCGGCTTTTGCACGAAGACGTGCTTCTTGGCTCGCATCGCGGCCGCAGCGATCGCGGCATGCATATGGTCGGGCGTCGCGACGATGACACCGTCCAGATCGCGCTGCTTGGTCAGCATTTCGCGGAAGTCCACGTATTTGTTCGCCTTCTGGTACTTGGCCCTGAGCGCCACGCGCTCCGGACTCGGCTCGCGCGTTGTGGGGCGTCCGTCGCCCATGATGTTCCGCTCCATGTAGGCCGGATCCACATCGCAGAACGCCACCAGATTCTCGGTGACGACGCCCTCGGCGTTGCCGCTGCCCATGCCGCCCACACCGACGACCGCGATGTTGAGCAGCGCGCTGGGCGGCGTGAAGCCGGGGCCGCCGGGCACGTGGCGCGGGACTATGGTCGGGAACCCGGCGTTCGCGATGGCAATGGAAGCGGATGCTTTTGCGGCGTCGTTCACGAATTGGCGGCGCGAGACTTTCTTGCTGGACACGATCGGTCTCCGAGGGAGGGGAGTCGTGGGAGTCGGCTGACAGAGATTATCGTGCGGACCCTGCGCCGCGCCAGTCCGCTAGCGCTGCGAAGCCGCGTCGATGACGGCGTTCCAGGCGGCGGCCTGAAGTGTGGCAGCGACGTCAGCACTGAGGCCTGCGGTAAACGGTGAACCCTCGGGGCTTCGCGCGAACGCTGCGCCGTAGAACACGCACGCAATCAGGTAGGCGCCGGCTTTGCTGGGGTGTACGTCGTCGCCGTACAACTCGATGTCGGGGCGGCTCCGTCGCACGGCGGCCCACGCATCGCCCGCCGGAATCATCAGGCCACCGTTGTCGCGCGCCAGGCGGCGATACGTCGCCGTGATGCGGGATTGCATCCCTTCATAAGTACTGACCTCAGGGATGTTGGCCGAGTTCCGTGGGTCGCCGTGCTTGTTGGCAGGCGTTCCGTAGAAGAGAATCCGGACTCTCGGAGTGCCCGCGCGGGCGCGCTGGGCGAGTGCGAAGGCCGGGACGTCGACGTCTGCGCGAACCTGCGACTCATTGAACGCGGGCCACTGGCTTTGCTCCTGCAGCACGACGGTGGTCCAGCCGCCGGCGTCCAGCAGTCGATGCACGACGGGAGAGTTGGCGTGCTCCACCAGGCGTGTTCCGCCCGGGGCATGCTGCTCGGTGATGAGGTTGACCCCGCCGGCGCGCGCGAGGCCCGTGAGCATCTGCGGCATGGCCCACGTGTACGTGAGGCTATTGCCGATGAAGAGCATGCGGACCTCCGGGCCGCTTGGGGCCGCCGGCACGTCGCCGCCGACCGTGCGCGCAGGCCCGAGCGATTTCGTTGCCGGTGCCGCCGTTGCTTCAGCTTCAGCACCGGGCTCGGCGTTGGCCGCTGCGGCACTGTCCTCACGCTTGGTGCGGTACTCGTTGGCGCCCCACGCGCCGCCTCCGAGAATGACGAGATAGACGAGAAATTTTCGGAGAGTCATTAGCCGGCTCGGGCGATGAGGTATTGGTCAATGAGTCCACCGGGTTGCGTCATCGTGGTGAGATCGAGCACGAGACGGCCGGCGCGAACACGATAGGAACGGATGGTCATGCCACCGCGCAGTGACTCGCCCTCGGCCACGAATTCCGTCGGCGTGCCGAGCGGTCCAAGGCTGGCTGCGTAATCTGCCAACACCTCGGCGTTGAAGTACGCGTTGCAGTCGGCGGTGAAGAGTGCACGATCGATGGTCCCCTTGGCGAGGGAGTCATAGATGCGGCGTGCCTGCTCGCGGGCTTTGTCGGCGACCTCGCTCGTCTGCGCGAAAAGGACATCGGCGATGCCGCCCGCGATCTGCCCGGGCGCGCCCGCGGCGCCGGGATAGATGTTGGTGAAGACGACGATGGCGACTTTCTCGTCGGGGTAAATCTCGTTGGTGGTTGTGTAGCCGGACACTGCGCCACCGTGCGACACGCGCTTGCGTCCGCCGGGCGCGCCGAGGCTCACGCCAAGCCCGTAGGCTGATGCGATGCCGTTCTCGAGCAGCATTTGCGTCTGCTGCTGTTTGTACGATGCGGATTTGAGCAGGCTGCGGTTCATGACCGCGATGTTCCAGAGCGCCAAGTCGTGCGCGGTCATGCCGAGGTGTCCGGCGGCGAAGAGCCAGCCCTTGCCTTCCTTTGGGGCGACGCGGAGCGGGCCAACGGCGCTGCGCATGTACATGCCGGCGTCAGACGGGCCGAGCGGCCCCGCGTCGACGTCGAAGGCGGACGTCATTCTGAGCGGCGTGAAGATGCGCTGGCGCATGAAGTCCATGACGGACATGCCGGAAGCGCGTTCGATGATGGCGCCCGCGATCACGTAGTTCGTGTTGCTGTACTGCCACTTGGTGCCGGGATCGAAGTCGAGCGCTTTGCCTGCCCAGCGCTGCATGATCGACGCTGATGTGGTTGGGCGCAGCATGTCGGTGAAGACGTAGTCCTGCGGCCAATAGTCCTGGTAGCCGGCCGTCATCGAGAGCAGCTGACGGATGGAGATCTCGTTGGCGCGCGTGAGAGCGGGGAACCACTTCGCAATCTTGTCGTCCAGCGAGAGCTTGCCGTCCTCGGCGAGGAGGAGGAGGGCGGTCGCCGTGAATTGTTTGGAGACGGACCCGATGCTGTAGCGCATCGCGGTCGTGGCGGGGTCGGCCGGGTTGATGCGGGCGTCGCCGTACGCGCGCTCGTAGGCGATTTCGCCGCCGCGGATGACGGCGATTGATGCGCTGGGCGCGCCCGTTGCGGTGAGCACCGCGGTAACGGCGCTGTCGATGCGGGCGCGTTCGGCGGCCAGGAGCTGTTGGGCGTCAATGCTGTTACAGGCGGCGGCGACCGACAGAGCGATCGCCAGGGTGCGCGAGGCTTTCATGTTTCGTTGGTAAGGAGATTCACAAATTTTACGTCCCCGCGCGTCGTTGCGCATTTCAGGATCACCAAAGCCCTTGACTCGGCACCCCCGCCGAGGGTAGGCTCGGCTATGGGGTGTGCGTCGCAATCGCGTGGCACGTTCCGCGATCGTTTGGTGACGCATTCCGGATGCGTGCTGGTATCCTCGGCCCGTGCGCATCAAGGACATCACGCCGGGGAGGGCAGGGATATGGCCGTGCCATTCGCGACCAAGCAATGGACGTTGGAGGAGCTCGACAGCCTGCCGGAAGACGGCAACACATACGAGCTCATACACGGCGAGTTGTTCGTGACGCCTCCCGCACCGACGGACGGTCACGATACCATCGCAGCGAGGCTGGCACGGATTCTGGATCCGTTCGTGCAGCGCAATGGGCTGGGTCTGATCTACCGTCCCAGGTCGGTCATTCAGCTCACGGACTCGCAAGTGGAGCCTGACTTGCAGATCCGGCAGCCGCAGGGAAACCGCCACGCGACGTGGCGCACCGCACCCCTTCCAATTCTCGTCGTGGAGATCTTGTCGCCATCTTCGCGGCGGCGCGATCGCGAGCACAAGCGCCGCTTCTATATGGGACTCGGCATCCCCGAGTACTGGATCGTGGACCCTGAGTCGCAGACGATCACGTCGATTGCGACCGGGCGAGTTGACGAGCGCAGTGGCGACACGATGACGTGGTGGCCGGCGGGAGCGTCGGCGCCGCTGACGCTCGACGTCTCCGCGATCTTCGGGTAGCGGCTAATCCACCGAGAGAGTGTCGACGCGGATCGGCGGCATGTCGACACGCGAGTCTAGTCCAGCGCGTCCGTGAAGAGGGCGGGCAGGTCAATCTCCAGCGGCTGCGGGATGCCGTCCGGCTGCCAAGTGATGCGCTCGTTGAAGACCTCGCCCGGGTCTTCGACGGTGCGAAACCTCGAGACGATCCGGGCAGTGGGGTTCACCACCCAGTACTCCGGGACGCCGTGCTTGAGGTACAGTGCGCGCTTCACGCGGTAGTCCAGCTCGGGGTTGCTGGGCGACTCTACCTCGATGGCGAGCATCAGGTCGCTAAGCGCGTACGGATAGGCGGGGCGCTTTCCGTCGAACAGTCGAATCACGAAGACGTCCGGCTGGACGCGGTTTCGCGTGCGGTTTGGCTTGCGGACGTCCGCAGGGGAGACGACTGTCCGTGCGATGCCCGCCAAGCGGAGGTGGGCGTGCAGGCGGGTTGCGAACTCGAGGACGATGAACTGGTGCACATCCGATGGCACCGGCGTCACGAACAGCTCGCCGTCGATGATCTCGTAGCGCTGGCCGTCGTCCTCCAGCGCGTCCAGCATCTCGACGGTCCAGCTCGTGACGGCAGCAGGCATGCCCATAATATGCTCGGCGGTGTGCGGGTTGCGCGATGGGACACCGGTCCACGCTAGGTTGCCATCGCGCCAGGACGTCACCATTTGAACGCACATTGGAGCGAATCATCTCAGGACAGGCCGCGTGCGAAATCGCGCGTTACGCGCAGGCTTCGCTACATTATGTCTCCTCGGGACGTAGCGCAGTCCGGTAGCGCACCTGAATGGGGTTCAGGGGGTCGCGGGTTCAAATCCCGCCGTCCCGACTAGCGGCCTTTGGCCGCAGTCGGTTCCGTCAGGATGTGGTTCTTGCGGCTCGCTTCGCTGCGCCGCTGCACATCAAATCCCGCCGTCCCGACTTCTAAGACACTGGCACCGGTGGCGATAACGCCTCCAGTGCCTTTTTCTTTTCTAACCGGGTGCTGGAGACCATCCCGGTCGAGTGACCTGACGCACTCGCGTCGAGCAGCGCGAATTCGGCGATCCCAACGCAAGGCGCCTCCGGGAAATCGCCGCGCCAGCTTGTAGTGCCCGGAGCACAACATCATCTTCTGCGCGAGTCCGACCGCAGCTCGCAAACCAACACCTCGCGCGTACCCATGAAGCCCGCAATGGTCGTCGTCGGTGCCGGCATCAATGGCCTGGTCGCTGCGCACTACCTCAGGCGAGCCGGCTGTCAGGTCACGCTGCTCGAACGGGCTGATCGCGCCGGTGGTGCGTGCATCTCCGAAGTCGCGACCATTGACGGTCGCACACAGCCGTACGCCCTCGGCGCCTCCGTCCTGGGCCTGATGCCGGACTTCATCTTTCGTGAGACCGGGCTGGCCGAGCGGCTCGAGACCTTTGTTCCGAACCTGGCCAAGCGCGTCTATTTCCCATCGCCAGATGCGAGCGCCTGGATCCATCGCGACCCTCATGAGTTGGATCGGGAACTGAGATCCCGGTGGGGCGAGCGTGGCGATGTCGCCGGCTTTCGTGCCGACGAGGCGCGGGTCGTGGCCTATTTGCAGGAAGGCTATCGCAGGGCCACGCCGCCCAGTCTCGCCACCGCCCGCGACCACTTGGGTGACGCGCTCACCCGGCTGTGGATCAGTGGCAGCGCCAAAGATCTGCTCGACCACTACTTCACCGCGGAGCGCACCAAGATCTACATGGGGATGACGGTGACTGAGAGCGGGCCGGTCTCGCTCCACGAACCGTACTCCGCCTTCACCCTCCCGGTGATGGACTCCGGTTCCGTCTTTGATGGCTACTACGGTTTCGTCAAGCCGGGCCTCTGGCGGGTGACCGAAGAACTGGCGCAGATCAATCGGGAGATCGGGGTCGACATCCGGCTCGGTGCGCAGGTCGAACAGGTGGATCCCGCACGCGGCGTCGTGCGCTACCGCTCGGAGGGACAGAGCCGGATGGTCCCGTTCGACCACCTTCTGCTGGCGACCGATCCGCTAACGGCGGCTCGATGCGTAGGCGATACCGCGATGACCGCCGCCGTCGAGCAGAACCGATTCCTCGGCAGCAGCGGCAAGCTGACACTGATGTTCCGGAATCCGGTGCGGTGGACGGAGGGCACGACGGCCGACGGTGGCGACACGGTCTTTCGCTTCATCTTCGCGGTCGAATCGCTGGCTGACTTCGAGAAGGCCACACTGCGAGTGACGACGGGGGAGGCCGGCTACGCGCCGGGCTTCATTCAGATCTACTGCGAAGGCGCAGCGATGCGTCAACTCGGCCTGGCCGAGCCGTTCGATCGCCTGACGTTGTTCTTCAAGAACCTGGCGCTCGATCAGAAGGGCGACGCGATGCCTGAAGTGGAGGCGGCGGTGAAGGCGCAGGTGCTCGCCCACATCGCCAACCCGGAGGATTGCGTCTGGAGTCGGCTGTTGCTGCCCCGCGATCTGCAGCAGCTCTT
>JANNRQ010000025.1:0-6340 GCA_031401495.1 Gemmatimonadota bacterium
CGCACGCGAAGAGCGGGATGACGCCCACGATCGACCGCACGCGCAGCGGACGGCGCGCGCCGTCCACGGGCAGTTGGTCGTAGTAGAACCCGTCCTGATCGTCCCACATCCCCGTGCCGCCGGCGGCGTTCATCGCGTCCGCGATCGCTACGAAGTGCTCGAAGAACTTCGACGCCATGTCCTCGTACGACGGGTCGTGCGTCGCCAACTCCAGCGAGATCGAGAGCATGGTCGCCGCGTAGAACGCCATCCACGCAGTGCCGTCCGCCTGCTCCAGATACTGCCCCGTGGGCAACGGTTGGTTGCGGTCGAAGACGCCGATGTTGTCGAGGCCGAGGAAGCCGCCACCGAACAGGTTCTTCCCGTTCTCGTCCTTGCGGTTCACCCACCAGGCAAAGTTGACGATCAGCTTGTGAAACACGCGCGCGAGGAACGTGTGATCCCTCTCGCCGCGGCGGCCCGACATCTTGTACACGCGCCACGCCGCCCACGCATGCACCGGCGGGTTGGCGTCGCCGAACGCGAATTCGTACGCCGGGATCTGCCCGTTGGGGTGCATGTACCACTCGCGCAGGAACAGGATCAGTTGGTCCTTGGCGAAGTTCGGGTCGATGCGCGCGAACGGCACCATCTGAAACGCGAGGTCCCACGCCGCGTACCACGGGTACTCCCACTTGTCCGGCATCGAGATGACGTCGCGATTGAACAAGTGCTGCCAGTTCCGGTTGCGGCCCTTCCACCGCTCCTTGGGCGGCTCTGCGAACGCGGGGTCACCCTCCAGCCAATCGTGGACGCTGTAGTGGTAGGCCTGTTTGCTCCACAACAATCCCGCATAGGCCTGGCGTGCCACCTGGCGTTCGTCGCCGGTTGAGTCACTCGGCAGGACTTTGTCGTAGAACTCATCCGCTTCCCGCTTCCGCAGGGCAAACGTCTCGTCGAACGCCTTGCCGAACTCTCGCTTCGGCGTTTCCGCCTCGAGTGACAGCCGCAGCTTGAGCTCGGCTCGAGCCCCGGAGGCCAACGCGAGATGGTACACATACGCGGCCTTGGTTCCCGTCTTTGCCGGGTTCACCGCGCGCTTCTCGCCGTTCACCACGAAGCGGTGAAACGCATCCTTCACGAACGGCGTGCGGTTCTTGCCGCCAAACAGGCGCTCGTCGTTCGTGTCGTTCTCGGTGAACACCTGCGCTTCGGGCGCCGGGCCGTCGTCATTGGCACTAAAGCGAAAGCGGCCGAACGTCGGGTGATCGGTCGCGATCGTGTTCCCGTCACTCGAAAACATGCGGGGTGCAGGCTCTTTGCCCCTGCCCCAGACCCACGTGTTCCGGAACCACAGCGTCGGCAGCAGCGTGAGGGCGGCCTCATCCGGGCCGCGATTCACGACCGTGAGCGTGATGAGAATGTCGTTCGGCCCGCCCTTTGCGAACTCCGCCTGCACATCGAAGTAGCGGTTGTCCTTGAAGATCCCGGTATCCGACAGCTCGAACTCGGCGTCCGTCCGCTTCCGCCGTTTGCTCTCCGTCACGAGGCCGGCGTATGGAAACTCGGCCTGGGGATACTTGTACAACGCCTTCATATATGAGTGCGTCGGCGTGCTTTCGAGGTAGAAGTACTGCTCCTTCACATCCTCGCCGTGATTGCCTTCGTCACCGGTGAGCCCGAAGAGGCGCTCCTTGAGGATCGGGTCGCGCCCGTTCCAGAGCGCCAGCGCAAACGCCATGCGACACTCGCGATCGCAGATGCCAAGCAGTCCATCCTCACCCCAGCGATACGCTCGGCTCCGCGACGCATCGTGCGTGAACGCGCTCCACACGTTGCCGTCGGCCGAGTAGTCCTCGCGCACTGTGCCCCATTGACGCTCGGCGAGATACGGCCCCCAACGTTTCCAGTTCTTCACGCGCTGCGCATCTTCGCGCAGTCGATCGGACTCGGCGCTCATTTCTTGCGCTTCGCCGCCTTGGTCTTCGCCTTCGCCTTCGCTGCGCTTTGGGTCTTGGCTCTTGGCTTATGGGTCTTGGGTCTTGGGTCTTGGGTCTTGGGTCTTGGGTCTTGGGTCTTGGGTCTTGCGTCTCGCGTCTTCAGTCCCCTGGCGATCTTTGCTATGCGCTGCTCCAGATCCCGCATGACATTCATGTACGAGATGTACGCATCGTATGGCGTCGCATAGGGGCTGAAGTACGTGTGCACGTCGCCGTCCGCGTGCCACTTCGTGCTCATGTAGTAGAAGTGGTCGCTGGTGGAGAGATCTCTCCACGTCGCGATCAGCGCCAAGTCCCTAGTGCCGAGTACCGAGTCCCGCAGCGCGTACAAGCGCTCATGCGCGGCATGCTGCAGGCCGTTGCCCAGCCAAGCGCTGACGTCACGTTCGGTGTCCGCCCACGACATCGCGCCGGGGAACGACAGCAGAGCGACTGGTTTGCGCGTGGCCAACTCCGACGGGGTCACCATCCGCACGCCGTTGCGCTTGAGCGCGGCCGGCAGAGCACGCAGAAAGTCGAAGATCCCGCTATCCGCGTGCTGGTGCTCGCCCAGAGTCTCGAAATCCATGAAGACATTGACCACGTCGCCGGGGTTCGCGGCGATCCATGCCGCGTATTTGTCCGCAGTGAGCGGCCATTCGCTCCAGTCACGCGCCGTAAATCGGAACGCGACATCGTCACTCAGTCGGTAGTTGCGCGGCAACAATCGCAGCGCCGGCGCCGACTTCGACCCGTACACGAAGTTGGGTGAGCGCCAACCGAGTATCGTGTCCGCGCCTTCCACCATCATCGCGTCGAACCCCAGCGCAGCCACCACCGGCATGAGCGCGTCGCTCACGATCAGCTCGGTGTTGCGAAAGACCTTGGGCTCAACGCCGAAGGTGCGCTTCATCAGGTCGCGGTGCAGGCGCACCTGATCAGCGAACTCGTCATTGTTCCGCAGCGACGACAGGCTGTGATGACTCGTCTCGCTCAGCAGCTCGGCGCCACCGCTCTGCACCAACGCCTGAATCCCGGCCAGCGCCTTGGGCGCGTATGCCTTCATTTGCTCGACCAGCACGCCGCTGATGCTCATCGATACGCGCGCGCCCTCGCCCTGCGACAGCCGGGTGAGAATCTCGACCGCCGGCACGTAGCAACGCTCGGCCACACCGCGCAGCGTGTCGCGGTTCTTGGCCTCGTCGAAATAGTCGCCGCCCGAACCGATGTCGAACACCTGATACCGGCGAACCCGCTTCGGTTGGTGGAGCTGGAAATAGAAACACACGTCCATCAGTCGACCGCCGCGGCGTAGGTCTCCGATGTCAAACGCGCCGGCTCATCGACGCCGAGTCGCAGGTCGCGAAGCTCTTCGCTGGTACGTTCGCGCAGCTCACGCGCCAGCACCCCGTCGTTGACCACCGCCAGCATCTTGTCGGCAATGTCGTTCACGTCCCAGAAATCCACGGTCAGGAGATTCGCAATCGCCTCCGCCACCCCGGAGTTTCTCGAGATGATCACCGGCGTTCCCGCGCGCAGGCTCTCCAGCGCCACGAGTCCGAACGGCTCGCTGACCGACGGCATGACCACGACCGTGGCAATGCGGTAGAGACGCTCGGTGTCGGCGCGCGCGACAGGCCGCCGGTGAAGTACACTCGATGCGCAATCCCCAGCTCGATGCAGCGATTGAACAGGCGAGGCAGCATGTCGCCGGTGCCACCCACCACGAAGCACACCGTTGGATGCAGTGCGGCAACCTTCGCCGCCGCTTCGATGAAGTAGTCCGGCCCTTTTTGCATCGCCAAGCGCCCGACGAACGCGACGATCGGCACCCCGTCGCCGAACGGCGACTGAAGCCGTTTGTCGGCCGGATCCGGTTGCTCGATTCCCCAGTGCACCACGTCCACATGGTCGTCGGGCACACCGTAGCGCTCCACGACCTGCCGCTTGGTGACGTAGCTGTTCGCGATCACGCGATCAGCGGCGCGCAAGCCAACGCGCTCGCGCTCGAGGATTCCTGGATTGGCCCAGTCGCCGGATCGGTCGTGTTCCAAGGCATGGATGTGCGCAATGAGCGGCTTACCGGACACCGCCCGCGCCTCGCGCCCCGCCGGATACGTCATCCAGTCGTGCACGTGAATGACGTCGTGGGGATTCTCCGCAGCGATGCGGCGCGCAGCGATCGCATAGTCCTCCACGTCTTCGAACAGCGTGTCGCGATACGCCGTCGGTCCCGTGCGCCGCGCCCATGGCGCCGTCGGCATCGAGCTCGACGCGTACGGCGACAGCGGCGACGTCACCCGCAGCACACGCAGGTTTGGAGACACGTCCGACGCGCTCACAACCCGTACCCCGCCCGGACCCGCCGCTGCGGGAAACGGCACAACCAGCGTCACCTCATGCCCGTGTCTCTCCAGTCCGTGGGCCAGGGAGATGGTGGCCGTAGCCAACCCTCCGGCGGCATACGGTGGGTACTCCCAGCCGAACATGAGGACGCGCATGTTAGAGATTATCGTCGGAACGCGCGTTCCCGGACAGGTGCGAAGGGTGAAAGGCCTATACCCTAGCCCTGTACCCTACACCCTGTACCCTGCTTGCAGATGAGAACGCTGGTCATTGACGTTGGTGGGACAAACGTGAAACTGCACGCCACAGGCCAGAAGGAGCCGCTGAAGATCCCCTCCGGCAAAGACCTCACGCCCGCGCGCATGGCGCGCGCTGTAACCGAGGCGACCACGACCTGGGAGTTCGACAACGTCTCCATGGGCTTCCCCGGGCCCGTCGTCAACGGCAAGATCGGTCGCGAGCCCCACAACCTCGGCAAGGGCTGGGTGCGGTTCGATTTCGAGAAGGCATTCGGCAAGCCCGTCCGAATCATCAACGATGCCGCCATGCAAGCCCTGGGCAGCTACGTCGGCGGCAACATGCTCTTCCTCGGGTTCGGCACCGGCCTCGGCTCCGCCATGGTGCGCGACGGCGTCGTCTTCCCACTTGAGCTCGCGCACCTGCCCTACAAGAACGATCACACCTACGAGCAGTACCTCGGCGAAGCGGGCATGAAGAAGCGCGGCAAGAAAGTCTGGAGAAAACACGTCGGCGACATCGTCGCGCTGTTCATCGACGCGTTCGTGGTGGACTACGTCGTGCTCGGCGGCGGAAACGCAAAGCGCATCGAAAAGCTGCCACCCAAAACCAAGCGAGGCACCAACGCCAACGCGTTCACAGGCGGATTCCGACTGTGGAGCGGCGCAGCGGCCGACGCGTAGCCCTCAGAGTTCGACGTCGCCGCCCGGGTCCTTGCGCCGCAACCGGTCCAGGCGCGCGCCCAGGTCCTTCAGGATTCGCCGCTCCTCTGCGCGATTTCGCTTCGCGTCTCCCCAGTTCGGCGCGCCGTGCGTCATGGGAACCTCGAGGACCGCGCCCTCAGCGCGGCAATTCGACGGCAATTCGTTCGCGGGCACGTCAATCATCGCGCCGGTTGCGTCCTCGATGACGAGGGTCTGCCCCTCGCGCCGGTCGACCACGAACCGCGCCGTCGCGTCCGTCATTTCGCCACCCACGGCATCAGGCCGCTCGAGGTTGTGACGCTCATGCCGCCGTCCTCCGCCGCACTCACGGTCACTGTTCCGACAGCGTCAGTGCGATAGACGAGTGAACCCATCGCCGACCACGCCAGCAGTACCTCGGTGGACGGGTGTCCATATGGATTGTTCGCGCCCACGGAGATCACGACGACGCGGGGTGACACCAGCGTAGCCCACTCGGAACTGATGCCGTTCGCGCTCCCGTGATGCGACGCCTTCAACAGGTTCACCGGGCCCAGCCGGTTCGTGACGCGCCACAGTCCGAGTTCCAGTTCCTCGGCGTCGCCCGTGAAGAGCGCCCTGAACGCACCGTACTGGACGACAACGCCGATGGAATTGTTGTTCTGTTTGTCGTCGGTGTGCGGCGGCGCCAGGATCCGAAGGACCGCCTTGCCCACACGAAACGTACGGGCATCCGCGGCGCGCAGCGTCAACCCCTTCTGACTCTCGATCGCATCAACCGTGCGGCGATACGCGTTGGTCAGCGCCGGCAGGCCGTTGTCAATGTACTCGCGCACTTTCACGGCTCCGAATACCGCTGCCATGCCGCCGATATGATCCGCGTGATTATGCGAGGCAATCATCAGGTCCACGGTCTTGATGCCAAGCACGGTCAAGTGCTCCACGATGCGCTCGCCGCTCGGTCCCGCATCGATGAGGATGTTCTTGCCATCGGGCGTCCTGATCAGCGCGGCGTCGCCCTGCCCCACGTCGAAGAAGATGACGCGCAGCGAATCGTCCTTCGCTTGCGCGAACGCGCTCGCCGCGAACAGCAAAGCCACCGCAGTCAGGCGACTC
>JANNRQ010000026.1:0-47883 GCA_031401495.1 Gemmatimonadota bacterium
GGCAAAACGACCATCGCCAAGATGCTCCTCAAGCGTCGGCCGGACATCGGATACTCGGTGTCCTGCACAACACGAGCGCCCCGGTCGACCGAAGTGGAGGGAATCGATTATTATTTCATGCCCCGGTCGGCGTTCGTTGCCAAGCGGGAGCAGGGCGAGTTCGCGGAGTCGGCCGAAGTGCATGGCAACCTCTACGGCACGCTTCGCAGCGAGGTGCTCCGGGTGGTCGGCACCGGCAAGCACGTCCTCATGGACATCGACGTGCAGGGCGCCGTGCAGTTCACACGCGTCTTCCCGCATTCGGTGACTGTGTTCGTATTGCCGCCGAGCGCTGAAGTCCTGCTCGAGCGGCTGAAAAGCAGGAAGACGGAGTCGACGGAGCAGCTGGCAAACCGCTTGCAGTCGGCCTTGCAGGAGTTGCAGTCGGTGGACTAGTACGAGTACGTGGTTGTGAACGACGATCTCGAAGCAGCGGTGCAGCGCATCTGCTCCATCGTTGACGCAGAAGTCTCGAGCAGGGACCGAGTGGCAGGGCTCAGGACGCAGGTGGCCATGTTGATCGATCGCCTGGAAACAGAAATCAAGAAAGGATCATCGAAATGAGAGTCTTTACCCCGGTGGAAATCGCGCGTCACGCAGCCAACAAGTACCTCGGTGTGCTGGTTGCCGCGAAGTATGCGCGCGTGCTGAACGAGTTCCCGCGTGACCGGTCGGCGATGGGCGAGAAGAAGCTGACCACGCGCGCGCTGGAAGAGCTGTCGAGCGGCGCGATCAACTATCGCGTCGTCCCCCGCCGCCGCGGCGAGTAGTTCTCACTGTGCGCCCGTACGACGGCCGCACAGTTCTCCTCGGCGTCACTGGAGGAATTGCCAGCTACAAATCGGCGTGGCTGGCGCGCCTGCTCACGAAGGCAGGCGCACAGGTCGACACCGTGCTCACGCGCTCAGCGACTGAGTTCGTCAGTGCGCTGACGTTCGAAGCGTTGACCGGCCGTCCGGCAAAGGTCGGCCTGTTCGATGCGGGCGCTGCGCTTGAGCACATCAGGCTTGCCAAGGCCGCTGACGCGGTGGTTGTCGCGCCGGCGACTGCCGACTTCCTCGCGCGGGCCGCAACCGGACAGGCGGACGACCTGCTGACGGCCATCCTGTTGGCGACCAAGGCGCCGGTGCTGCTCGTGCCCGCGATGAACGACCACATGTGGGCGCATCCGCAGACGAAGAACAACGTCGCGCATTTGAAGAAGTTGGGCTATCAGGTTCTTGATCCCGCCGAGGGCATGCTGGCCGCCGGTGAAGGCGAGGGCCCGGGCCGAATGCCAGAGCCCGAAGCGATTCATGCGCACGTCGGCCGGTTGCTCGATCGCGGTGGCTCGCTCAAGGGACGGTCAGTGCTTGTGACTGCGGGGCCCACGCGCGAAGCGATCGACCCGGTCCGCTTCGTGTCGAACCACAGTTCCGGAAAGATGGGCGTTGCGATCGCCTCAGCGGCGTGGCGGCGCGGCGCCAACGTGACGCTCATCGCGGGCCCGATGTCAGCCGCAGCCCCGACTGGACCCCGCGTCGAGCGCGTTGAGACCACGGAGCAGATGGCAACCGCGGTCGCAAAGGCCCTCAAGGGTGCTGACGTACTCATTATGGCCGCAGCGCCCGCGGATTTTCGGCCGTCGGCACCCGCCACATCAAAGATCAAGAAGGGCAAGAAGCCGACGTCGATTCCCTTGGCGACCACGACTGACATCCTCCGCGCAACGGCGGCAAAGCGAAAGAAGGGCTCGGTGATCGTTGGCTTCGCTTTGGAAACGGATGACGCGCTCACGCACGGCGCTGCGAAGCTCAAGGACAAGTCGCTGGACATGATCGTGGTCAACGACGCGACCGAGCCGGGCGCCGGCTTTGGCGTGGACACGAATCGCGTGACGATCCTTCGGCCGACCGGCAAGCCGGAGGCGCTACCGCTGATGTCCAAGGACGACGTCGCGGACGCCATCCTCGACCGCGTCGAGCGACTCCTGTAATGGACGCCCGAGACCAACTGCGGCAGTACCTGGAGCAGCGCCGCGAAGCCGGCGAGCGCGACCTCGTGCTCGATGAGCTGAGCGTCGAAGAGGCCATGCGGCTGATGGGCGCTGGCGGCGCGGTACGACCGCAATCGCGGGCGGCTTTGCACCCAGAGGCATCCAATCGGCCCACCGCCGTCGCCGAAGCGCCCACGGGCGACGATTGGCGCGCGGTGCTTCGTGAGTCCGGAGCTGCGCCGACCGCGACGGACGCGCAGGTGCCTGTGCCGGCGACGCGCGAGCCAGTGCCGGTCGGCTCCGCGCCCGCCGTATCGGTCGACACGCTGCCCGGCGGGATCGTCGTCGGGTCGCCGGACCGTTCGTTGTTCACGAGCGGCGCGCTGGCAGAACTCGAGTCGCTCGACGCCGTGGCAGCGGCGGTGGCGACATGCACGAAGTGCCCGCTGCATTCCACCGCGAAGAACCCGGTTCCCGGCAGCGGCAACCCGAGGGCCAAGTTCCTGGTCGTGGGCGAGGCGCCGGGTCAAAGTGAGGACGAGCAGGGACTGCCATTCGTCGGCGCCGCAGGCCAACTGCTGACCAAGATCCTCGCGGCGGTGGACCTGAAACGCGAAGACGTCTTTATCTGCAATGTCCTCAAGCACCGTCCGCCGGGGAATCGGAATCCGGCGCCAGACGAAGTAACCGCCTGCCGCCCGTTCCTGGCTCGCCAGTTCGAGCTGCTTCAGCCGAAAGTGATCCTCGCGCTCGGCACGTTCGCCGCGCAAACGCTCTTGGAAACGAAGCTCGCAATCGGTAAGCTTCGTGGGCAGCTACATCGGTATCACGGTGTCCCGCTGATTGTGACGTATCACCCCGCCGCACTCCTCCGGAACCCCGGTTGGAAGCGACCCACCTGGGAAGATGTCCAGCTCGCCCGTCGAATACTCGATAGCACCGTCGCTGAGCCGTGACCCCTTCCGGGATCGGCAGCCGCCGTATTCCGAGGATGCCGAACAAGCGGTCCTGTCCGCGATGCTCATGGACCAGGATGCTGTCATGCGCGCCGCGGAATTTGTCGACGACTCGATGTTCTACGCCGAACGCCATCGCCGCATCTATCGCGCGATGGTGTCGATCGCGGAGCGCGGGAGTGTCGTCGATCCGCTGACGCTGGCCGAGGAATTGTCACGCAAGGGCGAACTCGACGCCGCCGGCGGCAAGGACTTCATCGGGTACCTGGTGGACGCGGTGCCGACATCCGCCAACATCGAGTATCACGCCCAGATCGTCCGCGAGAAGGCGATCCTGCGGACGCTGATCCAGGTGTCCACACAGATCGTGCACGACGCCTACTCGGGCATGAGCACGGCGGTAGAGCTGCTGGACGAGGCCGAGTCGAAGATTTTTCAGGTGTCGCAGCAGCGCAAGGCCGACGGCTTCATGCGCATCAAGGAACTGCTGTGGCCGACGATGGAGCGCATCGAGGCCCTGCAGCGCGGCGGCAAGACGATCACGGGCGTGGCCAGCGGCTTCTCAGATCTCGACGAAATGACGTCCGGCTTCCAGCCGGCGGACCTCATCATCATCGCGGCGCGCCCGTCCATGGGAAAGACCGCGTTTGTGCTCAACATCGCGCAGCATGCAGCAATCGAAGATCACGTTCCGGTTGCGTTCTTCTCACTTGAGATGAGCAAGGAATCGCTGGTGCAGCGCATGCTCACAAGCGAGGCGCGCGTGGACTCGCAGCGCCTGCGCCGCGGCATGCTGCGGGACGACGAGTTCCCAATGCTGGCGCGAGCCGCGGGCATCCTGAGTTCGGCGCCCGTGTGGATCGACGACTCGCCGAGCATGACCCTGCTCGAAATGCGTTCCAAGGCCCGCCGGCTCAAGGCCGACTCGAATATCGGCAT
This sequence comes from Gemmatimonadota bacterium, assembly GCA_031401495.1. Classification (GTDB taxonomy): domain Bacteria; phylum Gemmatimonadota; class Gemmatimonadetes; order Gemmatimonadales; family Gemmatimonadaceae; genus DASPMP01. Next base: position 3,910 of record JANNRQ010000026.1, read on the forward strand.
GGTGATCGTGGACTACCTGCAACTGATGCAGGGCCATTCGTCCGCGGAGAACCGTCAGCAGGAAGTCAGCCAGATCTCGCGCGGGCTGAAAGCACTCGCCAAGGAGCTGAACGTTCCCGTCGTAGCTCTGTCGCAGCTCTCGCGCGCGCCGGAGCAGCGCACCGGCGACCACAGACCACAATTGTCCGATCTGCGTGAATCTGGTGCGATCGAACAGGATGCCGACCTTATCATGTTCCTGTTCAGGCAGGAGATGTATGACGGGCCAGTGGACAAAGACGGCAACTCGATCGAAGGCAAGGCGGAACTCATCGTCGGCAAACAGCGCAACGGCCCAACCGGTCACGTGAACCTTCACTTCTACAAGCAGTACACGCGCTTCGCGAACTGGAGTCCGCGCCAGCAGCAGCCGTGAGCGGAAAAGTCCGCACGGTCTTTCGCTGCACGGATTGCGGCGCTGACCACGCCAAGTGGGCGGGACGGTGTGATGTGTGCGGGGAGTGGAATACACTCGTTGAGGAAGTGGCCGCGAAGAAGCGCGGACCCAAGACCCGAGACCCAAGACCCAAGACCCAAGTTGAGACGCCGCGGCTGCGGGACGTAGTTGGCAGTGAAGAGCCGAGGTGGAAGACCGGGCTTGCCGAATTCGACTTTGCGCTCGGCGGCGGCATCGTCCCGGGCTCGATGATCCTCATCGGCGGCGAGCCGGGCATCGGCAAGTCGACGCTGCTGCTCCAGATCGCCGCTCGACTTCAGGAAAGCGGGCGTCGCACGCTGTACGCATCGGGCGAGGAATCGCCGCTTCAAGTGCGTCTGCGCGCGGACCGGCTCGATGAGTCCGCCGGTGACGTCGAACTCCTGACCGAGACGAATCTCGAAATCGTAATCGGCACAGCCGAGAGCAAGAAGCCGGACGTGATGATCGTCGACTCGATCCAGACGCTCTTCACAAACGATCTCGAGGGGGCGCCCGGGAACGTGGGGCAGGTGCGCGAATGCGCCGCGCGGCTCATGCGGTTCGCCAAGGACAGCGGCACGACGGTGTTCGTCGTCGGGCACGTCACGAAGGGCGGCGGCATCGCGGGTCCGAAAACGCTGGAGCATATCGTTGATACCGTCCTCTACTTCGAGGGCGAGAGCAGCCTTGACCACAGGATTCTGCGCGCGACGAAGAACCGGTTCGGCAGCGTGGATGAGATCGGTGTGTTTCGCATGACGGAACGGGGGCTGGTGGCGGTTTCCAATCCGTCGGAACTGTTCCTCGGCGATCGCCAAGCCGGTGCGTCGGGCAGCGCCGTGACCGCGCTGATGGAAGGCACGCGCCCCGTTCTCATCGAAGTACAGGCGCTGGCTGCCAAGGCCGGCTTCGGAACCCCGCAGCGCGTCGCAGCGGGATTCGATTCGCGCCGCATGTCGTTGTTGCTCGCCGTGCTCGAGAAGCGCGCCGGACTTCGCTTCGGCGACCTGGACGTGTTCCTCAACGTCGTGGGCGGTGTCCGCATGCAGGAGCCCGCCGGCGATCTCGCCGTTGCGGCCGCACTGGCCAGCTCGGTCTATGACAAGCCCACGCCAGCAGACGCGGTGTTCGTGGGCGAGCTCGGTCTGGGCGGGGAGATCCGGCCAGTATCGCAAGTCGAACGCCGCATCGCCGAGGCCACGAACCTTGGCATGAAGCGCGTGTTCGTCTCCGAGCGCAGCGTTCCCACGCGCTCGTCAGCAAACGTGGTAGGTGTGAAGTCAGTGAGTGACTTGTTCACCAAATTGTTCCAGGGATTGTCATCCCGAGGGAGCGCAGCGACCGAGGGATCTGCAGTAGTGAATGCAGATCCCTCGCTACGCTCGGGATGACATGCTGAGGGACGTCGGGGTCGTGATCGTCGCCGGAGGAGCCAGCACGCGCACGGACGGCGAGGAACTGAAGCAGTTCCGCTGGGTGGCGGGGAAGCCGATGCTGCTCCACAGCCTCCAGTCGTTCATGGCGCGGCCGGATGTCGTGAGCGTCGTCGTTGTCGTGCCGCAGAAGTACGTCGCGGATCCGCCGCCCTGGATCTTTCAGTGCGACGTAGACCGGTTGCTGCTCTCCGTGGGCGGCGCCACACGCACAGAGAGCGCGCGCAACGGACTCGAGGATCTTCCGAATGAAGCGACGATCGCGTTGGTGCACGACGCCGCGAGACCGCTCATTGATGCAGCGATGGTCGACCGTGTCGTTGCCACGGCGCGCGCCGGCGAGTGTGTCGTCCCCGGACTTCCCGTGTCCGACACCATCAAGGAAGTGGATGACGAGGGCGCGGTGACGCGGACGCTCGATCGCAGCAGACTCTGGCGGGTGCAGACACCGCAGGGGTTTCCGCGTGCGCTGATCGAACGCGCGCACAGCGAGGCGCGAAGGGCCGGCGCCAACGCCACCGACGATGCGGCGCTGTGCGAGCGCATCGGTATTCCCGTTCGGATCGTCCCGGGTAGCGAGCGGACCATGAAGGTCACCAACGAGGACGATTTTCAGCGCATCGAAGCGTTGTTCGCGCACCGATGAAGCACGACACGCTGTCGTATCCGTTCTGGGCGCCGCACGAAATCGATGCGGCGATTGCGCCGGCACTCGAGCAGATGGAAGCGCGCAAAGTGCTCGCGTATCCCACCGAGACCGTCTACGGATTCGGCGGCGCTATCGATCGTGATTCGGTGGCGAGTCTCATCACGCTCAAGGGGCGGCAACCGGGAAAGCCGTTCCTCATTCTGATCGACGGCAGCGACATGGTCTCGCGGCTCGACCTGCAGCTCTCGTCGTATGCAGGAACCCTTGCGGCCCGCTTCTGGCCGGGTCCGATCACGCTCGTGCTGCCGGGAGGGCACGGCCGAGTGCCGGACACGCTGCGGGGTCCCGAGGGCGGCATCGCGGTGCGATGGACGAGCCATCCGGCGATTCAGCGGCTGATCAAGGCGCACGGCCAGCCGATCACGTCCACGAGCGCCAACCGGCCCGGCGTGCCGCCGGCGATGACCGCTGGCGAGATCCTGGCGCAGTGGGGCGACGCCGTAGCGCGCGGCGCGCTGCGCGTGCTGGATGGCGGCCGCCTGGAGCCATCCGAGCCGTCCACGGTCGTAGATTGCATGGGTCGCTTCCCGCGCGTCATTCGACGCGGCGCAGTGTCGGCGCGGGTGCTTCGTGAGGCGGTACCGGAAATGATCGGAGACGCGTGACCAGCATGCGCATTCTGTTTGTGTGCACCGGGAACACTTGTCGCAGCGCGATGGCTGAGGCCATTGCACGCAAAGTGATCATCGAGCGGGGCATCACTGACATCGACGTTGCCAGTGCAGGCACCAACGCGTGGAACGGCGCACCGGCATCCGACGGCGCACTGCTCGTGGGCATCGAGCGCAACATCGATATCAGCAGTCATCGCGCGCAGGTGCTCACATCGGACCTGGCGCGCGATGCCGACATCGTCCTCGCCATGGCGCAGCACCATCTCGAACGAATCGAGGCACTTGGCGGCGCCGGTCGATCGTTCCTGCTCACCGACTACGCGTCGCACGGGGCTTCCACGCGCGGCATCAACGACCCCATCGGCGGCGAACTCGAGGTGTATCGCGCTACCGCGGACGAGCTGGATCGTGAAGTGCGTCGCGTGTTCGACCGCATCACGGCCGAACGCCCGTCCGGCACGACGTGAAAGCCCGACCCGAGCGGCTGGCGCTGCTCGGGCACCCGCTGGGACACTCGCTGTCCCCACAGATGCAGAACGCGGCCCTCCGCGCCGCCAACATTCCGCTGGTGTACGAGGCCGTCGATGTTCCGCGTCGGGCCTTGGAAGACACCATCGAATCGCTCCGGCGCACGCGTGCGGCCGGGAACGTCACGATCCCATACAAGCTTGACGTGATGGCGGCGTGCGACCGGCTGACGCCCACCGCAATCGCCGTGGGTGCCGTCAACACTTTTTGGACAGCAGTGGACGGTGCGCTTGTCGGCGACAACACCGACGCAGACGGGTTTCTGGCTGCCGCTATCCAAGTCATGGGCGCCCCGGAGCGCGGTCCCGTCGTCGCCGTGCTCGGCGCCGGTGGAGGCGCGAGCGCGGTACTTCATGCAATAAATCGGTGGGAGCCGCGCGCGGTGTACCTGTATTCTCGCGGTATGGAGCGAGCACGCTCACTGGCGGCGCGATTTGCCGGCCTCGGCATCGACGTCGTTGACTCGGCGGCGGACGCCGTGCGTTCAGCCACGATCGTCGTCAACGCGACGCCGATCGGCATGAGTGGGGATGACGTGCCTGTGGATGTCGACGTGCTCTCCAAGGATGCCGTGGTGCTGGATCTGGTCTACCGCCGCGGCGAGACGGCCCTGGTGCGCGCCGCGCGGGCGCGCGGACTCCGCGCTCAGGACGGGCTCGCGATGCTTGTGGAACAAGGCGCGCTGGCGTTCGAGCGGTGGTTCAGCGTCAAGCCAGATCGTGAGGTCATGTGGGAGGCAGTGAGGGAAGCGCGCTAGCGTCGCGGTGGTCCGCAATCCGCCGAGCGACGCTCGACTTTCTGTTGCCGCCGGCGTGTCCTTCGTGCGACACTCTGCTATCGGACAACGACGCCGGACTCGTCTGCAACGTGTGTTGGAGCCGGCTCGCGCAGCTGCAATCGCCGCAGTGCCAGCGATGCGGTCATCCCGGGTTGCGCGACCCATGTGCCTGGTGCGCGCTGCTGCCGGCGTACGTGCGGGCGGTTCGATCGCTGTGCTGGATGCACCGGGGCACCGGTCAACTCATCGTCCATGCTCTCAAGTACGACCGCTGGCACGGACTCGGTCGCGAGATGGCCGAGCGCATGGGCCGGCTTGGCTGGCCCCCCGATGTCCTGGAGGAGCGCGCGGCCGTCATCCCCGTACCGCTCGCGGCCTCGCGCCTTCGCGAACGCGGCTTCAATCAAAGTGAATCGTTGGCGGACGCCCTGGGTCCGCGGTGGCGACTCCCCGTCTGGACCGACGCGCTCGAACGGGAGCGCGCCACCGAATCGCAAACGCGGTTGACACCGGAAGAGCGACTGGCGAACGTTTCGGGCGCGTTCCGCGTGAGCGCAGCCGTGAGGCGACGTCTCGCGAACCAGCACGTTGTCCTGGTGGACGACGTCGTGACGACGGCCGCCACGCTCAACGCTTGTGCGGCCGCGCTTGTGTCCGGCGGCGCGCGTATTGTGAGTTACGTGACTTTTGGTCGAGCGCCCGCCGCGAGCGACCGGTAGAGAACCTTGAGGAGAACGCAAGGAATGGCCATTCGCGTTGGGATCAACGGCTTCGGCCGGATCGGACGCCAAGTTGTGCGCGCCGCAATCCTGCAGGGCGCCAAGGACATTGAGTTCGTTGCGATCAATGACCTCACGGACACCAAGACACTCGCGCACCTGTTCAAGTACGACTCGGTGCACCGCACGTTCAAAGGCGACGTCGTCGCCGGTGATGGCAAGATCTCCATCGACGGCAAGGACGTGAAGGTCCTCGCCGAGAAAGAGCCGGGGAAGCTTCCGTGGAAAGAGCTGAACGTCGACATTGTGCTCGAAGCCACCGGTCGCTTCACGGAAGCCGACAAGGCCAGGCAGCACATCACGGCCGGCGCGAAGAAGGTGATCATCTCCGCGCCAGCGAAGGGCGAGGACATCACGATCGTCCTTGGCGTGAACGGCGACAAGTACGACGCCGCCAAGCACACCATCATCTCCAACGCCTCCTGCACCACGAATTGCCTGGTGCCGATGGTGAAGGTGGTGATGGATAACTTCGGGTTTGTGCGCGGCTCCATGGTCACGGTGCACAGCTACACCAACGACCAGAACGTGCTGGACTTGCCGCACAAGGACCTGCGCCGCGCTCGCGCGGCCGCGATCTCGATGATCCCCACCACGACCGGCGCCGCCAAGGCCACGTCGCTCGTGATTCCCGAACTCAAGGGCAAGATCGACGGCATCTCGATTCGTGTGCCGACACCCGACGTCTCGCTGACCGATCTGGCGGTGGTCGTCGACAAGCCCGTGACGGTGCAACAAGTGAACGACGCGTTCAAGAAGGCGTCGACCACCGGACCACTCAAAGGCTTCCTGGCATACTCCGAGGAGGAGCTGGTCTCCAGCGACTACATCGGCGACCCCCACTCGTGCACCATCGACAGCAAATGCACCAACGTCGTTGATGGCATGCTGGTCAAGGTCTCCGGCTGGTACGACAACGAGTGGGGTTATTCGTCACGCTGCGTTGACCTCATCAAGTACGTCGGCGGCAGGCTCTAGTTGTCCTTCCGACAGTGCGAAGCGCTTTGTCATTCCGAGCGCAGCGAGGAATCCGCAGTTGATTTGGCGAACTGCAGATTCCTCGCTACGCTCGGAATGACTCACGGCTCGTGAACAAGAAAACGATTCGCGACCTCCGGGACGACCAGCTCCGGGGTAGACGAGCGCTCGTTCGCGTGGACTTCAATGTTCCGCTGGACGACGGCGGCAGCGTCAGCGACGACACGCGCATTCGCGCCGCGATGCCGACGATCGAGTTGCTGCTGGAGCGCGGCGCGCGGGTGGTGTTGCTCTCACACCTCGGCCGGCCCAAGGCCAAACCGGAACTCAAGTACTCGCTCGCGCCGGTTGCGAAGCATTTGCAGGCGCTCATGCCACAGCGCCGAGTGAAGTTCCTCGGCGAAACGGACACCGATGCCGCGGTGGCAGCGACGAAGGATGCGTCAACGGACATCGTCCTCCTCGAGAACACGCGCTTTCTCCCCGGCGAAGAGAAGAACGACGGCACTCTGTCGAAATCACTGGCGAGACTCGGCGACTTCTACGTGAATGACGCGTTTGGCTCAGCCCATCGCGCCCACTCGTCCACCGAGGGGCTCGCGCACCACCTGCGACCGGCGGTGGCGGGCCTGCTGATGGAGAAGGAACTCGAGTACCTGGGGCGCGCACTCGGAAACCCAAAGCGGCCGTTCGTGGCGGTGTTGGGAGGCGCGAAGATCTCCGGCAAGATCGACGTCATCGAGCAGATGTTGCCGAAGGTGGATCGCATGATCATTGGCGGCGCCATGGCGTGCACATTCTTCAAGGCGATGGGACTCGAAACAGGCAAGTCACTCGTCGAACCGGAACGTGTCGACATGGCGCGCGCGCTCATCGGTCGCGGCGGCGACAAGATCGTGTTGCCGACGGATGCGGCAGTCGCCCCAGCGCTGGATCAGGCAGGCAGCGCACAGGATGTCGCTCGCAATGCGATTCCCGCGTCTCTCGCCATGTTCGACGTCGGCAAGCGCAGCGCGCAAGTGTTCGCGGAGGTACTCGGCACTGCCAAGACCATCGTTTGGAACGGCCCCATGGGAGTGTTCGAGACACCGCCATTTGATAGAGGCACCAACGCGATCGCCGCCGCAATGGCGGCAGCCACCAAGCGGGGCGCGACAACCGTCGTTGGCGGTGGCGACTCGGCCGCCGCGGTCGCCGGTCTGGGACTGGAGGGCGCGATGAGCCACGTCTCCACCGGCGGCGGCGCATCATTGGAGTTTCTTGAAGGCAAGCCTCTGCCGGGCGTCGTCGCCCTGGACGATCGATGAAACGCCCCGTCTTCGCGGCCAATTGGAAGATGAACGTCGGGCCGGGCGAGGCCAGGACGTTCGTCAAGAAGTTTCTGTCGCGGTACAAGCGACACTCCGATCGCACCGTTGTGCTGATTCCGCCGGCCATTTCGCTGACGACCCTCGTGCAATCCTTGCTTCGGCGACGCGACATCCTGGTTGGCGCTCAGAACATTCACAGTGAGCCCAAGGGCGCGTACACCGGTGAACTGTCGGCAGCGATGGCGCGCGACGGCGGCGCGCGTGTCGCGCTCATAGGCCACTCGGAGCGTCGCCACGTTTTTGGAGAGAGCGACTCCGCCACTGCGAAGAAATGCCGCCTCGCACTCGAGAACGGACTGACGCCGATTCTCTGTGTCGGCGAGCTTCTTGAGCAGCGCGAAGCAAGGAGGACCGGGGAGACCGTACTGCGTCAGTTGCGCGCGGGCCTCGCAGGAGTGCGCCCGAATCAGGTTTCCAAGATTCTCCTTGCGTACGAGCCGGTGTGGGCAATCGGCACCGGACGCACCGCGACGCCGGCGGACGCATCGCACGTTCATCAGTTGTTGCGAGCCGAACTCGCCGCGTTCAGCGGGTCAGCGCGTGTCGCGAAGAGCGTCCCGATCCTGTACGGCGGAAGTGTGACGGAGGTAAACGCCGAAGCGCTTCTCGACGCAGACGACGTGGACGGACTCCTCGTTGGCGGAGCGAGCCTGGACCCGGTGAGGTGGAGTGCGATCGTCTCCACTTGACCCGACCGCGTAAGTCCAGCTTTATTACAAGCTTACACGGAAGTCACTGACTCAATGTTCAACAAGATTCTCATCGCTCTGCTGGTCCTCGACAGCGTCCTGCTGGTCACCGCAATCCTGTTGCAGGCCGGAAAGGGCGGTGGCTTGGCCGCCACATTCGGCGGCGCCAGCAGCTCGGCCGACTCGATCATGGGCACGCGTCAGGCCGGCAATCTTCTCACGAAGCTCAGCTGGTGGACCGGCGGAATCTTTATCGCCCTCGCCTTTGTCTTGTCGCTGACGTCCTCGCGTGGGGCGGCACCCAAGTCGATCCTGGACCAGACATTCAGCGCGCCGCCCTCGCCGGTCACCGCTCCGGCCACGACACAGCAGGGTGGCGGCGCGGCCAGCGTGCTTCCGGTTGCGCCAGCGCCGGCCGCCGACGCAAAGACCGACGCCAAGGCCAAGGCGCCAGCTCCTAACCCGACCAAGACTCCATAGTCGTGGCCGCATCGAGCAACGCTCCGGGGTTCCTCCTCCTTGAGGATGGAACCCTTTTTCGTGGCCGGCTGAGAACTCCGCCCAATGCCGCCGCCGCGGAGGTCGTCTTCACGACCGGAATGAGCGGGTACCAGGAGACGTTCACGGACCCCTCTTTCTCCGGTCAGTTCGTGGTAATGACTGCGCCAATGATCGGGAACTACGGAATCAACAGTGAGGACGGGGAGTCCGATCGCCCTCAGGTGGCAGGTGTTGTCCTGCGCGAACTCTCCAAGTCACACTCGAATTGGCGGTCAGAGGGCGATCTGCTCTCCTGGTTGACAGCGTCCCAAGTGCCTGTGCTGGAGGAGATTGACACCCGTCGCCTGACAAAGCACTTGAGAACAGTGGGGGTGATGCGCGGTGTCATCGCCGAGGGCGACGAGCCAACTCAGGATGCCCGCGCCGTGCTCGAGGCGTGCCCGTCGATGGAGGGCCTGGATCTCGCCTCACGCGTATCCACCAAGGAGCAGTACCACTGGGGCAATCCGAAGGGGAAATACCATGTCGTGGCGTACGACTTCGGCATCAAGCGGAACATCCTGCGGTTGCTCGCGGAACACAATTGCCGAGTAACCGTCCTGCCGGCGACGGCCACGGCCGAACAGGTGCTGGAACTCAAGCCGGACGGCGTATTCCTGTCGAACGGTCCGGGTGATCCGGCAGCCGTGGACTACGCGCCAAAAGCAGTCAAAGCGATCGCTGGGAAAGGCGTGCCAATCTTCGGCATCTGCCTGGGGCACCAGATCATCGGCCTGACATTTGGCGCCAAGACCGAGAAGATGCCCTACGGCCACCGGGGCGGAAACCACCCGGTGAAGGACCTCAAGACCGGAAACGTCTTGATTACCTCCCAGAACCACGGATTCGCCGTAAGTGGCAGCGAGAAGGGCGTCCCTGGGGCCTCAGGACTCGAGGTCACGCACGTCAACCTGAACGACCATACGGTCGAGGGCCTGCGTCATCGGGAACTGCCTGTCTTCGCCGTCCAGTTCCACCCGGAGGCGGCTCCAGGGCCTCACGACGCCCGCCCGTTGTTCCAGAACTTCGTGGAGGCCATTCAGAAAGGACAGGGGGTTAGGGGTCCAAACTCTTGACACACAACGGTTAAGCCCCCAATGTACGCTCCGAGTCCGACCTCAATTCGGGCGTAGACCCGAGGCCCCTTTCCATGACGAAAGCCGATCTTGTAGAGCACGTCACGGCACACATCTCGAAGACCGCCGGTCCTATGATCTCGAAAAAGGACTGTGCGCGAGTGGTAGATGCGTTCCTGGACGCAATCAAGCAGGCCCTGCAGGAGCAGAAGAACATTGAGGTTAGGGGCTTCGGCACCTTCAAGATCCGGCACCGGAAGACGCGCATGGCGCGCAACCCGCGCACGGGGTCACCAGTAGAAGTGTCCGCCCGTCCGGTTCCTGTCTTCAAGCCCTCCAAGGAGTTGCGTGCCATGGTCGCCGGGATGGACCCGGAACACATGGAGGACGAAGAAGAGTCAGAGCTTTCGCAAGCGTAGGGAAGCAGACCGGCTGGCCTCGACGTTCGCGTCGAGGCCAGCTTTCTTTTTCAGGTGGCCTCCGTGATGACCGTGCGTGTCCTTCTTTTCGCGTCCTACGCGGATGCCCTTGGCCGGCCGGATGTTACGATGGAACTGCCGGCCGGAGCGCGAGTGCGCGACGTCCTCGATCGGGTCAAGGCACTCGTGGCGGGCAAGCGGGTGCCGGACAAGCCGCTTGTCGCCGTGAACCAGCGGTACGCCCGCGAAGACCAGGCCTTGGGCCCGTCCGACGAAGTTGCGATCATACCGCCTGTGGCCGGAGGCTAGATGCGCGCCGCCATGGTGGACCGCCCCATCGATTCCGCGGCGCTCCTGAAGGAGGTCGCCGATCATCGCAACGGCGCCAGCGTCCTGTTCATCGGCACCGTGCGTGAACTCAACGACGGCGAGCCGGTGAAGGGCCTCGACTACTCGGCGTACGGTGCCATGGCGCAGAAGGAGTTGGGCGACATCGCCGCCGAAGCCGCCGAGAAGTTTGACACCAGCGACATCGTCGTGGAGCATCGTGTCGGCGAGCTTGGGCTCGGCGACGTGAGCGTCGCGATCGCCGTGGCGCATCCGCACCGCGGCCAGGCGTTCGATGCCGCGCGGTACGTCATCGAGGAACTCAAGAAGCGCGCCCCGATCTGGAAGCGCGAGCACTACGGGGACGGTCGCGCCGAGTGGGTGTCGGCCGCGTCGAAAGACCTTGTCGGGGTTCGGGCCAAGTGACCGCGTCGACCACGAGGTCTTTCGATCAGTTCGGGCGGAGCATCGAGTACCTCCGCATCTCGGTCACGGACCGCTGCAACTTCCGTTGCCTCTACTGCATGCCGGAGGAGGGGCTGGCCTGGCTGCCCAAGGCCGACATTCTCTCGTATGAGGAGATCGTGGACGTCGTAACCCAACTGGCTCCGTTGGGTTTGCGTCGCCTTCGCATCACGGGCGGCGAACCGACCATTCGGCCGAACCTCGACGAGCTGATCAGGATGCTTCGCGCCATTCCCGGCGTGGAAGACATCGCTCTGTCGACCAACGGCGTCCGGCTCCCGCACATCGCGAAGCTGTATCGCGAGGCGGGGCTGGACCGCGTCAACATCTCCGCGGATAGCCTGCGCCCCGAGCGCATCGCGAAGATTGCGCGACGCAATTTGGGCTTTGACCCTGTGGCGTGCGCGCAAGCCGCGCAGGATGCGGGACTGGATCCGATCAAGATCAACATGGTCGTCATGCGCGGCATCAATGACGACGAGGTCGCCGACTTTGCGCGTCTGACTCTGGACCACCCATGGCATGTCCGCTTCATCGAGCTCATGCCTGTGGGCGAGATGCGCGACCTTACGTTCGAACACGTGGTGCCGAGTGACGAGGTGTTGTCACGAGTCGCCACGCTTGGCGACTTGTCGCCGACGGAGGGACCGGCCCGTGGAAACGGACCGGCCAAGTACTACCGATTGAACGGCGGCGCGGGGAGCGTTGGGGTGATCACGCCGATGACGCACACGTACTGCGCGTCGTGCAACCGCGTGCGGCTCACCGCGGACGGGCGGCTACGCACATGCTTGTTCGGCGACCATGAAGTGGACCTGCGCACACCGCTGCGCGCCTCGCAGCGGCTCGAGCCGTTCTTCATTCGCGCGCTCGAGGAAAAGCCGAAAGAGCACGCGCTCCTCCAGCTGAAAGTGGGCGGGCTCCAGGCGCTCTCGCAGGTCGGCGGGTAGGTCTGCGTGGGGTCGTATGTCGGCGGCGGTTTCCTGCTGTTCCTGTCCGCATTCATGCTGTGGGGCTTCGCGCGCGCCGCAACGCTGCCACTGATTCCCGGCATCATCGCCTTCGTAGTCGCGGTCGTTCTCCCAGCCGCAGGCGGTGTGGCTCTGATCGCACGTGAGCGGAGCGGGGGACACCGGCTCTCGTCCCGCCGTGACGCGCTCCGCCGCCAGACCGTCGAGTCGGAGTTGCTGCGTCTGGCTGGCACGCGCGGTGGCCGTTTGACGGTCGTGGAGGTCGTTGCGGAGATGGCCGTCACGGCGGACGACGCCAAGGCCGCGCTCGACTCACTTGTCATGCAGGAAATCGCGGACCTCGCGATCACGGACTCCGGGACGATCGTCTACACGTTCCACGACATCGAACGCGCACGCGAGAAGGGTTCGGCGCGGCACGTGCTCGAATGACCGCCGCCGCGGTGATGTCATCCCGAGCGAAGCGAGGGATCTGCAGTTGATCGAAACTCGGCTCAACTGTCCGGTATGCCTCGGCGTCACGATGAAGAAGACGACGCTGTCGGGGCAGGGCAGGTCGTTGGTCCTGGATCACTGTCCACGTTGTAACGGCATCTGGTTCGAACTCGGCGAAGTGCAGCGCCTGCGCGCGCGTCCGCCGGAGGCCCTTTGGAAATTGGTCCAGCAGCGCCATGAGGCGTATCGCGGCCCATGTCACAACTGCCAGGCCATCATCGATCGCAATGCGGACAAGTGCGACGCGTGCGGAACCAAGAACCGCATCAATTGCCCGTCGTGCGACAAGGAACTCTCTGTCGAGGAGCACGAAGGGTTCCGGCTCGATGTCTGTCGCACGTGCAAGGGTGTGTGGTTCGATCACGTCGAGCTCGAAACCATCTGGAAGCTCAGCGTTACGACTGCGCGTCGCGGGCCCGCGCGCACCCGAGGGTCGGACGCTGCGGAAATTGGCTCCTACGTCCTCCTGGATTCGCTCTTTTGGGCGCCACATTTGTTCTTTCATGGCGCGCACACGGCGGGCATGGCAGCCACGGAAGTCGGCGGCGCATTGCTGAACGCACCCGACGTAGGCGGGCTCGCTGAAGGGGTGGGGGACGCCGCGTCCGGAGCGTTCGAAGCGATCGTCGGCATCATCTCCGGTCTGTTCGACGGATAGCGCGTCACGATTGAATGCGGTGAAAGCGAGGACTAGCTTTTTCCATTGTCATCCCGAGCGTAGCGAGGGATCCGTAGTCATCTCCTCCCAACTCACAAATGGTTAACAAAATCACGGTCGTCGGCGCCGGAAATGTTGGCGCGACCGCCGCTCAGCGCGTCGCAGAGAAGGAACTCGCCCGCACGGTCGTCATGGTGGACGTCGCCGAGGGCCTTCCACAGGGCAAAGGCCTGGATCAGTGGCAGTCGGCGCCGATCGAGGGCTTTGACTCGCGCGTCATTGGATCGAACGGGTATGACGAGAGCGCGGGTTCCGACATCGTCATCATCACCGCCGGCATTGCCCGCAAGCCGGGCATGTCGCGCGATGACTTGTTGAACACCAATGCCGGCATCGTGAAGTCCGTGTCGGAGCAGGTCAAGAAGACGTCGCCCAACGCGATCGTCATCGTGGTTTCGAACCCGCTGGACGTGATGTGCTACGTCGCCAAGGAAGTGACCGGTTTCCCGCGCGAGCGCGTCATCGGCATGGCGGGCGTGCTGGACACGGCGCGGTATCGCGCGTTCCTGGCCGAAGCGCTCGACATCTCGGTGCGCGACATCCAGGCCATGGTGCTGGGCGGCCACGGCGACACGATGGTGCCGCTGATTTCCTACACGACCGTGAGCGGCATCCCGATCTCACAGTTGATGGAGAAGTCCAAGCTCGACGCGATCCTGGACCGCACGCGCAACGGCGGCGCGGAGATCGTGAAGTACCTCAAGACCGGTTCGGCGTACTACGCGCCGTCTGCCGGCGCGGTGCAGATGGCCGAAGCAATCGTCCACGACCAGCGCCGCATCCTGCCGTGCTCCGCGTGGCTTGATGGCGAGTATGGCATGAAGGGCCTGTTCCTTGGCGTGCCGTGCAAGATCGGCCGGAGGGGCCTCGAGAAGATCATCGAGGTCGAGCTGACAGCCGATGAGAAAACGGCGCTCAAGAAGAGCGCCGATGCCGTGCTCGATCCGATGAAGGTGATCAAGCTCTAGCCGCAATAAGAAAACGGTCGCCCGAATGGGCGGCCGTTTTCTTGTCCGACAAGCGTCTAAAGCTTGGGCAGGGTGACCCCAACCTGCTTCTGGTACTTGCCGCCCTTGTCCTTGTACGAGACTTCCGGCGCCTCGTTGCCCTTGAAGAACAACACCTGAGCAATGCCTTCGTTCGCGTAGATCTTGGCGGGTAGGGGAGTCGTGTTCGAGATCTCGAGCGTGACGTAGCCTTCCCACTCGGGCTCGAACGGCGTGACGTTCGTGATGATCCCGCACCTGGCGTAGGTGGACTTACCCACAGTCACCGTCAGGATGTCGCGAGGGATCCGGAAGTATTCCACGGAACGCGCCAGGGCGAACGAGTTCGCCGGCACGATGCACACGTCCGTCTCGACCTCCACGAAGCACTTGGGGTCGAATTCTTTCGGGTCGATGATCGAGTTCATGACGTTCGTGAAGATCCGGAACTCGCGGGCCACGCGCATGTCGTAGCCGTATGAACTGACGCCGTAGGAGATCACGCCCTTGCGCACCTGGCGATCCTCATACGGCTCGATCATCCCGTGCTCGCGAGCCATTTTCGTGATCCAACGGTCGTTCATGATGGACATGGGACCGCAAGCTAGTGCATTGCCCCACCTTTTCAGCAGGCATAGTTTTACGCGTCCGGACTTAGTGAAACTTTTCACGAAGTTGGAGAGCCATGCTCGCCCGCACGTACCTACCCGTGCTGTTGCTGTTGGGCTTCGTCGTCGCGAACGCGGTGATGATGCTCGTGCTCTCCCATCTCACACTGCGTTCGCGGCCCACGGCCGTGAAGCAGACGCCGTATGAGTCCGGCATGCCGCCGCTGGGCGACGCCCGCGAGCGGTTCTCGGTCAAGTTCTATATGGTCGCGGTGTTGTTCATCATCTTCGACATCGAGACCGTGTTCATGATCCCGTGGGGCGCCTACTTCAGCGAGCTGTCGTGCTCAGTGGCGCTCCAGGCAGGTGCCTGTCCCGCGGGCCAGACGTCCATGTTCGGCCTGATTGAGATGCTGGTCTTCATTCTCATCCTGCTCGTCGGCTACGTCTACGTATGGAAGAAGGGAGCGCTCCAATGGGATTGAGCCAACACCCGCTTGCCCAGATGGTGCAGGGCAACGAGCCGTGGATGACCACGCGGCTGGACTTTCTGGTCAACTGGTCGCGCGCGAACTCCCTGTGGCCAATGCCGTTCGGCACCGCATGCTGCGCCATCGAGTTCATGGCCAGCGCCGCCAACAAGTACGACCTCGCCCGCTTCGGCATGGAGCGCATGAGCTTCTCGCCGCGCCAGGCTGACGTGCTCATCTGCGCAGGCCGAGTGCCGTTCAAGCTGGCGCCGGTTCTGCGCCGCATCTGGCAGCAGATGATGCAGCCCAAGTGGGCGATCTCGATGGGCGCCTGCGCCTCAACCGGCGGCATGTTCGACAGCTACGCCGTCGTGCAGGGCATCGACACGATCATCCCCGTGGACGTCTACGTCCCGGGCTGCCCGCCGCGTCCCGAAGGCCTGATTTACGGCATCATGATGCTCCAGAAGAAGATCATGGGTGAGCGCGCCGCGGATACGTCGCTGCGCGACGAGATGCAGCCGGATCCCAAGAACCAGCTGTACATCCCCCCGTCCCAGATTGACGAGATGTCCGAGCCGTTCGGGAACTCGGTCCACCAGACGCGCTCGGGACTGTGAGCGATTCCGCCATTTCCGGTCCATTCAAGCCGGTGCTCGCGGGATCGGCGGCGTCAGGTCCTGCGCCGACGACACCCAAAGACGTGCCGCATCGCGGGGGCCCGGCAAACCCGTCCGCGGAGGCGCTTCGCCAGCAGTTTGGCGCGGCCATCAAGCGGGTGGACGTCGTGTGGGGCGAGACCAACGTCGTCGTCAATTCCACCAGGCTCATCGACATCGTCACGTGGCTGCGCGACGACCCGGCGCACCGCTACGACTTCCTGGTTGACGTGACCGCGGTCGAGTTCCGCGACATGGAGCAGCCAATCGAAGTGGTGTGGCACCTGCGGTCGCTGCCATATCGCCGCTTCCTGCGCCTCAAGGTCCTGCTCGAGAAGGGGCAGAAGCTCGAAGTGCCGAGCGTGTGGGACGTCTACAAGTCGGCGGATTGGATGGAGCGCGAGTGCTTCGACATGTTCGGCATAAAGTTCGCCGGACACCCGGACCTGCGCCGCATCCTTATGTGGGAGCAGTACCGCGAGGGCTTTCCACTTCGTAAGGACTTCCCGCTGCGCGGCCGCTTCTCGCGCTCCGAGCAGCTCAAACAGGCGCTCGCCGCCAATCCCGAAGCGCGCTATTCGATGGAAGAGCTCTCCATCGCAGATGCTTTCGAGGACCTCCCCGAGGAAATGCGGACTCGCTTGGGCACCGGCGAACGGACGGGCGAGTAATGGCGACCATCAAGCGCACCGTCGACGTCGAGCTGTCCACGACCGGACTCGACGCCCAGGGCAAGCCGCGCCGCGTTCCGCTGGTGACCGACGAGTCCGGCAACGTGATGACCATGGACGCCCCGGCGGGGATTGAGCCGGAACTTGTCGGTGAGCACATGCTCATCAACATCGGTCCCCAGCATCCCGCGACGCACGGCGTGCTGCGCCTGGTGCTCGAGCTGGACGGCGAAACGGTGGTTCGCTGCATCCCGCACGTCGGCTACTTGCATTGCGGCTTCGAGAAGATCGGCGAGTACCGGCAGTACAATCAGATCATCCCGTGGACCGACCGCGAGGACTACCTCAACTCGCCGGGCAACAACGTCGCGTTCGCGCTTGGCGCCGAACGGCTATTTGGAATTGAAATCACGCCGCGCTGCACCGTGCTGCGCGTCATGACGTGCGAGTTGTCGCGCATCATGTCGCACCTGGTGTGGCTGGGCACGACGTGCATCGACATCGGCGCGTTTACGCCGTTCCTGTGGGCGTTCTATCAGCGCGAGGCGATCTACAAGCTGTTGGAAGACTGGGTGGGCGCGCGCCTCACGACGACCACGACACGCGTCGGCGGCATGGCGGCGGACGTTCCGGACGGCTGGGTGGACCAGCTCCTGCACTTCACCAACACGTTCCCCAAGACGCTCTCGGAGATCGATCAGGTCGTGACGAGAAACGGCATCTGGGTCGGCCGCACCATCGGGCTCGGCGTCATGTCTGCGGATGAAGCGGTGAACTACGGACTCACGGGCCCGATGCTCCGCGCCTCCGGCGTCGCCTACGACGTCCGCAAGGACTTTCCGTACCTCGACTACGAGACGTACGACTTCGACGTGCCGGTGGGCAGCAACGGTGATGTGTACGACCGCTACCTGGTCCGCATGGAAGAGATGCGTCAGTCCATCCGGATCCTGGAGCAGGCCATCAAGCGCTTCCCGGACGGTCCGGTGAACACCGACGACCACCGCGTCGTGTTGCCGCCCAAGAGCAAGGCGACGAGCGACATGGAATCCATGATCCACCACTTCAAGCAGGTGATGGAAGGTCCGCGTCCGCCAATCGGTGAGGCCTACGTCGCGGTCGAGAGCCCCAAGGGAGAGAAGGGCTACTATATGGTATCCGACGGCACGTCGAAGCCCGTACGCTGGCGCATCCGTCCGCCGTCGTTCGTGAACCTCTCCGCGATTCCGAAGATGGTGGAGGGGCACCTGCTCTCCGACGTGATCGCGATCAACGCCTCCATCGACATCGTGATGGGAGAAATCGACCGGTGAGCGCGCACACGACCGAGAAGTACACGCCCACCTTCGTCGGCGAGCGCAAGAAATGGCTCGATGACATGTTCACGCGATACCCGACCAAGATGGCGGTGTTGCTACCGGCCCTCTGGCAGGTGCAAGAAGCCAACGGCTGGGTGAGCGAAGAAGGCATGATGGAAGTCGCCAAGGTACTGGAACTCACGCCCGCCTACGTCAAAGGCGTCGTGACGTTCTACACCATGTACCACCAGCACCCGGTGGGAAAACACTTCATTCAGGTGTGCACCACGTCGCCGTGCGGGATTTGCGGCGCAGAGGATGTGCGCGACGCTTTCCTCAAGGCCACTGGCTGCGAGGAACTCGGCGTCACGTCGAGCGACGGCAAGTACACGGTGATCGAGGTCGAGTGCCTCGGCGCGTGCGGTTTTGCGACGCCCGTGATGATCAACGAGCAGTTCATCGAGTCCGTGACACCGGCCAAAGTCTCCGAGCTTCTGGCGGGGCTCAAATAATGGGTTACCCGCACAAGTCGCATGCGAAGGAAACCGCGGTGCTCTCGAAGCACTTTGGGAACCGCGAAGCGATTTCGCTCGAAGGCGCGAAGAAGCTCGGCGCCTACAAAGCGCTGGAGAAGGCGCTGGGCATGACGCCGGCCGACATCGTGACCGTGGTGAAGGACTCCGGCCTCCGCGGACGCGGCGGCGCTGGATTCCCGACCGGCATGAAGTGGTCGTTCATGAAGCCGGGCGACGGCAAGCCGCATTACCTGATCTGCAACGCCGACGAGTCCGAGCCGGGCACGTTCAAGGACCGCGAGATCATGCGGTGGACGCCGCACCAGTTGATCGAGGGCTGTGCGATCGGTGCGTACGCCATCGGCGCAGAGACGTGCTACATCTACATCCGCGGCGAGTTCACCGAGCCGCTGGAGCGGATGGAGTCGGCGCTCGCAGAGTGTCGCGCGGCCGGCATCATCGGCAAGAACGCGATGGGCACCGGCACGACGGTCAACGTGTGGGTGCACAAGGGCGCCGGCGCGTACATCTGCGGCGAAGAGACCGCGATGATGAACTCGCTGGAAGGCAAGCGCGGCAACCCGCGCATCAAGCCACCGTTCCCGGCGGTGTCCGGCGTGTTCGCGCAGCCCACGACGATCAACAACGTTGAGACCTTGGCCGCGGTGCCGCACATCCTGAACAACGGCGCGGCGTGGTACAAGAAGTACATGCGCTCTGACAACCCGAAGAGCACGGGCACCAAGCTCTACTCGGTGTGTGGCAACATTCAGAAGCCCGGCAACTACGAAGTCGCGATGGGATTTCCGTTCAAGGACTTCCTGTACGACCTGTGCGGCGGCCCGCTGCCTGGCCGGAAATTCAAGGCGATCATCCCGGGCGGCATTTCGGTGCCGATCCAGAACTTGGCAGAAGCGGAAGCCACACTGATGGACTACGAAGGCTTCGTCGCGCAGGGCACGATGCTCGGATCCGGCGGCGTCATCATCGTGGACGACGCGCAGAACCTGGTGAAGTTCATCGGACGCGCTGCACGGTTCTTCGCGCACGAGAGCTGCGCCCAGTGCACGCAGTGCCGCGAAGGCACCGCGTGGACCACGAAGATCGTGGAGCGCATCGCGGCAGGTGACGGAAGCCACGAAGACCTCGACACCCTGCTTTCGATCGCCGACAACATGACCGGCAAAACCATCTGTGTGTTGAGCGACTCCTGCGCGGTACCGGTGGTGTCGGGCATCCAGAAATTCCGCGGCGACTTCGAGGCACTGATAAAGAAGCGCCACATTCACCCCGTCCCGGCCGTCGCATGACGCTTGTCATCTCGAGGGAGCGAAGCGACCGAGAGATCTGCAGTTCATCCAACTGCAGATTCCTCGCTGCGCTCGGAATGACAAATGGCTGATATCACGCTCACCGTCGAAGGACGGCAGATCAGCGTTCCCATGGGCACCTCGATTCTCGAGGCGGCCAAGGCGGCGGGCGTATTGATCCCGCATTACTGCTATCACCCGGGCCTACCGGTCGCCGGCGTATGCCGCATGTGCCTGGTAGAAGTGGAGAAGCAGCCGAAGCTCGCGCCTGCGTGCGCGACAGCGGTCGCCGAAGGCCAGGTCGTTCACGTGCACTCGGACAAGGCGCTTGAAGCGCGCAAAGGCGTGCTCGAGATGCTGCTCATCAACCACCCGCTGGATTGCCCGATCTGCGATCAGGCCGGCGAGTGCGAGCTGCAGGACTACACGTTCCACGAAGGCCGACCGGAGGGCCGCTACCACGAGCCCAAGCGCTTCAATCCCGTTGAGGATTTCGGCGGTGACGTCGTGTACGTCGCCAACCGCTGCATTCTCTGCACGCGCTGCGTCCGCTTCATGGAGGACGTCGCCGAGGATCCCGTGCTGAACGTGAGCGAGCGCGGCGACCGCGCGTTGATCGGCAAGTTCGAGGGGCAGGACATGACGCACCCGTGGGCGGGCAACGTCATTGACCTGTGTCCCGTGGGCGCACTGTTGTCCAAAGATTCGCTCAACAAGGCGCGCGCGTGGGAAATGGATCGCGCCGCGTCCGTCTGCAACGGCTGTTCGCAGGGCTGCAACATGATGATCGAGACGCGCGACAATGTGGTGGTGCGTCTGCGTCCGCGGCCCAATGACGACGTGAACAAGTACTTCATGTGCGACCACGGCCGGTTGAACTACCGCTGGATGAACCGGCCGGATCGCGTGGACGTTCCGCACGTGCGCGGTTCGAGTGGCCTGGGCGCCACGGATTGGGATGGTGCGCTGCAAGTCGCGGGCAAGACGATCGCCGGCAAGCGCGCGTACGTGCTCGCGTCGCCGAATCTTTCCAACGAAGCGCTGTATTTGTTGTCCCGCCTCATCAAGAAAACGGACGGGGTAGGGTTCTTCCGAGTTCAGCAAGGAGAGACGGCACCACTTCCCGGAGTCGAGGATCTGGCGCTCCGCGCGGACCGCGCCGCGAACGGTGACGGCGCCGAGCTGCTCGGCTTCACCAAGTCGGCGACGCCGCTCGCGGGTCTCAAGACCGGCGACGTTCTCATCATCGCCGATGAGGAACTCGCAGGCGTCGACGCGCCGAACATCGCGGCCGCGTCCGCGGTGATCGTCGTTGGTACGACGCTGCCGGCGTGGGCCAAAGCCAAGGCCAACGTCGTGCTTCCGACAGCCAACATGACGGAAGAAGAGGGCACGTTCACGAACCTGCGCGGCCGAGTTCAGCGCTTCATGCAGGCCAAGGCGGCACCCGGCTTCGCGCGTCCGACGTGGTGGGTGCTGTCAGACCTGTGCTCCGCGTCCGGCGACAAGGCGAACTACTTCCTCGCCAGCGACGTGTTTGCGGCGTTGGCGTCCGAGGCGCCCGCATTCACCGGAATGTCGTACGATGGGCTGGGCTTGAAGGGTGCCGACGTGGCCGGAGCCAAAGCCGCGCGATGATGACTCCCGTGCTCGCGCTCTTGCAGGTGACCGCGCAAACGGCCGCGCCGCCGCAGCCGCTGATCGTCTTCCTGATCGCGACCGTCCTGAAGATGCTCATCCTCTTCACCATTTATTTGGTGGGGGTGGCGCTGCTGACACTCGCTGAGCGAAAGATCTCGGCGTGGATGCAGGACCGGCACGGACCGAACCGCGTGGGTGGCAAGACCGGTCTGCTCCAGCCGGCCGCCGACGGGCTCAAGAACATCATGAAGGAAGAGACGTACCCGGACGCGGCGTACACACCGATTTTCATTCTGGCGCCAGTGATGGCGTTCATCCCGGCGCTCATGACGTGGGCCGTGATTCCGTGGGGCGCGCCGCTCGACCTGTCCCTGATCGGCGAGTGGCGGGTAGTCCAGGTGGTCGCCGGTTGGTTCGGCGTGCCGGCCACGTTCGCAGCGAACTGGGGCATCATCGACATGTCGGTGGCGCCACTGCCCGTCGGCTTCCTGTATGTGCTCGCGATCGGAAGCATCGGGGTGTACGGCATCGTGCTGGCCGGATGGTCTTCGAACAACAAGTACTCGCTCCTGGGCGGCCTCCGTTCCAGCGCGCAGATGGTCTCGTACGAAATCGCGATGGGCATGGCGACGATTCCGGTGCTGCTCCTGGCCGGCAACGTGTCGCTGAGCCAGATCGTCGAGCGCCAGGCCGGCCTCGGCCCGCTGTCGTGGAACGTCGCGGCGTGCACGATCGCGTGGCTCGTGTTCCTGATCGCCGCGTTCGCCGAAACGAACCGCTTGCCGTTCGATATGCCCGAAGCGGAGTCCGAGCTGATCGCCGGATACCACACGGAGTACAGCGCGATGAAGTTCTCGATGTTCTTCATCGCCGAGTACGCCAACATGGTGACGGCCAGCGCGCTGATGTCGACGCTGTTCTTCGGCGGCTGGGACATTCCGTTCACGGCATGGGACAACGTGGCACCGCACACCGCGCTCAAAACGCTGCTCACCACGGGCGTCTTCTTCGGCAAGACGCTCTTCTGGGTCTTCTTCTATATGTGGATCCGCTGGACGGTGCCGCGGTTCCGGTATGACCAGCTGATGGCGCTGGGCTGGAAGATCCTGCTGCCGGTGATGCTCGCCTACATCATGGTGATGGCCACGGCGATCCTCATGTTGCAGAAGGCAGGCTTTGCGCCCACGTCGATGGTGTTCAGCGCGGCGCTGCTTGGCATCAACGTGGTGCTGACGCTCATCCTGGTGTTCGGCTTGGACAGGGGCCGCATCATCAGCCCGGCCTATTCGCGGCTCGACAAACGCAATCTCACCAAGCTGCGGGCCGTCGCGAACGTCAAGCGCGCGACCGAAGCGGAGGTTCTGCCTTAATGGCCATCGGCGTGAAGGTCCTTGAGCGTCCAATCGCGGAGACCAGCTATATCCGGGCCACGCTGAAAGGCATGGGCTTGACCCTGAAGCACATGTTTCAGGAGCCGGTCACCGTGCAGTACCCGGAAGAGAAGTGGTCGCTGTCGCCGCGCTGGCGCGGCACGCACCGCATGCTTACCACGGAAGACGGCAAGGCCAAGTGCGTCGCGTGCGGCTTGTGCCCCACGGTGTGTCCCGCCAACTGCATCAAGCTCGTCCCTGGCGAGGACGAGAAGGGCAACCGGTATCCGCTGGTGTTCGAGATCGACGAGTTCCGCTGCATCTTCTGCGGCTACTGCCAGGAAGTGTGCCCCGAAGAGGCGATCCACATGGGCCGTCACTACGAGAACTCCGAGTATAGCCGAGACGGTTTCGTGTACGACCTTGAGCGGTTGACCGCGCAGACGCACCCCGTGTGCGAGATGTGGGATCCCGCTGACCCGAAGGGCGAGTAAGTGATGACTGCAGATTCCTCGCTTCGCTCGGAATGACATGAACGCCGAGCTCCCGCTCTTCTACGTGTTCCACTTCTATCTCTTCGGCCTCATCGCCGTGGTGTCGGCGGTGCTGTTCGTCACGCGCAAGAGTCCCGTGGCGGCGGCGTTGTGGCTCGTGAACACGATGTTCTGTCTCGCGGCCATGTACGTACTGCTGGACGCTCAATTCATCGGCGTTATTCAGGTACTGGTGTACGCCGGCGCGATCATGGTCGTGTTCTTGTTCGTGATCATGCTGCTCAATCTCGGCCACCCGTCGGAATTGGCGGACGCGCGCGGCGTCTGGTGGAAAATGGCCGCCGGGTTCGTGGGGCTGGCGCTGCTCGCGCTGGTCTTTTCGACGTCGGGCGCAAGAATCCCGTTGTCGTTCCTCGAGCTCAAGCCGGGCACGTTGGCGGCCGAAGTCGCGACGCTGGGCGCCATCGCGCCGGTCGCAAAGCCGCTGTTCACGCAATACCTGCTGGCCTTCGAGCTGACGAGCGTGCTGCTGCTCACGGCGATCGTCGGCGCTGTGGTCCTTGGCCGGAGGAGACACGATGCTCGCTGAGTCGCTGTTCTTTTCGGCCGTGCTGTTCGTGATCGGCGTGGTGGGCGTGCTCACGCGCCGCAACGCCATCATCATCTTCATGTGCGTCGAGCTGATGCTCAACGCGGTGAACCTCGCGTTCGTCGCCTTCGCACAGATCTACGGCGTCGAGGGGCAGGTGTTCGTCTTCTTCGTCATGACGGTCGCCGCGGCTGAAGCGGCTGTCGGCCTTGCCATCATCATCGCGCTCTTCCGTCACCGGCAGACGGTGAACCTCGAGCAGATCAACATCCTCAAGGGATGATTCAAAGCATCCAGGCGGCGCGCGCGGACGCGGCACGCATGGCCCTCGACGGCAGCATGGTCGATTGGCTGTGGGTAATCCCGCTGCTGCCGTTGTTGGGCTTCGTGCTCAACGGCGCACTTTCGTTGTTCAGCGCCACCAAGTTCGGGCCCGCGGATCCGTCCGCGGCCGGTCATGGGCATGGGCATGGTGACGCAGCTCCTGCCGGTCACGACCACGCCCATCCGCAGGCCCACAAGCTCGCGTGGCTTTCGAGCATCATCGGTCCCGGCGTCCTGATCGCGTCGTTCGTCGTCGCGCTCGGCGTGTTCCAGGCGTACCGGTCTGTGGTGGGCAACGAAGCCGTGCCGATCATCCAGAACTACTTCACGTGGATGCTCACGGGCGACCTGACGATCAGCGCCTCGCTGATGATCGACCAGTTGTCGCTGGTGATGCTGTTGGTCGTGACGGGCGTCGGCGCGCTGATTCACATCTTCAGCGTCGGCTACATGAAGGAAGACCCGGGTTATCCGCGGTACTTCGCGTACCTGAACCTGTTCGTCTTCTTCATGCTCGTGCTCGTGCTGGGCGCGAACTATCCAGTCCTGTTTGTGGGCTGGGAGGGCGTGGGTCTCTGCTCGTACCTGCTCATCGGGTTCTGGTTCAGCGACAAAGCCAACGCGGACGCGGGCAAGAAGGCCTTCATCGTGAACCGCATCGGCGACTTCGGATTCCTGGTCGCGATGTTCCTGCTGTTCGCCAACCTCAAGACGCTGGACTTCGTCGCGCTGCGTGAAGCATCCGTCGGGTTGGCCCCCGGCGGCTTCCTCGTGACGACGATCTGCCTGTTCCTCTTCCTGGGATGCACGGGCAAGAGCGCGCAGATGCCGCTGTACGTCTGGCTGCCGGACGCCATGGCCGGCCCGACGCCCGTATCGGCGCTGATCCACGCGGCGACGATGGTGACTGCCGGCGTCTACCTCATCGCGCGCAGCAGCTTCCTCTTCTCGTTGTCGCCATTCGCTTCGCTCACCGTGGTCGTCGTGGGCGCGCTCACCGCGATCTTCGCGGCGACCATTGGCCTGAAGCAATGGGATATCAAGAAGGTTCTGGCGTATTCCACGGTTTCGCAGCTCGGCTACATGTTCGTCGGCGTCGGCGTCGGCGCATATGCGGCCGGTGTGTTCCATCTCATCACGCACGCGTTCTTCAAGGCGCTCTTGTTCCTGGGCTCCGGCTCGGTGATCTACGCCATGCACAAGGCGTATCACGCCACCCATTCGCACGACGACGCGCAGGACATGCGCAACATGGGCGGCCTCAAGGCGCACATGCCGTGGACGTTTGGCCTGATGTGGATCGCGACGCTGGCGATCGCCGGCGTGCCGGTCTTCTCGGGATTCTTCTCGAAGGACGAGATCCTCACGTCCGTCTTCGTGCGCGCGCGCGAGTCCGCGCTGGCGGACGCCACGTGGTTGGGAATCCCCGGAAACGTCGTCCTGTATGCGTGCTATGCGCTCGGGCTCGCCGCGGCGCTGCTGACCGCGATCTACATGACGCGCATGATGATCTACACATTCCACGGTCCGAGCCGGACCGGCGAGAAGGAAAGACCGCATCTCGCCGAGGCGCCGTGGGTGATGACCGGTCCGCTGGTCGTGCTCGGTGTGCTGAGCGCCGTGGGTGGGGTGCTCAACCTGCCGGCCTTCATTCCCGTGAAGCCCAGTGCGGCGCTCGAGCATTGGCTCGATCCCGTCGTCGGCGAGTCCGCGCGTGCCATCACCAACGGCGCGGCCCCGGTGATTTCACATGCGTTGGAGTACACGCTTGTCGGCATCGCGGTCTTCATCGCGGCGCTTGGCATCTGGATCGCGTTCAACCGGCTCAAGCCCGAGGCGCTCGTCCCCAAGGCGCAGTCCAAGCCCGAAGAAGGCTTCCAGCGCGTACTCGAGCAGAAGTACTTCGTGGACGAAGCGTACGAGAAAGTCATCATCCGGCCCACGTTCGTCACGTCACGCAATCTCCTGTGGCGCGGCATCGACGTCGGCCTGATTGACGGTCTCATGGTGAGCGGCAGCGCCTGGGCGGCGCGCGCAGTTGGGTGGATGGGTTCTACGCTCCAGTCCGGCCAGGTCGGCACCTACGCCTGGGTCCTCGTCATCGGTGTCCTGGCTGTTCTGGGCGCCGTCACGCTGCGCTGATCCCATGACCGCATTCCTCGATTCGATCGGCTACATGAGCTGGGTTCTACCGGCTTTGCTGGTCATTCCGGTCATCGGCGCGATGATCGTGCTGCTGATTCCCAAAGGCGGCACGGCACCGGGCGGCGATGAGATCGCGGGCGGCACCGCAGGCACGGTCCGCTGGGTCGCGTTCCTGACGCTGCTCATCGAATGCCTGGTCTCGCTCGGCCTGTGGTGGTCGTTCGACCCCGCGGCCCCGAACTGGCAGGCGGCGTTCGACGCTCCGTGGATCCCGAACTGGGGCATTCGCTTCACGCTCGGCATCGACGGCATTTCGCTCATGATGATCTTGTTGACGACGGTCATCATGGTGTTATCCGTCCTCGGCAGCTGGACCGGCATCCGCACGCGCCTGCGCGGCTACTACGCAATGATGCTGATCCTCACGACCGGCATGCTGGGCGTGTTTATGGCGCTGGATCTCTTCCTGTTCTACGTGATGTGGGAAGTGATGCTCGTGCCGATGTACTTCATCATCGGCATCTGGGGCGGGGAACGCCGCATCTACGCCAGCGTGAAGTTCTTCATTTACACGATGGTCGGCTCGATGCTGATGCTCGCCGCCATCATCTACCTGGGTCTGCACGCGGCAAATCCGGCGACTGGCATCCCGAACTTCTCGTACGACGCGATCCTTGCAGGAGCGCGCGTGGCGCCCAACGCGGCGCTCTGGCTGTTCGGTGCGTTCTTCCTCGCGTTCGCGGTGAAGGTGCCGATGTTCCCGTTCCACACGTGGCTGCCCGACGCGCACGTCGAGGCGCCCACGGCGGGCTCAGTCGTGCTGGCCGCGGTGATGCTCAAACTCGGCACATTCGGATTCCTGCGCCTGGCAGTGCCGCTCTTTCCGGAAGCCGCCATGCGCGAGGACGTCCGGGCCGTCATTCTCGGCCTGGCCGTGATCGGCATCATCTACGGCGCGCTGGTCTCGCTCGTGCAGCCGGACTTCAAGAAGCTCGTGGCGTACTCCTCAGTGAGTCACCTGGGCTTCGTGATGCTCGGCATTTTTGCCATGACCGTGCAGAGCGTGCAGGGCGCACTGCTGGTGATGATCAACCACGGCATTTCGACCGGAGCGCTGTTCCTCCTCATCGGCATGATCTACGAGCGACGCCACACGCGCATGATCGACGCGTATGGCGGCATCGCGCGCACCGTGCCGTTGTTTGCCACCGTGCTCACACTGGTGTCGCTGAGCAGCATCGGCGTTCCGGGGACGAACGGCTTTGTTGGCGAATTCCTCGTGCTCCTGGGCGCGTTCCGCACCCATCCGTACCTCGCCATCATTTCGGCGACCGCGGTCATCTTCGCCGCCGCGTACCTCCTCTGGGCCATTCAGCGCATCCTGTTCAACCCGCTGTCCAAGCCCGAGAACGAACACATTCCGGACCTCAACCGCCGCGAATTGGCACTGCTCACGCCACTGATCATCGCGATCGTGTGGCTAGGCGTGTACCCGCAGCCCGTGCTGCACCGCATGGAAACGGCGGCGACGGCCTTTGTGCAGCGCGTCAACGCAGCGACCGGACGCCCCGCGCCCTCAACGACGCCGGGTAGCCCCTGATGCAGCCACTCGACCTCGAAGTTCCGCTCCAGTTGATGACGGCCCTCGGGCCGGATCTCGTGTTGATGGGTGGCGCGATGATCCTCCTGCTCTGGGCCGCGTGGCGTCCTGAGAGCGCCGCGCATCAGCGCAATGTCGCGCTGGCCAGCATCATCGTCGCCGCAGCGGCGGGCGGCATGGTGTGGATGTATTTGCTCAAGGGATACACGGCGACGGTGGGGCCTGTCGCGGTGGACAATTTCCGTTGGATGGCGGATCTCATCATCCTCATCGGCACGATCTTCGCCATCGCGCTGGCGCGCGAGGACAACGACCGCCAGGGTGTCGGCGTCGCCGAGAGCCACGTGCTGATACTGCTGGCGTCGTCTGGCATGATGTTGCTGGTCGCCGCGCGTGACCTGATGATCTTGTTCATCGCGGTCGAACTCATGTCCATCGCCGTCTACGCGTTGGCGGGACTCAATCGGCGCAGCGGGCGCGGGGCTGAGGGCGCGCTCAAGTATTTCCTGCTCGGTGCGTTCTCGAGCGCGTTCCTCCTGTACGGCATTGCGCTCATTTATGGCGCGACCGGCACGGTGAACCTCGGCGAGATCGCGAACCGGCTCCTCGTCGAGGGCGTGGCGACAAGCCCGCTGTTCCTCGCCGGCATTGGCCTCTTGCTCGTTGGGTTCTCCTTCAAGATCGCCGCGGTGCCATTCCACATGTGGGCGCCGGACGTGTACGACGGCGCGCCCTCGCACGTGACGGCCTACATGGCCGCGACCGTGAAGGCCGCCGCGTTCGCCGCGTTCCTGCGCGTGTGGATCGAGGCGTTCCCCGGCGCGTACGAGTCCTGGCATTCGGCGCTGGCCGCTATCGCCATCGTGACGATGATCGTGGGCAATGCGATTGGCCTGGCGCAGAAGAACCTCAAGCGCCTGCTGGCGTACTCCAGCATCGGCCACGCCGGCTATCTGTTGGTCGCAATCGCCTCCACGTCGCTTGCGGGCGCCTCGGCGATGCTGTTCTACCTCTTCATCTACACGCTGGCGACGTTCGGCGCATTCGCGGTGGTTGTCGCCTTGTCCAAGAAGGACAGCAATGTCGTCCTGATCGACGACCTCTCCGGCCTGTGGGCGACGCGTCCGTGGCTGGCGGTCAGCATGGCCGTCATCATGCTGTCGCTGCTCGGCTTCCCGATCTTCGGTGGCGCCGGCTTCGTGGCCAAGTGGTACATCCTTCAGGTCGCACTTCAGGCGCGCCTGCCGCAGACCCTCCTCGCCATCGTGCTGGTCCTCACGACCGTGGTGTCCGCTGGCTACTACCTGCGCGTCATCATGGTGATGTTCATGCGCGCGCCGGCGGAGAATGCGGAGCAGGCGCCGCCCGCTGCGCCGCTCACTCGGCTGGTCCTCGCGGTCACGGTCGCAAGCATCCTGGTGCTCGGCGTGTACCCGAACTGGTTCCAGCGCGTGGCGAGCAGGGGATTCCCGCAGGTCGAGGAATCCACGCTCGAAGGCTTCTCGCGCGCTCTCGACCGGATGCGCCGCTAGGCGCGCCGCACCGAGCACAGAGGTAGGCATGGCGTCCAGTATCCCGGCCGGGATCTTCCGTCAGTACGACATCCGCGGCATCGTCGGCAAGGAAATCACGGCCGATGTCGCCCGAGCGATCGGGCGCGCGTACGCGATGTATCTCGACGACCACAAGGTCCTGGGCGCCGTCGGCGTCGGTCGGGACAACCGCCCCAGCGGCGACGAGCTGCGCACCGCGCTGTGTGAGGGACTGAACGGTGGAGGCAGGGACGTCGTGGACTTCGGCGTCGTGCCAACGCCGCTCGTCTACTGGAGCTTGCACATGGTGGACGGCGTCACCGGCGGCATCCAGATCACCGGCTCGCACAATCCGCCCGAGTTCAACGGCTTCAAGCTGTGCGTCGGCGCGGAATCACTCCACGGCGAAGAAATCCAGAGGCTCTACCGCCTCACGCGCGCGCCACAGAAACCGCGACGGCAGGGCTCGGTCCGTTCCGAACCGATCATCGACCGGTATGTTGACGATATGGCGCGCCGGTTGGGCCCGTTCAAACCGGGCATGAAGATTGTCTACGACTGCGGCAACGGCGCGGCCACGCTCGTGGCACCACAGCTCTTCCAGAAACTCGGCATCGAAGCGCGCGGCCTCTTCACCGAGAGCGACGGCACGTTCCCGAATCACCATCCGGATCCGACGGTTCCCGAGAACCTCGTGGACCTGATCGCCGCGGTGAAGCAGGACAAGGCGGACTTCGGCGTGGCCTTCGACGGTGACGCGGATCGCATCGGCGTGGTGGACGACGCCGGCACGATCATCTGGGGCGACCGGATCCTCATCATGTATGCGCGCGATATTCTCGCGCGTACAGGGCAGGGGCAAACAGTCATTTTCGACGTGAAGTGCTCGCAGGCGCTCCCGGACGCCATCACCAAGGCAGGCGGCAAGCCGCTCATGTACAAGACGGGCCATTCCCTCATCAAGGACAAGATGAAGGAGATGAATGCGCCCGTCGCCGGCGAAATGTCCGGTCACATGTTCTTCAAGGAAGGCTTCATGGGCCACGACGACGCGTTGTACGGCGCCGCGCGGCTCGTGAAGATCTGCAGCGCCGCCGGCAAGAACCCGCGTGAGCTGCTGGCGGACGTGCCCGACTATGTGTCGACGCCGGAGATCCGCATCGACGTTCCCGAGGAACAGAAGTTTGAGATCGTGGAGCGCGCCGTGAAGCATTTCCGCGCCATTCACGACGTGCTCGACGTGGACGGCGTGCGCGTGCTGTACGGCGACGGCTGGGGACTGATTCGCGCGTCCAACACGCAGGCGATCCTCGTCGCGCGCTTCGAAGCGACCACGCAAGCCCGGCTGAACGAGATTCGCTCCGAGATGGAGGGCTGGCTCGCGGCCCAAGGCGTGAAGGTGTAGTCGTGGCCGGCCGGCGGTGGCTGCTCGCGATCGTGATCGGCGGTGCCGTGGCGCTGCTCATCGCTCGTGGCTTCGCCGAGGTGTACACCGATTACCTGTGGTACGCGTCACTCGGCGCTACGGAAGTGTGGCGCGCGAAGTTCGAGTCGCTGTTACTCCTGCGGTCAGCCTGTGCCCTTGCTGCGACGCTGTTCGCGTTCGCGAACCTCTACGCGGTGCGTCAGTCCGTGGTATCGCTCGTTCTGCCGCGGCGTCTGGGCAACATCGACATCGGCGAGGAAGTCCCGCGCGAGCAACTCACGTATACCGCCGCGGGCGCGTCGGCCGTGATTGGCGTCCTGTTGGCCTGGTCCCGCAGCGATTGGAGCAGCGTTCTCGCGGCGCGGGTGGGCAAGCCGTTCGGCGAGTCCGATCCGTACTTCGCGGAGGACCTGGCCTTCTTCGTGCACCGCCTCCCGTTTGAAGTGTCGTTGTTCAACTGGGGGATTGTCACCGTACTCACGGTGATCGCGATCGTGGTGGTGTTGTACGCGCTCACACCCAGCCTGCGATGGGAGCAGGGCGGCCTGTATGTGTCGGGCTACGTGCGCCGCCACCTGGCGATGCTCGCGGGCGCGCTGCTCCTGATGCTCTCGTGGCACTATCGCCTCGAGATGTATGCCATTCTTGGCGCTGGCAGCGGCCCTGACGGCGCGTTCTCGTACTTCGACCACCGCGTCGAAATTCCGGCCAGCCTCGTCATGTTCGTCGTGACGCTCGGCGCCGGGCTGACCGTACTGTGGGCGGGCTGGACCGGACAGATGCGATTGGCGTTCGCGGCGCTCACCGGGGTGATCATCGCGGTGCTCGCGGCGCGCCAGGTGGCCCCGTTCATCGCAAAGCGGGCGGTGGCGGAGCGTGATCCGCTCACGCGCGACCGGCCCTACGAAGCGACGCGCGCCGGCTACACACGGAGGGCGTTCGCCGTTGACCGGATTGCGTTTGGCGATTCTGCGTTTGGTTTCGCCTCGCTCACAGAGGCGGCACCCTTTGTTTCCACGTGGGATGACGGCGCACTCAGGCGCCGCGCTGAACGTCCGCACGCCGGCGCCGGCGTCCAGTGGCAGGCGGTGGACAGCGCGTTGGTGGGCGTCGTGGCCACCACGGACGGGCAGGGTGGGGCGCCGATGTTCCTCGCTGGATCCGTGGATGAAGACGGCGGGCCCGTACGTCTACCGCGCACCGATCCATTCGTGCGTCGGCCGCCCGCGCACGTGATCGCGGACTCCATGGCGCGTCCGATGGTCGTGACCGACTCGAGCGGCCACGTCGCCGCGCCCAGCCTCAGCGGCGGACTCACGCGCTTTGCGTACGCGCTGGCGATGCAGGATGTGCGCGTATGGTGGGCGCCGCCGTCCGCTCCGTTCGCGCGCATGCTCGAGCGCCGCTCGGTCCGCTCACGCATTTCCGCGCTGGTGCCATTCTTTGCGCAGGGCAGTTCGGTGTCGCCCGTGTACATCGCCGACACGCTCTCGTGGGCCGTCGACGTGTATTCGGCATCGAACACGTATCCCCTGAGTCGCCGCATGGTCGCGGCCGGCGGTGAGCGCGCCTACTTCCAGCACGCCGCAACAGCGATCGTGAACGGGGCCAGCGGTCGTGTCGTGTTTGTCGCGGACAGCGCGCCGGATCCCATCGCGGCCACTTGGATCGCGCAATTCCCGCGTCTGTTCATCCGGCCCACGGCGCTGAGAGCCGGGGTGCGCGAACAGTTGCCGCCGGCGGTGGACGGCGCGCGCGCCCAAGCGTCCGCCTTCGGGCGCTTCGGGACCCGCGCGGAGACCGACGTCGCTCGCCATTTGCCGGACGACGAGGGGCCCGACAGCGCACTGGTCGATTACGCACCGCCGCCACTGAGTTTCCCGCGCGCCGGCGTGACCGCGACGGTCTTCCCGCTGCTGGACCGCACAGAGCGCATCCGCGGCTTGTTCGTCGCTTTCGGTGGACCGTCTCACCGCAGCCTCTGGGTGCCCGCGGGAGACAACGCACCGCTCTGGAGTGAGTCGCTGGACCGCCTGCGTGCATCGGATACCACGACCGCGCCGACACTGGTGCGCGGGTACGTGCGGGTCTTTCCTGTTGCCCGACACATCGTGATGGTGCAACCGCGGTACGATCTCCGCGCCACGGGTCAGCCGCGCCTGCTCTATGTGGCGTCCATCTCGGGAGACTCGGTTCGCACCGCGCGCAGCGTGTCTCAGCTCGCCGGCCGACCCGCGGCAACGACCCCGATCTCCAACGCGGACTTCCGTACGCGAGCCCAGGAGCTGTACGACGAGATGCGGAGGGCCAGCGGGCGCGGCGACTGGGGGCGGTACGGCCGCGCCTTCGACGCGCTCGGCGCTCTCCTGCGCCAACCACGGCGATGAGCGACAGCGCCACGCGCGAGCGGCGGTCGTCTGGCCGCAACGTCGCGCCAACGGCAATCATCGCCGTGGGCGGAAACGCGCTGGCGCCCGCTGGCGAGGAGGCCACGATCCAGAACCAGTTCCGCCACACCCGGGAGAGCCTGGGACCGATCGTTGAACTCGTTGCCGACGGCTGGAACATCTGCATCGTGCACGGCAACGGTCCGCAGGTCGGCGACGAACTCTTTCGGCAGGAACTGGCCCGCCACGACGCGCCTCCGCTGCCGCTTGGCGTCCTGGTCGCGGCCACCGCGGGCTGGATCGGCTACATGATCCAACAGTCGTTGGAGAACGCGTTGCGGCGTATGGACTCGCCTCGACGTGTCGCGACGATTGTGACGCAGGTGCAGGTGGATCCAAATGACGCGTCGCTCAAGAACCCCACCAAGTTCATTGGCCATGAGGTGAGCGCTGAACGGGCCGCCGAACTCGAGCGGGGCGGCCACTCGGTGAAGCGCGACGGGAACGGCAAGCTGCGTCGCGTGGTTGGGAGCCCCGCGCCCGTCGCCATCCGCGAACTGGAGGTGATCCGCCGGCTGGTGCAGTCCGGCGTGATTGTCATCGCGGTCGGCGGCGGCGGGGCGCCTGTGTATCAGCATCCCGAGCTGGGATGGGAGGGGATCGATGCCGTCGTGGACAAGGATCTGGCCGCTGCGGCGCTCGCGCGAGACATGGGCGCCCAGTTGCTACTCATCCTTACGGATGTGGACCGCGTCTATCTTGACTGGGGCAAATCAACCCAAAAACCCATCGATTCGATCACGACTGCCGAAGCTGAGCGGCTGGACGCAGAGAAGCAGTTCGGCGAAGGCAGTATGGCCCCGAAAATCAGGGCCGCGATAGACTTCGTCCGCCGTACGAGGGGCCGGGCCGTCATCACGTCGCTCGCGAAAGGGCGCGCTGCGGTGCGAGGGAAGGCAGGAACAAGCATCGTCGCATAGGTGTCATCCCGAGCGTAGCGAGGGATCTGTAGTTCGGGTCACTAGTCACTTGTCACTGATCACGAGGTATTGAGTGAACATCCACGAATATCAAGCCAAGGATCTGCTGCGCGCCGAGGGCGTGCCGATCCCGGCAGGCGAAGTCGCCAGCACTCCCTTCGAAATCGAAGCCATCGCCACGAAAATCGGCGGGCCCGTCGTCGTCAAAGCCCAAGTGCATGCGGGCGGACGCGGCAAGGCGGGCGGCGTGAAACTCGCCAAGAATCCGACCGAAGCGCGCGAGATCGGCTCCAAGATTCTCGGCATGCAGATCAAGGGCCTTGTGGTGAAGAAGGTATTGGTGACCGCCGCTGCCGAAATTGCGAGCGAGGCCTACGTCGGCATTATTGTAGACCGCGCCGCCAGGAAACCGGTGTTCATGGTGAGCCCGGCCGGCGGCATCGACATTGAAGAGGTCGCGGCCAAGACGCCCGAGAAGATCATGAAGCTGCCGGTGGACACGCGGTACGGACTCACGTCCTACCAGGCGTCGCAGCTCGGCTACTTCCTTTTCAGCGACCCGACCAAGGTGAAGGCCGCCGCGAAGATCATGATGCAGCTCTACACCGCCTTCATGAAGGCCGGTTGCTCGCTGGCGGAGATCAACCCACTGGTCGTGACGCCCAAGGGCGAGGTCGTAGCGCTCGACGCCAAGATGGTGATCGACGACAACGAACTCGACCGTCATCCGGAACTCGCCGCGCTGCGCGACGAAAGCGCAGAGGAACCCAGCGAGGTGCTGGCCCGGGCCGCCAACCTCACGTTCATCAAGCTCGACGGCAACGTCGGCTGCTGCGTCAACGGCGCCGGCCTCGCGATGGCCACGATGGACCTCGTGAAGTATTACGGCGGCTCGCCCGCGAACTTCCTGGACATCGGCGGCTCGTCGAATCCCGAAAAGGTCGTGAGCGCGCTCAAGATCATCACGTCGGACCCGAACGTGAAAGCGATCCTGTTCAACATTTTCGGCGGAATCACGCGCACCGATGACGTCGCCAATGGCATCGTCACGGCGACGAAGAAGAATCCGCTCAAGGTGCCGATCGTCATCCGGCTCACGGGCACCAACGAGGAAATCGCAGTGAAGATTCTCAAGGACAACGGCTTCTCGGCGATGACCGACATGGACCTGGCAGTCCAGAAGGCCGTGCAGCTCGCGACGGGAGGAAAGGCCGCGTGAGCATTTTCGCCGACAACAAGACCAAGCTGGTGGTGCAGGGCATCACCGGCCGCGACGGGTCGTTCCACGCCAAGCAGATGATCGAGTACGGCACGAAGGTCGTGGCCGGCGTGACGCCCGGCAAAGGCGGGCAGAAGTTCGAGGGCAAGGTTCCGATCTTCAACACGATGTACGAGGCCGTGAAGGCCACCGGCGCCAACGCCAGCGTGATCTACGTGCCGCCGATGTTCGCCGCGGATGCGATCATGGAAGCGGCCGACGCCGGCGTCGCACTCATCGTCTGCATCACGGAAGGCGTACCCGTGCTGGACATGACGCGAGTGTATCCGTTCGTGAAGGAGAAAGGCGCGCGCCTCATTGGCCCCAACTGCCCCGGCCTTATCACGCCGGGCAAGAGCAAGATCGGCATCATTCCGGGCCGCATCTGCAAGCCGGGCAACATCGGCGTCGTCAGCCGCTCAGGCACGCTGACATATGAAGTCGTGAACCTTCTCACCAAGGCCGGGCTGGGTCAGAGCACCTGCGTCGGCATCGGCGGTGACCCGATCAACGGCACCAACTTCATCGACTGCCTCAAGGCGTTCGAGGAAGATCCCGACACGCACGCCGTTGCGATGATGGGCGAAATTGGCGGCACGGACGAGCAGGAAGCCGCCATGTTCGTGAAGAAGTTCATGACCAAGCCGGTCGTGGGCTTCATCGCGGGCCAGACCGCGCCGCCGGGTCGTCGAATGGGTCACGCGGGTGCGATTATCTCCGGGTCGTCAGGCACCGCGGCCGAGAAACTGGAGTCCTTCAAGAAGGCCGGCATCGGCATCGCCAAGCGTCCGGCCGAGTTTGTCGAGCTGCTTCAGGCGCGCCTCGCCAAGACTTCGAAGAAGTTGCCGGACAAGGCTTCAAAGACGGCGAAGAAGCAGGTCAAGAAGGCCGCCAAGAAGAAACGTTAGCGCTGTCATTCCGAGCGAGCCTTGTCATTCCGAGCGCAGCGAGGAATCTGCAGTACGGTCTCACTCAATCTCCAACTCGTACAATGAAAACCGGCAATTATACACTGACCATCATCAAGCCCGACGCGTTTGCGTCCGGCAAGACAGGCAAGATCATCGCGCACCTCGAGGCCGGCGGCTTCAAGGTCCGCGCAGCGCGCGTCATGCGACTGACCAAGGAGCAGGCGGGCGAGTTCTACGCCGTCCACCGGGAGCGACCTTTCTATGGTAGCCTGGTCAGCTTCATGACCTCGGGCACTTCCATGCCCATGGTCCTGGAGAAGGCGGGCGCCGTTGCCGCCCTTCGCGAGGCCATTGGCGCCACGGACCCGGCGGAAGCCAAGGCCGGAACGGTCCGGAAGCTCTTCGCGGAATCCAAGGAACGGAACGCGATCCATGCGTCGGACTCCGACGACAATGCGGCTCGTGAGGCCCGGTTCTTCTTTGCGGAGGGAGATCTCTACTGAACACCAGGGACTAGGAACTAGTGAGTAGGAACAGGACAAGCCTTCTAGTCCCAACTTACTAGTCACCAGTCCCTAGTAGTTGATAAGTCCTTACAGCACAACTAGTTTTGAGGTCCTATGCTGTCCTTCGACTTGCGATCTGTCGAAGCCAAAGCGGCTCAAGTCGACGCGGAATTAGCCCCGAACGACTCCGTTTGGCAGCATGGCGATCAGGTCCCCGCAGCACCGCTCAGGGTGACCGGACGGCTGTCGTCGGCCGGGAGCGGGGGATTCGTGTGGCACGGCCGACTCGAAGGTGCAGTGGTAATGCCGTGCCGCCGGTGCCTGACGGATGTCAGCGCCAAGGTGCAAGATGATGCCTACGTCATCTTCGCCGAAGCGGGCAGTGACGAGACCGATGACCCCGATGTGTACGTGTTGAGCGAGCGGTCGAACCAGCTGGATCTCAAGCCGGCGGTGCGGGAGCAGTGGCTGCTGAACGTGCCGGCGTTCGCGTTGTGCCGGGATGACTGCAAAGGGATGTGCCCGAAGTGCGGCAAGAATCGGAATGACGGACCATGCGGGTGCGCGGAGACCGGCGATTCGCGCTGGGACGCACTTCGCAGAGTGCAAACGAAATAACAGAACTGACAAATGGCTGTTCCAAAAAGAAGGACCTCCAAGCGAAAGAAGCGCGCGCGCAACACGCACAACAAGGCGCCCGCCATCGCGATCCAGAAATGCCCGAAGTGCGGCGCCGTGAAGCGCCCGCATCGCGTCTGCGCTGAGTGTGGTTTTTACGCTGGACGCCAGGCAGTAGAAGCTCGGGAAGCCTGATCCTTGGCGCGCATCGCGTTGGACGCGATGGGGGGCGACCACGCGCCAAAAGCGCCGGTCGCCGGCGCGCTCGAAGCCCCGGCTGAACTCGACAAGGCGCACGTCATCCAGCTCGTCGGCCGCAAAGCCGTGATCGACGAGCAGCTCGCCGCGCACAACGCCAGCGCGGAAGCGCGCCAGCGAATTGAAATCGTGGACGCGCCGGACGTCATCGAGATGACGGACAAGCCGACCGACGTCCGCAAGAAGCCGAACAGCTCCATGATGCTCGGCATCAAGCTCCAGGCCGACGGCAAGTCGGACGCGTTCGTCTCAGCCGGCAACACCGGTGCGCAGATGGCGGCGTCGATGCTGGCACTCCGGATGCACAACGGGCTCAAGCGACCGGCCATCTCCACGGTGTTTCCGACCGCGAAGAAGCCGGTGGTCGTGCTGGACTCAGGCGCCAACGTGGATTGCTCCGCCGAAGAGTTGTTGCACTTCGCGCGCCTTGGGGCCACCTACGCGGAAGACCTGCTGGGTCGCAGCAATCCGACCGTCGCGCTGCTCTCCATTGGCGAAGAGCCGGAGAAGGGCAATACCGTGACCAGGGAGGCGCACGCGCTGCTTGCCGCGTCCGGCCTCAATTTCATCGGCAACTGTGAAGGCCGCGACCTGCCGGCCGGAGCCTGTCATCACGGCGACCTGGATGTCGTCGTGTGCGATGGATTCGTCGGCAACGTGATCCTCAAGTTCTATGAGGCGGTTGCTCCATTCATGGTGGGCACCCTGGTGAAAGCCGGCTTGGACCAGAAGCAGATCATGGGCGCGCTAAGTCACCTCGATTACTCCTCGGTTGGCGGTGCGCCACTCCTCGGGGTGAAGGGTGTCAGCATCATCTGCCACGGCCGCTCCAACCCGCGCGCCATCAAGAACGCACTGAAGGCCGCTGCGCAGGCGATCGACTCGAAGATGAACGAGCACATCGGCCGGAGGTTCGCATGAAGCGCCCCTTTGCGTACTTCGCCGGCACCGGCCGCGGACTGCCGGCGACGGTCTTCAAGAATTCCGAGTTTGCCTCGGTGGGCATCGATACGACCGACGAATGGATCGTCGAGCGCACCGGCATCAGAGAGCGTTACATCTGCAAGACGGAGACCGCTACCGACATCGCCGCCATGGCATCGAAGCGCGCAATGGAAAGCGCCGGCGTGCAGCCGGGAGAGGTGGATCTCATCGTCGTGGGTACGGCGTCGGCCGACCGCCTTCTGCCGAGCGCAGCCGTTGACCTCCAGGCCGCGCTGGGCGCCAGCCGTGCGGCCGCGTTCGACGTTGGCGCCGCGTGCTCCGGCTTCGTCTACGGATCTATTGTCGCCGAGGGCATGATGGCGGCAGGTGGGTATGAGACGGCGCTCGTGGTCGGGGTCGAGAAGCTCTCGGCGATCACGGACTGGACTGACCGCTCGACATGTGTCCTGTTCGGCGACGGCGCTGGAGCCGCGATCCTCAAGCGCTCCAAGCAGCAGCCCAAGGGAATTCTCTCCACCTACATGCGTAGCGACGGTACGCTCGGAGACTTGTTGTGTCGCCCGTCGGGTGGCGCCAAGCAGCCATTCAGCCAGCAGGTGTTGGAGGAGCGCTCGCAGTTCATCACCATGAACGGCCGCGAAGTCTTCAAGCACGCAGTCCGATCAATGTCAGATGCTTGCGCACGTGCATTAGACGGCGCCAAGCTCACCGGCAACGACATCGACTTGATGATCCCGCACCAGGCCAATATCCGGATCATCGAGTCCACGGCGAAGCACGCCAACATCCCGATGGACAAGGTTTACGTGAACGTGGACCGATTCGGCAACACCTCTGCGGCGTCCGTGCCCATCGCGCTGAATGAGGCGATCGAGACGGGACGCATCAAGGAAGGATCCACCGTTCTCCTCGTGGCCTTTGGCGCCGGCTTCACGTGGGGCGCAATGGCCGTTCGCTTTTAGGTGTCATCCCGAGCGAAGCAAGGAAGCTCTAAGATGTCATCCCGAGCGAAGCGAGGGATCTACAGGTGACCGACTTCGTACTGCTGTTTCCGGGGCAGGGCTCGCAGAAGCCCGGCATGGGGAAGGACCTCTACGAGGCGTTCCCGGCCTCGAAGGCTGTGTTCAACGCGGCGGATGCCGCGCTCCTCTCTCCTCTCTCCTCCCTGTGTTTCGAGGGCCCCGCCGACGAACTCACAAAGACCCACAACGCGCAGCCGGCGCTGTTGGTGCATGGCGCGGCGGTTTGGGCCGTGGTGCGAGACAAGCTCGCCGGCAAGGTGAAGGCGGCCGCAGGACATTCGCTGGGTGAGCTCTCAGCCTACCACGCCGCAGGATCCATGCGCTTGGAAGACGCGGCCAAGCTGGTGCGTCGCCGCGGCGAGCTGATGTACGAGAGCGGTCTCAAGCGCCCCGGCACAATGGCGGCCATTCTCGGCGACCCCAACGAGCCGATCGACGTCATATGCGCCCGCGCGGCGGCGGAGGCGGGCATCGTCTCACCCGCCAACTACAATTGCCCCGGGCAGGTCGTGATCAGCGGCGAAAACGCCGCCGTCGAGAAGGCCATGGAAATGCTCAAAGCCGCCGGAGCCAAGCGCGCCATCAAGCTCAACGTCAGCGGCGCGTTCCACTCGGCGCTCATGGAATCTGCTTTAGGTGGCTTCACGCAAGCCCTTGGTAGCGTGACGTTTATCAATCCGGCGTTTCCGGTCTATGCCAACGTGAACGGTGAGGCAGTCACGACCGCGGTGCGCGGCAAGGAACTGCTCCTCAAGCAACTGACCAGCCCGGTGCAGTGGGCCAACGAGATCACCGCGATGGCTGCGGCGTATCCGAACGCGACGTACGTCGAGATGGGGCCCGGCGCGGTGCTCGTTGGGCTCGTCAAGAAGATTGCGCCAAGCGTGAAGACGATGACGTGCGGAACCGTGGCCGAAGTGAACCAGCTCCTGGAGATGGCCGCATGAAGATCGACCTGACCGGCAAAACCGCCCTCGTCACCGGCAGCACGCGCGGCATCGGCAACGCCATCGCGCAGCGCCTCTCCGAAGCCGGCGCGAACGTCGCCGTCGTCGGACGCGACCTTGCGAAAGCCGAAGCGGCCGCCGCTGCGTTGAAAAACGCGAAGGGCTTCGCCTGCAACGTCAGCGACGCCGCCGCAGTCGCCAAACTGGTCGAGGACGTCGAGAAGGCCTTCGGCGGCGTGGACATACTCGTCAACAACGCCGGCATCACGAAGGACAACCTGCTCATGCGTCTCAAAGACGATGACTGGGACGCGGTCCTTGACGCCAACCTCAAGGCCGCGTTCGTCGCCATCCGCGCAGCAACGCGCGGCATGATGAAGAAGCGCTGGGGCCGCGTGATCAACATCGCCAGCGTCGTGGGCATCGTCGGCAACAAGGGCCAGGCCAACTACGCCGCAAGCAAGGCGGGCTTGATTGGCCTGTCGAAGTCCGTCGCCAAAGAACTGGCGTCGCGAAACATCCTCACGAACGTCGTGGCGCCCGGCTTCATCGAGACCGACATGACTGCCGCGATGACCCCCGAGGCCCGCGAGGCGCTGTCCAAGCAAATACCGCTCGAGCGGCTGGGGTCCCCCGGCGACATCGCTGGAATCGTCGTCTTCCTCTGTTCTGAGCACGCCGCCTACTTCACCGGCCAAGTCTTCGTGGTGGTCGGCGGGATGGTCATGTAACCCAGGTCAAATCGGCCGTGATCCGTTCATCGGCCCTGATCGTTTTTCATTAGATTTTAGGTCTCCCCAACACCTCACAACCAGGAACATTCTGATGTCCGACAAGAACGCACAGCGGATCCGTGATATCATCGAAAAGGAGCTCGGCGTTGAGCGTGAGAAGCTCACGGACGGCGCGTCCTTCATCGAGGATCTCGGCGCCGACAGCCTCGACATCGTCGAGCTGGTCATGGAATTCGAGAAGGAATTCAACATCGACATCCCGGACGAGGACGCCGAGAAGTTGCGGACCGTCGGGGACGCCGTCGCCTACATGAACACGAAGATGGCGAGTGGCGCGAAGTGAAGCGTCGGGTCGTCGTTACTGGCATGGGGGCAGT
This sequence comes from Gemmatimonadota bacterium, assembly GCA_031401495.1. Classification (GTDB taxonomy): domain Bacteria; phylum Gemmatimonadota; class Gemmatimonadetes; order Gemmatimonadales; family Gemmatimonadaceae; genus DASPMP01. The sequence continues at coordinate 45,837 of JANNRQ010000026.1, forward strand.
TACGCCTGTCGGCAACGACGTGGCGACGACCTGGCGCGCACTGTTGGATGGAAAGTCCGGAGCGGCGAACATCACGCGGTTCGACGCGTCAACGTTCGATGTGAAGTTTGCCTGTGAGGTGAAAGGGTTCGATCCCTTGGCATACATGGATCGCAAAGAGGTCAAGCGGGCGGACTGGTACACGCAGTTCGCCGTCGCCGCATCCGTCCAGGCCATGCGCGAGGCTGGCCTCGCCGACGGGCTCAACGGCATTGACCCGGACCGCCTTGGCGTCATCGTTGGCAGCGGCATCGGCGGCCTCAGGAGTTTCGAGGATGAGCACGACGTGTACCGCGAGCGCGGGCCCAGCAAGATCAGCCCGTTCTTCATTCCGAAATTCATCGCGGACATCGCGGCCGGCATTGTCTCCATGCGATTCAACGCCAAGGGGCCCAACTACGCCACGGTGAGCGCGTGCGCCACAAGCGCGCACGCCATCGGCGACGCGTATCGCACCATTCAATACGGCGACGCCGACCTCATGATCACCGGCGGCTCCGAAGCCACCGTCACCCCGATGGCCATCGGCGGCTTCGCCAACATGAAGGCCCTGTCAGAACGCAACGACTCCCCCGAGTCGGCGTCGCGTCCCTTCGACGCCACGCGCGACGGCTTCGTCATGGGCGAGGGGGCCGGCATCGTCGTCCTCGAGGAACTCGAGCACGCCAGAAAGCGCGGCGCTCAGATCCTCGGCGAGATCGTGGGCTACGGGGCCACGGGCGACGCGCACCACCTCACGGCACCCGCGCCGGAAGGCGAAGGCGCTCAGCGCGCCATGAAGCGCGCATTGAACGACGCCAAGCTCGATGTAAAGGACATCCAGTACATCAACGCCCACGGCACCTCCACACCGGCCAACGACCTCAACGAGACCAAGGCCATCAAGGCGGTGTTCGGAGAGTCCGCCAAGAGCCTCAACGTCAGCTCCACCAAGTCCGCCACCGGGCACATGCTCGGCGCCGCCGGCGCCGTGGAATTCATCATCTGCGCGCTGGCCATCCGCGATGGCGTCGTTCCGCCGACGATCAACTACCAGAACGTGGACGCGGAACTTGACCTCAACTACACGGCCAACAAGCCGGCCAAGCGCGAGGTCAAGGCTGCGTTGTCGAACAGCTTCGGCTTCGGCGGCCACAACGTGGCCCTGGCTGTAAAGCGGTTCGAGGGCTGACCGTGCCGCCGCGCGTCCCGCTGGACCGGCGGCTCGTGAAGGACGCGGCGCTGTTTCCCATCGCCGACAAGATCGAACGCGGCGAGCGGCTGACCCACGAAGAGGGAGCGCTTCTGTTCCGCACGCCCGACCTGCTCGGACTCGGCAGCCTCGCGGACCAAGCCAATCGCGCGCGCTTCGGCGATCGCGTCACGTTTGCGGCCAACCAGCACATCAATCCCACCAACGTCTGCATCCTGCGGAAGACCTGCGTATTCTGCTCCTACGCCCGCTTGCCGAAAGAGGACGGAGCGTACCGATACTCGCTGGAGCAGACGCTCTCCGAAGCGGCGCACGCGAAGAACGGCCTGACACGCGAGTTCCACATCGTCGGCGGCTTGGATATGGACGCCGGACTCGAGTACTACACGACGATGTTCCTCGCGCTCAAGAAGGACCATCCGCAGGTGCACATCAAGGCGCTCACGGCCGTCGAGATCGCGCACATCGCGCGCATCGACAAGATGCCTGTGAAGGACGTGCTCATTGCGTTGCGCGAGGCTGGCCTGGATACGATGCCGGGCGGCGGCGCCGAAGTCTTCAGCAAGGGCGTTCGGGCAACGATCGCAGACCGGAAGCTGTCCGGCGAGGAATACATCACCGTCCACCAAACGGCGCACGAGCTTGGCATTCGCAGCAACTGCACCATGCTGTACGGCCACGTGGAGCAGGTCGAGGACCGCATCGAGCACCTGGCCATGCTGCGCGAGCTGCAGGACCGCACCGGCGGCTTTCTCGCCTACATCCCGCTGGCGTACCACCCCGACAACAACGAGCTGGGCGAGACGCTGCACATGC
>JANNRQ010000027.1:0-52483 GCA_031401495.1 Gemmatimonadota bacterium
TGATCATCACAACGAGCAGTTCACGTACGTGATTTCTGGCGCGCTGCGCTTCTGGATGTGGCGACACAAAGGGCGCCAAGTGTCGACAGCGGCGACACATCCACAAGCGCCGATCCCACGTTGATGGAGAGCGCCACCGCCAAGGGGTCTCCCCCGCCTACCTGCCGAACGAGGCCCGGCACCATGGGCAGGAACGCCGGAAGAACTACACCGGAGGTGCTGCTATACGTGGAGATCGCGCCCGTAGTGAGCGCGATCACACCATTCAGTGTCCCCGGAGTGGCCACCCCGGCAATCATCCCCGTGAACAGGTCCATGCCACCGGTCGCCTCAAGCACGCCAATCAGCATTGTGACGCCGGTCACCATGAGGATCACATCCAGGGGTATTCGCGGAATCACGTCCCGCTCTTCAGCGACGCGCAGGAGCATGAGTACTGTGCCCACCGCGAAGGCGGCGAGTCCGGGATTCACGCGCCACACCATCACGCCGGCCATCCACGCCAGGGTGGCCACGATCGTGATCCAGTGCGTCCGGCCAATCGCCTGCACGTCAACGTCAGCCCTCACGCGGCCGGCGCGAAGCAGCCGGGGGCCACCGAACAAGAAGTACGCTGCCGCGGCAACGAGCACGTGCGCCAGGAAATTCACGCCCCACAACAGCCACTGATGCCCGGGCAGACCGATGCCGGTCATCAGGTCGCCGACCATCGCGCCAACCGAGCTCACGGGTGACATGTTTCCGGCATTGGCGCCCGTGCCAACCATGATCGCCGTGAGCAGGTTCGGAACTCCGGCCGCGGCCGCCGCAGGCATGGCAATCGGAGCGATGAGTGCGACACTGAGGATCGCGCCAGGGCCGACCGTCGACAGGAGGCCCGCAATCAGAAAGAACATGATCGGGAGTAACCCGGCGTTGCCCATCACGGCGCGGGTTGCTTGTCGGGCCAGAATGTCCAGCGTGCCGTTGGCCTTCGCGATGGAGAACAGAAACGTCACGCCCGCCAGCGTGAGGAAAAGGTGACCGGGAAACCCGGCGATGACCGCCTCCACCTTCATGCCCGCGGCGTACACGCCGATCGCCCACGCCAGTGAGATGGCCAGCAGTCCCACGTTGACGCGCGTCGTCATGCTCAGCCCGATGGCGAGTAGCAGCGCCACGAGCGCCAGCCCGGCGGGCGTCATGCCCTGCCCTGAACCTGCCGAACGGGCGACCACGCCGGCAGGAGATGTTTCTGCACCTTGCCGAGTGCCGTGCGCGGCAGCGCGTCAACGCGCACGAACGCCCGAGGCGTCTTGAACGACGCCAGTTGCGCGCGACAGCGCTCAGTGAGTTCCGCGGTGTCGAGCGTCGCGTCCGCCACGATGTACGCGACAGGCACTTCGCCGCGCACGGCGTCCGGGGCTCCGACGATAGCCACTTCCCGAACCCGGGCGTCTTCCAGCAGCAATTCTTCGATCTCGCGCGGATAGATGTTGAACCCGCCCGAAATGATGAGGTCACCGCGCCGCCCGCGCAGGGTGACGTAGCCGTCGGCTCCGCGCACCGCCACGTCGCCGGTGCGGAAGAATCCGTCCGTGGTGAAGGCGGCCATCGTGGAGCCGGCCTGTCGCCAATACTCGCGAAACAGCGCGGGCCCCTTCGTTTGCACTTCGCCGACTTCGCCGTCCGCGACGGGAACGTCCTGCTCGTCGGCAACTCGCAGCGTGACGCCGGGCAGCGCGCTCCCCACGGTGCCGGCGCGACGCTCACCATCGTACGGGTTGGATGCAATCATCAGCGCCTCGCTCATCCCATAGCGCTCGAGAATCGTATGACCGAACCGCGTGCGGAACGCATCGTGTACGTGCGACGGGAGCGGCGCGGAACCGGAGACGAACAGGCGCGCGTGCGTGGCGATCGCGGCGGCGGTTTCGTTTGGAATGACGACCGGGTCCAGCAGGCGCACATATATGGTAGGGACGCCAAAGAAGAGCGTGGGCCGGAACTCGGTGAAGAGCGCCGCAGCGGACGTGTGATCGAAGCGCTCCACCAAGCGCATGCGGCATCCACTGAGGAGCCACGCATGCAGTCCGTTGCCCAATCCATGAACGTGAAAGAGCGGCAGCACCGCGAGGTATCGGTCCGCCTCGGTGATCTTCCACGCGGACACGAGTGTCTTGCCGTTGGCGGCGAGATTGTTGTGGGTGAGCACGGCGCCCTTGGCCGCTCCGGTCGTGCCGGACGTGTAGACGATGAGTGCGGGTTCGTCGCGCACGAGCGTCACCTCGGTGCGCTCCGGCGCCCGCAACTCGGCGGCGTGCGCCAGCTCGCGTACAGGCCATTGCGGCACGCCGGGCGGGTACGCCGCATCCGGACCGCCCGTCACGATCGCTTTCGGCTCGGCGTCGCCCACGATGTGCGCCAGCTCCCGTTCCTTATAGAGAACGTTCATCGGGACCATGATCACGCCCAGGCGGACGCAGGCGAGGTAGAGGTCGATGAACTCGACACTGTTCGGGACGTGGACGCAGAGCCGGTCGCCGGAGTAGAGACCGCGGTGGGTCAACTCCCGGGCCATGCGATTGGCGCGGTTCTCGATCTCGCCGAACGTGAGAGTTTTGAGGGCGCCACCCGCATCCGTGAAATCGAGTGCTGGGCGCGCGACACGGCCCTTCAAGGAGGCATCGAAGACTTCGGTGAGCGACATCGGGGGAAGATGAGGGCCGCTGGTCGCGCGCGCACTGAGGTCGCGGTTTCCATCAGCGGCAGGCCGGGAGAGCGGTAGGTTCCCGGCGGGTACCTCGGTACCGACTCTGGAACGCATCAGTCACGCGTCAGTTGCTGAGGTACCCGCCCGGAACCTACAGCCCTCCCAGCTTACGGCCGTTGTTGTTCAGTACGTGTTGTTTGGCGGTGGCAGAGTTCTGGAGCGCCTACCAGTTTTGAGGCATGAAAAGCCTCCTCGTCTCCCTTCTCCTCGCGGCGCCCGCTCTGGCGCAGTCGCGAACCCTTACCTCAGAAGACTACGGCCGCGCGGAGCGCTGGCTCGGCGCCAACACGAACCCGCTGATCTCCGGCACAGCCGGGCGCCCGATCTGGCTCGCCGACGGCCGCTTCGCGTATCGCGCGACAACCGCTGCCGGCTCCGCTTATTGGCTCGTGGATCCCGTCAAGAAGACCAAGGCCCCCGCGTTCGATCACGCCAGGCTCGCGACCGCGATATCCGCGCTCGGTGGCCCGCGCGTGGATGCCGATCACCTGCCACTGCCGGCGTTCGAATACTCGGGCGACTTGAAATCCATTACGTACCAGTCACCACCGCCGCGTCCAGGCCGTGTGACGTGCGACATCGTCGCGTACACCTGCGCCAACGTAGCGACCGCTGCCGCCCCGCCGCGCAATTCGGTGACGTCGCCCGACGGCAAGCGCGCCGCGTACATCAAGAACTTCAATCTCTACGTCACCGAGCTCGCGACCGGCAAGGAAACGCAGCTCACGGCGGACGGCATCAAGGATTTCGGCTACGCCACGAACAACGCCGGCTGGGTGAAGAATGACAACCCCGTACTCACCTGGTCGCCCGACTCGAAGAAGATCGCGACGTTCCAGCACGATGGTCGCGGCACGAGCGAAATGCACCTCGTCCGCACCAACGTGGGCGCGCCGGTGCTTGAGTCGTGGAAGTATCCGCTCCCCGGCGACAGCGTGATCTTCCGCATCAGCCGGGTGATCATAGACGTCGAAGCAGCGAAAGTCGTGCGGCTTCAGATGCCGCCAGACCAGCACCGCTCCACCGTGAGCGACCACATCGCGTGCGGCTCGCGCCTTTGCGACATGCAGTGGTATCCGGACGCCAGCGCCATCGCGTTCATCTCCAGCTCGCGCGATCACAAGCAAGCGTGGATGCGCACCGCGGACGCGAACACCGGCATCGTGAAGACGCTGTTCGAGGAAGTCTCCAAGACGCAGATCGGTGACGCTGGCGGCGTGGAAGGCATGCGCCCGCTTCCGGGATCAAGAGACTTGCTGTGGTTCTCGGAGAAAGAGAACTACGGGCACCTGTACCTCCACGACCTCACGAGCGGCGCACTCAAGAACCGCATCACCAGCGGCGATGGCAACGTCGAGAACATCGAACGCATCGACGAGAAGGCGCGCACGCTCTGGTTCGTCGGCAGCAGCCGGGAGCCCGGTCGCGACCCGTACTTCCAGAATTTCTACAAGGTGGGCTTCGACGGCAAAGCGCAAACGCTGCTCACGCCGGAGAACGCCAACCACACCGTTGTTCTGTCGGACGACGGTAAGTACTTCACCGACACGTATTCGACGTTCACGACGCCGCCGGTCACCGTGCTGCGCGATGCGTCGAACGGCCGGCTCGTGATGCCACTCGAGAAGGCAGACATCTCGAAGCTGCTCGCCACCGGTTGGCGCCCGCCGACGCCGGTCACGATGAAGGCGCGCGACGGCAAGACGGACATTTACGGCATCATGTTCACGCCCACGAACCTGGACTCGACGAAGAAGTACCCGATCATCGACTACATCTATCCGGGTCCGCAGAGTGGCAGCGTTGGCAGTCGCAGCTTCGCCGCTGCGCGCTCCGATCATCAAGCGCTTGCCGAACTCGGATTCGTTGTCGTCGCGATTGACGGCATGGGCACCCCGGGCCGCAGCAAGGCGTTCCATGACGCGTACTACGGTGACATGGGCGACAACACACTGCCCGACCAGGTGGCCGGCATCAAGGAACTCGCCGCCCGCTACAAGTGGATCGATGGCGACAAAGTCGGCATCTGGGGACATTCGGGCGGCGGGTTCGCGACGGCCGCTGCGATGTTCCGCTTCCCCGACTTCTTCAAGGTCGGCATCTCGGAAAGCGGAAATCACGACAACCGCAACTACGAGGACGATTGGGGCGAGCGGTACCAAGGCATCCTTGCGAAGACCGGCCCCGCCGCCGGCGCCGACAACTACGCCGACGAAGCCAACCAGACGCACGCCCGAAATCTCAAGGGCAAGCTGATGCTGGCGCACGGCGGAATGGACAACAACGTGCCGCCGTACAACACGTATCTCGTGGTCGACGCGCTCGCGCGGGCCGGGAAAGATTACGACCTCGTGATCTTCCCCAATGCGGGGCACGGGTTCGGCGCTTTGAGCAACTACATGATGCGGCGGCGCTGGGACTACTTCGTGAAGAACCTGATGGGCGCGGAGCATCCCAAGGAGTACGAGATCGGGCGTCGCCCGATTCCGTAACGAGCCGACAGAAAGATCAACAATTTGAACTGAGATCAGGGCCGATAACGACCGACAACGACCGATGCAACAAACCAATAGTTGTTGCTGCGTCGGTGGTGATCCGAGGTAATCGGCCGCAATCGCAGTTCCAAATTTGTTGAAGCTGAATAGCCGAGGAACTTCCATGCGCGTTGCTCTGTTCGTGGCGGTGTTGGCAGCGCCAGCAGCGATACTGCCCGCGCAGAACCGCGGCGGCTGGCCCCAACACTCGATGGATCGGCCGCAACCGAGGATCGTGACACCGGCGTACACCGGCGCGCCGGTGCCGCCGCCTTTGGACGCCATCGTATTGTTCGACGGCAATTCTCTCGCCAATTGGCGCACCGCCGACAGCGCGATGGGTCCCGCGAAGTGGAAGGTCGAAAACGGCTACATGGCAATCGTGCCCGGCGCCGGCGGGATCATGACGGCGCAGTCGTTCAGAAACGTGCAGCTCCACATCGAGTTCGCGTCGCCATCGCCACCGTCGAGCAACACCGGACAAAACCGCGGCAACAGCGGCGTCTTCCTCATGCGCACGTATGAAGTGCAAGTGCTGGACTCGTACGAGAATCGCACGTACCCGGACGGACAGGCGGGTTCGATCTACGGCCAATGGCCGCCGCTGGTGAACGCGAGCCGCAAGCCAGGCGAGTGGCAGCGCTACGACATCATTTTCAACGCGCCGCGCTTTCGAGCCGATAGCAGTGTCGAGTCACCTGCGCGTCTCACCGTGTTTCACAACGGGGTGCTGGTACAGGACAACGTCGCGCTCGTTGGCCCGACATCGAACGGCTGGCGTGCACCGTACGTGAAACACGCTGACGCGCTCCCGATCGCATTGCAGGACCACGGCGAACGTGTGCGCTTCCGCAACATCTGGATCCGCGAACTGGCTCCCTAGCCTACCAGTCTGGCGTCGTCGCGAGCACGGCTACGGTCCGTGCAATGCCCTGCACCACGCGCGCCATGTGGCCGTAGTTGAGCGAGTCCGGCCGGTCTGACAACTCGTGATAGTTCGGATTCCGGAACGGCGCCGTGTCGGTGATCATCACCGCCGCGTATCCCTCCTTCCAGAACGACCACTGGTCGGACCACGAAATGCCCGGGATCTGCATCGGCGCCGCGCTGCCGGCCGATGGAAACGCCGCGAACTCACGGAAGTCCCGCACCACGCGATGCACGAGCGAGCGCGACGCCACGTTGCCGACGACGCCAATGAAGTCGCCGCGGCCGGGGTAGAACCAGCCGAGTATCGGCGGATACTTCTGGCTGCCATCGACGTTGGAGTAGTAGCCGATGGTTTCCATCGAAATCATCGCAACGATGTTGTCCCCGCGTTCCTTGGCCGCGCGCGCGTAGTGGCGGCTACCCATGTCTTCGGTGAAGAAGTGCGGCGGTTCCTCGTTCGTGAATGCCACGAGCTTGATGGTCCGCAGTCGCGGCTCGCTTTTGAGAAGGCGCGCGAGTTCCAATACCGCCGCCGCACCGCTGGCATTGTCGTCCGCGCCGGGCGTGCCGGGCGCCGAGTCATAGTGTCCGCCGACGACGATGATTTCCTTGGCGCGCGAGCTTCCGGCCAGGGTGACTTCAATGTTTCGGAATGCCTTGCCGTGCACCTCGAAACGTTGCTCGGTGACGGACAGTCCGAGCGCCTTGAGCGAAGCGGACATGTAGTCGGCCGCGGAGTCGAGCGCGCGCATTCTCTCCGAGTTCCTTTCGCCGATTCGACCCGACAGCACTTCCACGTGAGAGCGCAGTCGCTTGGCTAGCGTGTCTTCCTCGATGGACAGGGGCGGAAGCGGTCCCGCCCACGACTCGCCCGGCATCCGGATGGAAACGAACCACAGACCAACGACTGAAAGCACCAGAGCTGCTGGGACCGCGATCAGCCAGAGGCGTACGCGCTTGGAGAGCATGGGAAAAAGTACTGGGTCCGGAAGTCTGTCGATGCCGGTAGTCAGATACCTGGCGTGGACAGGACTGAAACTCGGAATGCGTCGGATAGGTACGTTCTTCACGTGATGGTGTCGTTGCCAAGAACGGAGTTCGCGCCGCTTGCCTAAGTGCCGACTCGGCTTCCTCTTAGAGGAACTGTGACTGCCCCGGATCCCCTTTTCCTCTCATTCCAGCAGGCTGTCGCCGGCCGCTATTCCATAGATAGGGAAATCGGTCGCGGCGGCATGGGCGTCGTGTACCTCGCTCGCGAAGTGCACCTCGACCGCTCGATCGCCATCAAGTTGCTGCCGCCCGAGCGCGCCGCACAGCGCACGTTGCGCGACCGGTTCCTGCGCGAGGCCCGGCTCGCCGCCAAGCTGTCGCACCCGAACATCATTCCGATCCACTCGGTCGAAGAGACCGACGGCTTCGTCTTCTATGTGATGGCGTATGTGGATGGCGAGACGCTGGCGCAGCGCGTGCGCACCCGCGGACCTTTGCCCAACAACGAGGGCGCGCGCGTTCTGCGCGAAGTGGCGTGGGCACTCGCACACGCGCACGAGCGCGGGCTCGTTCACCGCGACGTGAAGCCGGACAACATCCTGCTCGAGAGCGGCAGCGGGCGTGTGATGGTGGCCGACTTTGGCATCGCGGCGGCGTTCGCCGAAGCTGGCGCGGACGGAATCTCCGGCACCCCGGAGTTCATGAGCCCCGAACAGGCGCTCGGTACGCAACTCGATCCCCGCAGCGACCTCTACGGACTCGGCGCCACCGCGTTCTACCTGTTCTCCGGCCGCTTCCCGTTCGAGGGCAAAACCGCGACCGAGGTGCTGGCCAAGCAAGTGACGGAACCGGCGCCGCAGCTCGCGTCAATCGGCGTGACGGTGCCCAGGAAGATCGCGGCGCTCATTGACCGCTGCCTGTCCAAGTCGCCCGACCAGCGGCCCGAGAGCGCGCAGGCGCTCGCCGAGCAGCTCAGCGTCGCGCTGGAACTGCGCAGAGAATTGCCCGTTGCCCTCCGGGCGTTTGTGAAACGCAACGCCCGCATCGACGGTGCCGGGATGATCCTTAGCTGGAGCGCGATCGCCCTGGGATCGGTGTACGTCTCGACCTTGCTGGGGCCCGCCGCCGCTTGGTCCGCGTTCGCGTTCCTCGCGGTCAGCGCACCGTTCGCCTACCTGAGCTACGCCGCCGCGAGGCTGCTCAAACAGGGGTTCGCGCACGCCGATCTCGACGGTGCGTTCAAGTCCGAAGGCGAACGCGCCCGGGAGGAGTTGATGATTGATCCCCGTGAGCCGCTGCCGCGCGTTGAGCGCTGGCTGGGAACCGTGGCCACCGCATCCTGGCCGATCTACTTGGTAACGGGCGCGATAAACATCACAGCCGTGACTCTCTCTTACGGCATCAGGGCGCCGCAGATCTTCGGCAGCCGGGCACTCTTTTTCGACGCGGGCTGGGTGACCGCGATCTCGGGCGTCTTGGCGATCTTTTCCGCCATTGGATACATCGCCGTCCGCCAGCGCCGCGAGGACGTTGACAACGCGTTTTGGGCACGGATCTGGAACAGCCGACTCGGACGTTGGGCCTTCAGCGTGGCATCCAGATTCCTGCCCGCTTCAGCGCGCGCCAGCGCAATGACGCACCGGGCCACCGAGCTCTCACTCGGCATGGCCGCAGAGCAGCTCTTCGACACACTGCCGAAGGAGACGCGTCAGTCCCTCGGCGACATTCCGGCGATTCTCAAGCAGTTGCAAGCGGATGCGCAGGAACTCCGCAAGCGTCACGAATCCTTGAGTGACGCACTCTCCGAGGCAGGCGACGCTGCGGTGTCGCCGGACTACGCCGAGGTTCGGGAAATGCGCGATACGCTTCACGCCAAGCTGGGCCATACCGTTGGGGCACTGGAGACAATGCGCCTGAACCTGCTGCGCCTGCACGCTGGTTCCGCGTCCGTCCAGAGCGTGACGACACACCTCGGCATCGCCGCTGAAGTGTCCGCCGAGGTCAAACGATTGATCGCCGCGCACGGCGAGATGGCGCACCTGCTCGAGTACCCGCGCACACCGGAAGCGACCCCGGTGTAGTTGTCATTCCGAGCGCAGCGAGGAATCTGCAGGTTGGATGCAGATCCCTCGCTACGCTCGGGATGACAGCGGGCGCTCGGGATGACAACGGTCTCGAAGTTCGGCATCTTAGCGCTGTCTCTAACCGACATCGCTCATGCGTCTTCGCTTCGTCGCCCTTCTCGCCCTTCCCGCCTCGACTGCCTTCGGCCAGGCCGCTCGCCCGGCCCAGTTCACCGCCGAGGACATGCTCGACATTCAGAGCGTTCAAGTGGCCGACCTCACGGCGGACGGCCGCTGGCTCGTCGCAACGACCTCGGTACGGCGCGATGGGTTCGGCGTCGACTTCCGCCGCGACGGCGATGCGACGTATCTGCGCCCCGCCTCACTGCGTCTCTGGGTGATCGACACGCGGAGCGGCGAGCGCCGCGCCGTGTTCCCTGACAAGCGCAACATCCGCAATCCGCGCTGGTCGCCGGACGGCTCCAGGCTCTCGTACCTCCAAATCAGCAATGACGCGATTGAAGCCGTGATTTGGGATCGCGCTTCCGGCAAGTTCACCACGATCAAGACGCCCGTGGGCAAGTATGTCGCCGAGAACAGTGACCTGCGCTGGAGCGGCGACGGGGCGAAGGTGATCTATTCGGTGCGCACGACCGCGTGGCGCGCGACGGCGAAGGACATGTTCGCCAAGATGACCACCGGCCCGATCGCCGTGCAGAACAGCAAGGACCCATTCCTCTCGTGGGACGCGATCCGCCGTTTGTCGGCGCAGCAGAGCGTTGCGTCGTACGACCTCAAGAGCGGTCAGACCACCGAACTGTTGCCCGAGGCCAAGCTCAGCAACTTCAGCGTCGCGGAAGACGGCACCGTCGCCACGTATAACGAAGACATCACCAAGAAGACCGATTACGACGTCATCTTCGGCACCGAGAACCAGCTGATGTCGCGCCGCCTGGACTGCGCTGCGCAGACTGCTGATTGCACCAAGCCGCGCACCCTGATGGCGTCCACACGCCAGACGCAGATCCAGTGGGCGAACGATGGCAAGCGGTACGCGTACTCCAAGGAAGGCCGCGTCTTTCTCGCGACGGTTGGTGACACGGGCTCGAAGTTGATCGCGGGTGCGCCGCTCAACGCCAAGGTGGATCCCGCTGACACGTCGAAGGAATCCCGCGACAAGCGCGCCAAGGAGCGCTTCTCGGTGTCGCGCTACAGTCCCGTTGGCGACGCCCTCGTGCTGTCGAACAACGAAGGCCTGTGGCTCTTTGACGTTGCTGCGAACGCGAAGGAGCTGATTGTCGCCACGGATTCCAACCCTGCTACCCCGCGAGTCCAGCTCAGCGTCTGGAGTGAGGACGGAAAGGCGCTGTACTTCACCAGCGCATCGCGCCAAAAGTGGGAACGCGGAATCCTGCGCTACGACAGAAGCGCCAAGCGACTCGCCACCCTGGTGAAGGACGCGCGCACGTACTCCGGCCTGCGCCTCTCGAAGGACGGCAGCACGCTCGTCCTCAACATCGGCAGTGGCAATCGGCCCAACGATGTCTACGTCGCTGACCCTGAGCTCAAGAACCCGCGCCTACTCGTCGAGTCCAACGCGCAGCTCAAGGACAAACCGCTCGCGAAAACGGATCTCATCACCTATCTCGACGCCGACGGCCACAAGCAGTTCGGTGTCGTCTACCTCCCGGCCGACTACACGCCGGGCAAGACGTACCCGACGATCTTCAATCCGTACGAGGATTTTTTCGACGACACGTTTGATGCGCAGGCCAACATGTTCACCAGCGCGGGCTACGTGATCGTAAAGCCGTCGGTGGATTTCGACATCGGCTATCCGGGCGAGGCGTGGATCAAGGGCGTTACCGCCGCGGCCAACAAGCTCATCGAGAACGGCATCGCGGACTCCACGCGACTCGGCGTCCACGGCACGAGTTACGGCGGCTACGCCACCAACCTGCTCGTCACGCAGACGAATCGCTTCCGCGCGGCGATCAACATCTCGGGCAAGGTGGACATCATCTCGTTCTATACCGACAGCCCGCGGCTCGGCGTGCGCAACATCCACGCGGCCGAGAAGTCACAGGACCGCTTGGGCGCCACGCTGTGGCAGCAGCCGCAGAAATACGTGCAGCACTCGGCGATCATGTTCGCCGATCGCATCAAGACGCCGTTGATGCTCATGACCGGCGCACAGGACTCCAACGTGCCGGCCGACAACACGCGCGAGATGTACTACGCGTTGCGCCGTCTCGAGAAGGAATGCATCTGGGTCAACTACATCGACGGCGGACACGGGGCCGGCAACGCGACGGTGTCGGACTTTCTGGATATGCAGCGCCGGATGCTGGAGTTCTACGACGCCAAGCTCAAGCGCCCGGGCGACAAGGTGGCTTCGCGGTAGGGTGGCCCGAGGGATTCGTGTCGGTCGTCCTTGACCTGCCCCTCGAGCGTGGTCGTGTCGAGCGCGGCGACGGTTTCGTCCGCGTTGTTGTGCCGGCGTGGACGAACCTGCTGGCGGCCTTCGCGCTGCTCCTCGTGGCGCTCACCGTTCGGCTCGGCGTTCATGTTGTCGAAATTGGGATCACCGGAATCTCCAGCGTCGTCCCGATCGCTGCACTTCTGATCGTCGCGACACCGACCACCGCGCTCGTGCTCTGGGTGCTCACCGGCCGAACGGTATTCGATGTCGAGCGAAGCGTCATGCGGATTTCGTACAAGGCCGCAGGCGCCGTGTGGCGCTCGTCGTCATTCGCTTTCAAGCGGATCAGCAACCTGCGTGTCGAAGATCAGCCTAGGGGTGGGCTGTTCGCGGAGCTGGGGGGCGGGCCGATTGTGTTCGACTATCTGGGCCGCTCGCAGCGGTTCGGCACGTCGTTGGGCACCGGCGACGCCTCGATCATCGTCGCCAACATTCTGGAGGTCACGACTCCTGCGATCGCCAAGACCGAGCCGTCTCCGCCTCCGACTCTGGCTCCGGCTCCGGCTCCGGTTCGCGAGGACCGCCCCGCCAAATGGAACGCTGAGTCGGTTGCCGAAGAAGTGCGGGCCGAGCTGTCGGCCCCGCCCGCGCCCCGCCCGCGGCGAAACGCAACCACCCTGAACGAGTCGAATCGCGAGACTCGGATCGACGTGCCTCCGTCGCGCGATTCCAGGGCGACGGCCTTCCCGTTGTTCATACTGTGTCTCTCAGTATTCGGGATCGCAGCCTTCAACGTGGGAGTGCAGAGGCCGATTCAGGTGACCGTGGCGATGGTGATGGCGTTCGCCATTGGCGGCGTCCTCTGCGCCTGGTCTCTGATGGTCGTCGCCATCACGCTGTTCCGATACGAGACAATCGTCGTGACCGAAAAGCGCTTCACGATCGTGCGTTGGATCCTCTTCTATCGCACCACAATCGATCGCGAAATTGTTGACCGGGCGCGCGTCTGGTTCAACGACGGCCACTACAAGGTCTATACATCGGCCAGCGGCGGCCAGGCGCGGATCATTTTCAGCATGAACAATGGGCCGATCGTGTACCAGGACGGGAGCGAGACCATTGAATTCGGCGACGGCCTCCAGTGGCACGAAGCTATGAGCGTCGTCGATCGCATCCACGAAAAGTCTCCGTCGCTCGAGATTTGAAGCGCCCCGGGTTGCAGGTGCGTCGGCGAACGGCATCTTTCGCAACACCACCAGTTGCCAAGAGGCACCAGATGCGCACGTCCCTCGCCGCCACCATTGCAACACTTGTCCTGATGGCCGCCACCGCAGACGCCCAAGCGAAAGTCACCAAGTACGTGCGCTACTCGCAGAACAACAGCGCCGCGGTGCTCGGCATCCTCGAGGGCGACAACATCCGCGAACTGCGCGGCGACCTCTTCGCCAACCCACAGCCCACCGGCAAGACCGTGAAGCTGTCGGCGGTGAAGCTCCTGCCGCCCGTCGTGCCCGGCAAAGTCATCGCCGTCGGCTTGAACTACAAAACGCACTTGGGCGAACGCCCGGCCGCGGCGTATCCCGGCCTCTTCGCCAAGATGCCGACGTCCATCATCGCGCACCTCGAGGACATCGTCCTCCCGGCCGACGCCAAGAACGCCCACTACGAGGGCGAGATGGTGCTCGTGATCGGCAAGAAGGCGCACAACGTCTCCAAGGAAGACGCGAAGTCGTATGTCTTTGGCGTCACCGCCGGCAATGACGTGAGCGAACGCGACTGGCAGCGCGCCGACCTCCAGTGGTTCCGCGCCAAGGCGAGCGACACATTCGGCCCGCTCGGTCCGTCCATCGTGACGGGGCTCAACATCGACGATCTCCTGCTGCAGACGCGCCTCAACGGCGAAGTCGTGCAGTCGCAGCGCACCGCCGACCTCATCTTCAACGTCGCCGAGATCGTGAGCTACATCAGCCGGTACGTGACGCTCAATCCGGGCGACATCATCTACACCGGCACGCCGGGCACCACGAAGCAGATCAAGGCTGGCGACATCGTCGAAATCGAAGTCGAGGGCGTCGGCATCCTGCGCAACAAGGTCACTCAGCCGGTCGTCACGCCGTAGCGGTGAAGGCTGCCGTCTGTCACGCCTACGGTCCTCCGGAGGTCGTGACGATCGAGGACGTTCCGGCGCCCGTCGTCGGCGATCGCGATGTACTGATCCGCGTGCGTGCCACCACGGTGAACTCGGGTGACTGGCGCTTGCGGAGCGGAATCGCGCCGCGTGGCTTCGGGCTCCTGATCCGGCTCGCCATGGGCATCACACGGCCGCGCAATCCGGTGCTCGGTACAGAACTCTCCGGTGATGTTGAGTCCGTAGGACGCGCCGTGAAGCAGTTCGCCGTCGGTGACCGTGTCTTCGCGAACGTTGGAGCGAACCTTGGCGCCCATGCGGAATTCATCGCGGTCAGCGAGGACGCCGCCGTCACCACGATTCCAGGCAAGTTGACGTTCGAGCAGGCCGCCGCGCTCTCCTTCGGCGGCACGACCGCCTTGTACTTCCTGCGTGACCGCGCTCGGATCAAGCGCGGCGAGCGAGTGCTGGTCAACGGCGCGTCGGGATCGGTCGGGTCTGCCGCGGTCCAGCTGGCCAAGCACTTCGGCGCCGAGGTCACCGGCGTGTGCAGTGCAGCCAACGCGTCATTGGTTCGTTCCTTGGGAGCGACAACCGTGCTGGACTACGCTGTGGAGGATTTCCGTAGCGGCAAGGCCTCGTACGACGTCATCTTCGATGCGGTCGGCAACTGCTCGTTTGCGAACTGCAAGGACGCGCTCGCCGCGGGCGGCCGGTTGCTGCTCGTTGTCGGCACCTTGGGACAGTTGGTCGGCGCCAACATCCGCCCATTGCGGTCGGGCAAGCTCGTCATGGCGGGCGTCACGCCCGAGAAGCGAGAGGACCTCGAATTTCTAAAGGGATTGGCAGAGTCCGGAGCATTCACGCCCGTCGTCGGCAAAACGTTACCGTTCGAGCGCATCGTTGAGGCATACGCCCTCGTTGATTCCGGCCACAAAACAGGCAGCGTGGTATTGACGATATGACTCTGATCCGATTCTCGTTTCGCGGCGTCGCCTTTGCATCAATGATCGGCACGCTTTGGATCGGCGCCGACACTCTCGAGGAAGCGCACGCCGGCGCGCAACCGTCGTTGCGCTGGTACAAGGGCAACACGCACACCCATACGCTCAACAGCGACGGCGACAGCTCGCCGGACGAGGTCGCGCGATGGTATCGCGAGCAGGGATACCAGTTCCTCGTGCTCAGCGATCACAACTTTCTCACCAGCGTGGACGGACTCAACGCGCTCATGGGCGCGGACGAGAAGTTCGTGCTCATCCCGGGCGAAGAAGTCACGTCGCGTTTCGAGACCAAAGCCGTCCACGTGAACGGGCTCGGCGTCACCCGCCTCGTGCCGGCAACAACCAACGCCGCGAGCCTCGTCGAGACAATCCAGGGCAACGTGGACGCCATTCGTGCCGCGCAGGGCGTGCCGCACCTCAATCATCCCAGCTTCACATGGGCGTTCGGCGCAGATGAGATCGCGCGCGTTCGCAACAACAGACTGTTTGAGCTTTACAACGGGCACCCGCAGGTGAACAACGAGGGCGGTGGCGGTGTGCCAAGCCTCGAAGCGGCGTGGGACACGATCCTGTCGCGGGGCAACTTGCTCTATGGCATCGCCGTGGACGACGCGCACACCTTCAAGCAGCCGTGGAACACTGGTGCAGCCCGGCCGGGCCAAGGCTGGATCGTTGTCCGCGCCGCTCGGCTCGGTGCCGCCGACATCCTCGATGCCATCGAGCGCGGCGACTTCTACTCGTCCAACGGAGTGGAGCTGTCGGACTACCAGGCGACACCCCGCAGCGTCACCGTCACCGTGCGCGAGAAGGCGTGGGCGAAATACCGCATCGTGTTCTACGGGCGCGGCGGCCGCGTGATCAAGGAAGTTGCAACCGGCCAAGCCCGCTATGACATCACCGGCAACGAGGGCTACGTCCGGGCCAAAGTCTTTGAGTCCAGCGGGCGCGTAGCGTGGACGCAGCCCGTGATGGTTTCCGCGCGCTAGCGGAGAATCTCGAAGCCAGCGACTGTGAAATGGCGATCGACGGCCAGCGCGTGCGTAATGCGCTCCCGCCGCATTACTTCGAAGCTCACGGCGTCGCACAGCGAAAACGACTGGTCCGTAAACTTGCGAATCCATGTGTCGCGCGCGACGGCGACTGTCTCTTCGCCCGGGTAGGCGATCTCATACACACCCGGAGCAAAGGCGACGTCCAGGAATTGGTGGCCGGCTCGAGTACCTGCCCGCCGAAGGAACGTTGCGTGCATCTCGGCGATCACGAGCGACGTTGTGACCAACCTCGCCCCGGAGGTCGCGGCGGACTGAAGCCGTTCGCGCGCCACCGCGTGCTTGAGCTCGCGTGGCTGGAGAGCGGCGTACCAACCCGACGTGTCCAGAAAGAGAGCGTTCAATCGCCCTTGCTTTCGTGGTTGTCCAAGTAGATCTCGGCCAAGTACTCGTCGTGGCGCTCCGCCATATCGTTTGGCCCGTCACCCCAGTCCAGGGCAGCCATCTCTCGCATGTGCCTGACCGCCGGGTGCTCCCCGTCGTTCGCCGCTGCGCTCATGCGCCGGATGCCCTGGCGGAGGACTTCGGCACGCGAGAGCCCGCTCGTCTTGGCCACGCGGTCCAGCAGCGCGCGGTCCTCGGACGAGAGGTACACCTGAATGGGTTCGCGAACCCGTTTCGGCTTGCGGGAAGACATATGGTAGTCACCGTGAATCGGCAGGCATTAATTTATGGCGTTAATTAACTGCATTCAAGCACTTCATTAACACTCGCCAGCGCTGCGACTTGGCTCAGTACCGGAACGCGTACTGCGCCTTCACGAGCAGCTGATTCGACGTGAAGCGCCAGCCCATGCGCTGCCCCAGTGGATCGAGCGGATCGGTTGCGTTGTGGTTGTACACCACGAACAGCTCGCCCTGCGGCGCAAACGTCCAGCGGAGGCGCGTGTTTGCGCCAAATGCGCCGGACTCCTTGTCGTATTGCACATAGCTGCTGAACTGGAG
Source organism: Gemmatimonadota bacterium (assembly GCA_031401495.1). Taxonomy (GTDB): domain Bacteria; phylum Gemmatimonadota; class Gemmatimonadetes; order Gemmatimonadales; family Gemmatimonadaceae; genus DASPMP01. The sequence continues at coordinate 16,817 of JANNRQ010000027.1, forward strand.
GTCGGGTGAAACGTTGATCCGGTAGCGTGTTCCAACGACCTGCTGCGTGAAACTACCACGCGCCAGCCGACCTTCGTTGCGGGTGGCGGTCACCTCCATGATGAACAGCGGTGACGGCTTCCAGCTCCCCGTCAGGATGAACTCGTTCAAGCGTCCGTCGTAGAAATCGCCAAACCACCACGTGGCCTGGCCCGACACTTTGCGCTTGGACGCGAACGCCGCCTCCAGGCGCCAGCGCGTCCAGTGGTACTCAGCCACCGGAATCGGAACGCCGGAGATGGTGAACGCCGCCGGGGGACGGTCCGCAGTCGGAACCCAATTGAACTCGATGCGGTCGCCGCTCTCGAGCCGCCAGTTGATCGGCGCCGTGAAGATGCGCCAGCTCTGCCAGCGGCCATCCAGGTCCATCACGAGCGTGTTGAGCGACTCGTTGAACATCTGCCGCACGCGCAGCCCGAGGACGCGGCCCTTGGGGCGCGGCCGATAATCAAAGTTGGCGTTGAGGATCTGCACGCCACGGCGTGGCACAAAACCCGTGGACGGATCGAAGCCGTCGCCCAGCCATTTGTACGTGATGGCGATGTCCCACAGGTCGTTGGGATAGTCAATCTTGCCGCCGAAGGCGCGCCGGTCTCCGGTGAGGTCCGCACGCGTCGTAACCAGGCCCCAGGCGCCGGCGATGAAGTTCTTCCCGCCCCACAGTTGCGATGTCTGATACGTGAAGTCGGCGCCGCCAAGTTTGCTGCCCGCCCGACCCGTCGGATCGCCCGCCGCACCGATAACGCCGAGGCTGGATTCGCCGAGGATGTTCTGACGCACGCGCACGACACTCATCGTGTTGCCGCCGGTCCGGAGTGTGTCCAGGTCACCCGTCGTCACCGCCAACGCGCCGAAGCTCGTGCCGCCCTGCCTGCCGCTCACTTTCACGCCGACATCGATCGGCACCTCGCGGCTGTTGAGCAGGCCGATGCGCCGGCTGAAGAACGCGCGCGCGTCGTCGCCGGTGCCAAGGCCGAAGGCGAAAATGTCGGAGCCCTCGAGGAAGAACGTGCGCTTCTCCGGAAACACCAGGGGAAAGCGTGTCAGGTTCGTGCGGCGCGTGTCCACGTCCGTCTCAGCGAAGTCCGTGTTCACCGTGAGCGACGCGAGCGTGTTCGCGCCCAGTCGCTGTGTCACGTCGAGGCTCGGATGAATGCTCGTTCGCAACGAAACGCCCGACGCCGGCTTTCCCGCTGAGGCCGTGTTTGCGGGCCGCACGCTCAGCCCGATGCCGAGGTCGAATGACGGAACCTCAGTGAGCAGGCCCGCTCGGCTCGTCATGTTGACCTTCACGTCCTGGCCCGGGCTGGCCCAGCGCGACGTCTCCTGGAGGCGCTGAATCCGGCGCTGGACGTTGAAGCCCCACTGTGTCAGCCCGGGTTTGAACAACAGGCTCTTCGCCGGAATTCGGATTTCAACGGACCAACCACGCTCATCGCGCGCGGTGACGGCTTCCCACGGAGCATCCCAGTTGGCGTCCTCGCCTTCGCCCTGGTTTGCGACCAGTGCGTCGAAGCGCGCGCCGTTGGGATTGACGATAAACACATAACCCGAGCGTCCGTCCAGGTACGTGTCGAGCACGATACGGAGATGGTCTTCGTTGGAAAGGTTCGCGTCACGCTCGCGCGCGAAGGTGGTTATCCGCGCAGCGTCCGGGTCGTCCGCGCGAATGCCGATGACGATTGCGCTTGGCAACGCCAGTACACGCACCACCGTTCGGCCCGATGGTGCATCGCCCTGTCGCGGCTCCACCTGCGTGAGGTTCGCGATCGAATCCGCCGTCAACCACGCGGGATCGTTCAGCCGCCCATCCACCTGGATAGCTGCGGCACTCCGAAACACGCGTAACTCGGGGCGCTGCGCCTCGGCGGACGCTGCGACGATTGCGGCGGTCGCGGCGATGGCAAAGATTTGTCGGTGCATGGCCACGTAACCTATCCGCCGTCTGTCACCGAGGATGTTGAGAAGCGAACCAGAACCTCACTACGGACCACCTATGGCAATCGAGCGCGACAACCGGGGCCTCCAGATCATCTTCGCCATCTTTCTCGGCCTGATGGTCACAGCATTCGTCGGCATCGGAGTCAACACGGTGTATCCGCCTCCCGACGAGCCCTTCGTTCGGCAGTTGCGCGAACTGGAGCGTCGGTCGGAGGCGGTTTCGAACTCACGGGCGTCGTCGGAGTTGACGCCCGCTGAGCGCGCGCGCATCCAGCAGTTGCGCGACTCGGTACACCAAACGCAGGACGCCCTGCGTGTAGCGGTGCAACCGTGGACGCGTACCACCAGCATCATCCTGATCGCGCTTGCAACGCTCTCGATGGCGATCTCGCTCATCCGGGCGGACCAACTGCCGGTGCTGAGCAACGGCCTGCTCCTCGGCGGCGTGTTCTCGATGATCTACGGCGTGGGGCTGATCCTCACCGCTGGATCGTCAGTCATGCGACTGGTCGTCATGACGGCGGCCCTCCTCATCACCGTCGGACTCGGATACGCGCGATTCGTTCGCGGCCGTGCGAACGCGGCGGCCCAAGCATCCGTTCCGTCCAGCGGTGAGCTCGCCGACGTGGACCAGCGCCTCCAGGCGCTCGAGAAGCGCATGGATGACGCTGCAGCCGCGTTGGGCCGGGGCACCACGTAGTGGCGTGAGTTCGTTGGTGGGCGCAAGAGTCGGATAGCCAGCGCCGCGCGCCCCCGTAGTTTTCGGGCATGCGCAACGCACCTGCTGAGTTGTCCCCCGCACAGTTTCGTGCGATCGGTCGCGATCTCGTGGACCGCATTGCCGACTTCCTCACCACGCTGCCGACGCGACCGGTGGCGCCCGACTCCACGCCGCGCGCAATGCGCTCCCTGCTGCCTCACGGTGACTCGATGCCGGAGCGCGGCGAAGATCCGGCGGTGATATCCGCGCAATCCGCGCAATTGTTGTTTGACAACTCGACCTTCAACGGCCACCCGCGCTTTTTCGGCTACATCACGTCCAGTGCGTCACCCCTCGGCGCGTTGGCGGACATGCTGGCCGCGAGCGTCAATCCGAACGTCGGCGCGTGGGGGTTGTCTCCGATCGCGACGGAGATCGAGTTGCAGTCGATCCGATGGATCTCGGACATGATCGGCTTCCCTTCCGCCGGATCAGGCATCGCGAGCCACGAGTCGCGCGTTGGCGGGATACTGGTCAGCGGCGGCAACATGGCCAACATGGTGTGTCTGCTCGCCGGTCTGCGCGCACACATTGGCGCCGACAAGCGCACGCGAGGATTCGAGACGACGCCCGGCCTTCGTGTGTACGCCTCGGCGGAAGTGCATACGTGGCTGGTAAAGGCGGCGGACACGTACGGCTTCGGCACCAATGCGATTCGCGCTGTACCGGTGGACGCGTCACTGGCGATGGACCTCGCCGCGCTGACGCGCATGATTGCCGAAGACCGTAGGGCCGGGCTACGCCCCGCGGTCGTCGTCGGAACCGCAGGCTCGGTCAGCACCGGCGCGATCGACCCACTGGCAGGGATCGCGGCGCTCTGCACCCGCGAGAAGCTCTGGTTCCATGTCGACGGAGCGTACGGCGCGCCAGCCGCCATCCTGCCCGACGCGCCGGCGTCACTCAAAGCGCTTTCGCTCGCGGACTCAGTGGCCGTGGACCCGCACAAGTGGTTGTACGCTCCGATGGAGGCCGGCTGCGCGCTGGTGCGAAACCCGCAGCACTTGCACGACGCGTTCGAGTTTCATCCGGTCTACTACAAGTTCGAGGGCGCAGCCGAGGATCCGCCGACCAACTTCCACGAGTGGGGCCCGCAGAACTCGCGCGGCTTTCGAGCACTCAAGGTGTGGATGACGCTGCGTCAAGTTGGCCTCGACGGTTACCGGACGATGATTGCGGACGATTGCGCTCTGGCGCGCGAACTGTACGCCATTGCGGAAGCGCATGAGGAGCTGGAAGCGTTCACGCACTCGCTCAGCATCACGACGTTCCGGTACGTTCCGAAAGGCAAGCCGCGATCAGCGGAGGAGCTCACCACGCTGAACACGGCGATACTCGCGAAGTTGCAAGCCGACGGCCGAGTGTATCTCTCGAATGCCGTGATCGGCGGGAAGTTCGCGCTGCGCGCCTGTGTCGTGAACTTTCGCACGCAGAGCGCCGACATCAGGGCGCTCGCGGACGCCACGATCGAGACCGGGCGAGCGCTGGAGGGATGATGCGCTATCGCCTGAGCGTCGCCGCGATCGCGTTGTTTGCGGCGGCCTGTAGCGACGGCCCGACAGGGCTGCCGCCGATACCGGCGCCTGACGCCAATCCCCCGACGATCTCGCGCGAGTTCCGCGGCCTGTGGGTGGCCACGGTGGCCAACATTGACTGGCCCACGCAGCAAGGACTGACACAGGCGGCTGCGATGGCCGAGATGCGTGCCATCCTCGACAAAGCCCAAGCGCTCCGAATGAACGCGGTGATCGTTCAGGTACGCGCCGCCGGCGACGCCCTGTTTCCCTCCGCGCTCGAACCGTGGAGCCGAGCGCTGACCGGCACGCAGGGCGTCGACCCTGGCTGGGACCCTCTCGCGGCGTGGGTAACCGAGGCGCACGCCCGCGGGCTGGAGCTGCACGCGTGGTTCAATCCGTTTCGCGCCGGCAACGTGAGCGACACGAACAGGCTCGCGGCGAATCACCTCGCCAAGGCACGTCCGGACCTTGCGCGCATTGCGCAGGGTCAGCTGTGGTTCGATCCCGGAGAACCCGAAGTGGCGCAGCGCGCACAGGATGTGATCCTCGACGTGCTGACGCGATACGACGTGGATGCCGTGCACCTCGATGACTACTTCTATCCGTACCCGCTCTCAGGTGCCGCGCGTCCGGTCGAATTCCCCGACAGCGCCAGTTGGGCGAAGTACCTGGCCGCCGGCGGGCCCGTCATTCCACGCGCGGACTGGCGCAGACAGAACGTCAACGAGTTCCTGCGGAAGTTGTACCTCGCCGTACACGCTCTGAAACCGACAGCGCGTGTTGGTCTCTCTCCGTTCGGCATCTGGCGCCCGGGTTTCCCATCCGGCATCACGGGCCTCGACGCCTACGCTGACATTTTCGCAGACTCGCGCAAATGGCTCGAGCAGGGCTGGCTGGATTACGTGTCCCCGCAACTGTACTGGCCGCTGTCGAGTTCCGGACAGAATTTCACCGCGCTGTTGAACTGGTGGCTCTCCGTCAACATCCCGCGCCGCCACGTGTGGCCGGGCCTGGCCTCCTACCGCGTGGCCGACGGCACAGTCAGCCAGTACTCGGCGTCGGAAATCGTCAACGAGATCACACAGGTTCGCGCGCTCGCTGGCGTCACGGCCGGCGGCGCCAGCGGAACGCTGCTCTACAACGCGTCATCGATTCGGTTGAACAAGGGTGGCGTCGCGGACGCACTGGCCGCGTCGACATACTCGCAAGCTGCTCTGGTGCCTGCGTTCAGCTGGCTCGACGCGGCAGCACCGGCGGCGCCCACGGTCACAGTCTCGCAGGTCGGCTTGAGCATGCGCGTCCAGTGGACTCCCGGAGGAAGCGGCAGCACCGTGCGGTGGTGGCTTGTGCAGTGGCGCACGCCGACGGCTTGGGACGCCAAGCTCGTCTACAGCACCACCGCGTCCATGGACATTCCATTCTCCGGCGCTGCGACGCGACCGGACGTCGTTGCGGTGAGCGCACTGAGTTCACCCATGATCGCCTCTCCAAAAGCAATTTGGCGGGCGACGCCTTGAGGGCCCGCCGATGTGACCGAGTCGCGTATCGCGTCTCTTTGACCTGGTGATGAAACCGGCGCGCCGACTCGTCTGCCCGTTTGCCGTTGTGATTACCCCTGACCTCGAGTATTCCGGAAGGCACATGCCCACCACTTCCCGTGCGACCGACGAACGCGCCAAGGTCCGCGCGTACATCTCCAAGCTTCCCAATGGCGCCGCGCGTGCCATACGCAAGCTGTCAGCGGCGATCCACACTGCCGCGCCGAGGGCGACCGACGCGTGGAGCTACAGCATCCCGGCCTACCGGCTCGACGGGAAGATTCTGATCTACTATGCCGCGTGGAAGGATCACGTGAGCCTGTACCCGATCTCCGCCAGCTTCACTCGCGCAAACGCCGCCGCCGTGAAACGCTACTCGACATCTGGCAAGGGGACGATCCGCTTTTCGCTGGACGAACCCATTCCCGTCGCGCTAGTCAAGCGGCTGGTCAGATTCCGCATCGCGACCCTGTCTTCCTGACAATTAGCAGATTGCGGTCGCGATTCCGGTGCCGAGGCTCATGCCGATGAGTCCGGTGCCCATGGTGCGGATCGTCGCCGGGTCGCCGTTGCGCGCGTCAAAAAGCCGGACGTTCATGATGGCGCCCGCAGTGGTGGCGCCGATGGCCGCGCCCGCAATGCCGAGGATCGCGCGACCTGATCGCGTGCACTTGCTGTGAAGGGTCGGCCCGGTGCCCCCCATGAGCGTTCCCAGGAACGCGAAGCCGATGCCGGCTTGGACGGGATTGCCGTCAAAACACTGGACGGCGCCGCAGTTCGACTTGTTGATCGCGTCGATGCCGAGTCCAAGTCCCATGAACACAGCGCCGGCCGCGAAGGCGTAGGCGCTGCGCAGCCCCGCGTCCTGCACGTGCGGTTTCACCGGCCCGAACTTCCACTTCTGCTGTGCTGCAAGGGGGCTGGCGCCGACCACCAACGCGACGACGAAGAACTTCAGCGGCCTACCGGAGTGTCGAGTCACGAGTCACTGGTTGCGAGTCATCTCATGCGCACCCGCGCGAGATGGGCTCCCGTCGCGTCGCGCATCGCGACGAAAACTACCTTGCCGCGACCGAAGCCGACCAGCGTGTACGTCGGCGGAATCTGGATTCGGTCGATGAGCTGGCCTTCTTTGTTCACGACGTCGTAGATCGGCCCGCCCGGCACGTTCTTCGGCAGGTTGATACGAATCCACAGGTTGCCGTCGAGGTCGGCGCGCACCGCACTCTGGTTGAACGGCGGCTTGAAGTCCGCCAGTTGCGTGTACGCGATGACGTTGATTTCGCGCGGCACCGGTGGATTCGGGATTTGGTTGAGATTGGGAATCGGCTGTGGAATGCACGATGCGGTACCGGGGCCGCCCATCGGCAACTGGGGCGCCATGCCGGCTGGGATCGTTATGCCCATCTCGGCCATTCTCGACTGGATCATCGTGGACTGGCGGTCGTTGTCGGTCACGGCGACCCGCTTGCCGTCCGCCTGGACCATCGCCGGCTCTTCGCCGGGCGCGCAGGCGTAGATGTAGTTGGACGGGAACGTCACGTTTGCCGGCATTTGCCAGTCTTTGGCCCATCCGTTCGGCGGCCGGTACCCATCGGGCGCCGAGAAGTTGGGCGGATACTTCCGCTTGTACAGGTTCACCCATCGCACCATCGCGCCGACATACGCGTTCCTGGAGTTGCGACGCTCGGTCGTCTCGATCGAATCGACGAACTTCATCTTCATGCTGTCCGGGAACGGCTGCCAGTCGTACGCCACCTTGGGCGTGGAACTCCATTTCCCGTCCGGATCGCGATACTCGATGCGATAGTCGATGCCCCGCACGAAGGCGACAGAACCGTCCGACAACACCGCCCATTCATCGATCGTCGGCGTCGGATTCATGCGGTTCTGGATGTTGTACCCGCCGTTCGCGTTCACCTTGACGATGTAGTCGATCTTGGGGGTACGCACATAGCCGAGCGTGTCCAGCGCGCGCGTCTCGAGGTCGAGCGCGATGATCAGGTTCGAGTCCGGCGGCGTAGGGAAATACGGCACGCCCTTGGGCGGCGCGACCTTGGGCGGCGTCGGGTTCGGGAACATGCTGTAGACGAGCCGCCCTTTCGTGTCCGACGTGACCTGCGTCGCACCGAACCCGCCGGTGAACGCGAACGCTTCCTGCGCGCGCGGCACGGAGCGGATGCGCGTGATGTTGCCTGCCGGATCGATGACCAGGAGTGCCAGCGACGAGGGATCGATGAACAGCGATGAGTCGCCACGGTGCGCGATGAGCGCGCCTTGACGAACACCGTACGTGTTTTCCTTCTCGGACGCGGAGTCGAGGATGACGCGTTCCGTCATCATCATCGTATCGAGAATCACGAGGCGGCGGCTCTGGCCGTCGTTGAGGATGACGCGCCCGTCCGGCAGTTCACGCACCGTCGTGACCGCGCCGATGGGTTCCTTGGACACGGCCTGCGCTGTGGTGATGCGCCGAACCGCCGGACCGACCGGCATCACCGGAAGCGGCGTCTGCTGCGGCACCGCTCCACCGGGTCGCGCGCCCGGTGGTACAGCGCCGGCGGGTCTGGCGGCTGTGTCACCCTGTGCAACGGCAACGCGCGCCGACCCGGCGAGAGCCAAGCTTGCCGTGAGCAAGGCGAATCTGACGGTGACTACGCTGATCGTTGTCATGGGATTCATCGGGCAATGAAGATTTCAACGTCACCACGACCACCAAAGAAGGTCGGGCCACCACCGAAACTCGGCGTGCCACCGACAAAAGTGTTCGTGCCGTTGCGTACGGAAATGAGATAGCGCGGATCGAGATAGCTGACGACCTGCGCCGGCAGTTTGCGACGCTGTGCCGCCGTCATGATGCCGTTCACGTCGCTCACCACATTGATGAGCATGTCGATCTGGGCGCGCCGCGCTTTGAGGTAGGCGCGGTACGCCTCGTTGATGTCGTACGACTGCCCGAGGCTCCCGAGCTTCTTGCCGACCGGCGCCCAGAGCGAGTCCGAACGGTACTGATACCGGCGATTGAGAATCGCGATGCTGTCTGCCTGCGCGGCGGTGAGCCTGAGCGTGTCCTGCGAGCGAAGAATCGTGGAAAGCGGATTGAGGATGCTGTTCGCTCCGTTCTGCCGGAAGAATGACTCAGGCAACTTCGAGCCCGGCCGGTCGCGGCCCGCACCCACCCACTGTTCCACGTTCTGTTTCTCACGCGTGGCGCCAAAATCAAGGCGCACCGATGTCGTGAGGACCACCGGCTGTCGCAGGGTCAGGAACTGCGGCCGCGTGGCGCCGAAGCGTTGGTTTACTTCGTACTTGTACTGGCGCGTGACAGGATCGAAGCCGCGGACATACAGCAGCGACGCGTCCGGCGTCGGCGTCTGGCCCCAGCCCTTGAGATTGTCGGATCCGTTGACGATGAGGTCCGCGGCGCCCAAGGGATTCGAGAGCGAAAACGAAATCAGCGCCCGCTGTGGCATGCGGAACTTTGCCCGGTCCAACGAAATGTTGAGTGACGCGTTGGAGCTCCACGGGCCCTTGCAGCTGTTGCGAGAGGCGATCTGCGAGGTCTGCCCGGTGAGGCATGAACGCACCGACGCCGATGCGCTGCTCAACAGCGACGTCATACCGGTCGCGACGGCCGTCGTGAGAGAATCGGTGCCGGTTGTCGGAAAGACGAACGCCCGGTCGTTGTTGTAGCCGTCGCCATTGATGTCGCCTGCGACCAGTGGCGTGTAGTACGAACCGGAGCGGAACTGGCCGTTCCAGCTGACGTTGATGGCGCTGAAGAACAGATAGTTGAGCCCGTACGAGATCTGGTGCGGACCCTGTTGCGACTTGGCCCACGAGACGCCCAGCGGGCTACCCGACGTGCTGTTGAAGCCGTTCACTTGCTCGCGCGTTTGCGTCAGCGTGTACGCCACGTTCCAGCGGAACTTCACAGGCACACGATAGATGGGCGAAAGGCGCAGGCTCGCCTGCGCGGTCTGCGACTGCAAGTCCGAGCGCCATTCCGACACACGCGCGAACGATTGCGTGACGCGGGCGTCGCGCGCCGCGATCTGGCCCGACGTCTTCACGATGCTGCCGGTGTCCACGAACACCGGACGACCCTCCGCGGCAAGCGTGAACCGCGACACGTTGTCGAAGTTCAGGTCCACCTGGCGCGCCTGGTTCATGTTCACCGAGAGGGTGGCCTCGGCGTTGAGCGTGTACCGCGCATCGAGCACGGCGCCGTTCCACGACAAATTGCTGCGCACCGCGCGCGAGGGCCGGAAGTCGTCGGCGTAAAGCGTGACGTTCGGCACGGTGCTGGTGAACGCCGATGGCGCGCCGCCCGCGCATGTCACGGGGACTGATGCCGCGTTTGCGCCCCACGTGGCCCAGTCAACCGTCGGCACTGCGGAACCGATGCAGAACAGTTGTTGCGCACCACTGGGGAGGCCGGTGTTGTCCATGGCTCCGCCGATGTCGCCACCACCCGAATTGGTGAGCACCGCGATGCCACCGCGCACCACAGCGCGCGGCGCGCGGAACTGGCCGAAGAACATCTGGATGTCGTTCGACTCGCCGAGCGTGCGCGAGAAGCCGATGCGCGGACTGAAGGAAATCGGCGACGGGAGCCGATCGTTGCGGCGGTTGAACGCAGCTTCCACCGCCGGGTTGAACGTTGGCGCCGTGGTGTAACGCAATGCGTCCGCGCGGATGCCGTACTGGATTTGCAGGTCCTGGTTCTTGCGATACGAATCGCCCAATGAGAACGCCGCGTTGACCTGCCCCGTCGTACGCTCGGGAATCGACAGCGTTCGACTGAAGGACGCCGGAACGCCATTCTCGAGGTCGGCCAGCGAGTTGTAGCTGAATGTGCCCAGGAGATTGTTGGCCGGGTTCGACGTCGACGCGCTGTACTGCACTTCAGTACCGAGCTTGACGCGATGCTTGTTGGCGTTGTCGAACCACGACAGGGTGTTCTGGAACGACGTTCCGAATGATTGCGACGACGAACTGAGTCCCTGGTTGCCGCCGAACGTCAGGTTCTGGACACCACTGCCGGACGCGAGGTCCGATGTCACGCGCACCCGGCCCGCCGGCATCGTCAGGTACGGGTCGCCGGAGTTCTCCGAGACGTTGAAGCCGGCGCTCGTTTCGCTCAGCAGCATCTTGAAGTAGCCGCTGTGCTGGGCCTGAAGGCCTCCGTTGTAGCTGCTGCGATCGCCGCTGGAGCTCGGCAGCTGGGTAATCCCGCCGAACGCGGGGCTCTGCCGGCTCCATCCGCCGTTGAATGTGAACCCGACTGACTGTCCGCTGGTGGAACTGGGTGGCTGGATGTTGATGCGGCCCAGGAACGAGCCGTTGTCGTTCAGGCGATCCGGATAGAGCGGGCCGCCCAGGCCCGGGATGCTGTTCGCGGTCAGAATGTTCTTGAACCGAACCACCGAATCTTCGTGCACGCCGGCCGTCTGGAACCCGAGCGGGTTGCTGCCGAGCAGCGTCTGGTTTTCGCGCGAGTTGCGACCCAGTTGATACGAGACGTTGTAGAACGCTTTGTTGAGCACGAGCGGGCCGGACACGGTGCCACCATTGGAGATGTTGGTGTACTCCGTGCCCGTAGCCTGCGCGGCCTTGTCGGTCCATTCCAGCTGCGGCACGTTGATGACCCAACTCATGCCGCGCGTGCGGAAGTTTGATCCGTTTTGCGCCGTGACGTTGAAGTTGCCGCCGGAGAAACCGCCGCGGGTGACGTCGTACGGCGACGTCGTGAGGCTGGAACTGATCTGGGCATCGCGCGGGAGGTTGTTCTGCCCCAGCGGGAGGCCGTTGAGGGTGCTGGAGTTCTGGTCCGAGCCGGCGCCGAGCACGGAGAATCCGTCAGCGGCCCCATCGGTGCCGGGAACGAGGAGGACGCCAGGAAGCGAGGCGACCATCGCAGCGAGGTCGCCCTGCTGGTCGGCAGCGAGGTTCGTGGCGGTGACGGCGCGCTCGGTGCCGCTCACGTCCAGCGTCGGCTGGTTGCGGTTCACGCGCTGCTGGACAGATCCAACGACGGAAATGGTGTCGAGCTGGACGACGCTGAGCGACGCATTGGCGATGAGAACCTCTTCATCCGCCAAGCGCTTGATCTGCTGCTGCTTGTAGACGTAGCCGATGAGCGCGTAGCCCATCATGTAGTCGCCGGTACCGCCCGGAAAGACGATTTGGAAATTGCCCTGTGCGTTGGACCGCACCTCGCGTGTGACGTTGCCGGGGATGGAAGTCGCCGTGACGCGGACATATGGAAGGGGTAGCCCTTCCTGATCGGTGGCCTTGCCGCGGATAATATCGTTCTGGGCGGCGGCCGGCGAAGCGAAGGCCATGGCCATGACGACGGCCAGAGCGCGTAAAGCGTTTCTCACCATGCAGTTATCCTGTGGGACGCGGGAACACGTGCGCAACGCCCGTTAGACACCTGAATCAGGGAAAGCGTCGCTTAGCATACGCATGGGACGCCGGGTTGGTTTGACGCGGACGATGAGGTTTCGATTAAGCCCAAGTGCATGTAGGCCCCACAGTCTGCGCTCGTATGACACCAACTGCCCTCGCGAAGGACCCCTCGGCTCAAGGGACGTTGGGAATCGGCGGAATTGGCGGAAATGACTGAATGGTCCAACGTGCAAGGAAATGATGACGCGTTGCGCCACCTCTGAAGTATTTGTTGTCAATGCAGCTCCTGCTCGAGGACCTGACACACTCGGCGATTGGCTGCGCCATTGAGGTCCACAAGGAGTTTGGATATGGCTTTCTAGAAAATCATTACGTCATGGCATTGGAGCGCGAGCTGCTCGCCAAAGGGCACCGCGTCAGCCGTGAGCATTCCGTCTTGGTTCACTACAAGGGCCAAGAATTGAGCTGGTTGCGTCTCGACATGCTGGTGGACGAGAAGTTGGTGATTGAGGTGAAATCCACCCATAGACTTCCACCCGAGGCTCCAAGGCAGCTCTACAACTACTTGAAGGCGACACAACTGGAGGTCGGGCTACTGCTTCACTTCTCACCCGAAGGTGTGAGGTTCTATCGCCAGATCCACTCGCGGGACCGAAAACCTTCCGTCATTTCCGCTCCTTCCGTCGATTCCCAATAGCCCTGGAGCCGAGGGGCGCGGACCGTGTGCCGTTGCGGTTAGCGCGCGAGATCCCGAACCGCGTCCTTGCCGATCCATCGCGCGGTTGGGTCCTCGGACTTGGCCAGTTTCCTGGCGACCGCCAGGGCCTTCGCGCGCAGTGCGGGACTCTTCCGTTTGCCGATGCCACGCAGCGCCCAGCTGACTGCCTTCTTCACGAAGTTGCGCTCGTCGGTGGCGTACTTCTCGATGAGCGCGAACGACTTCACGAACGGCGCGTCCGGCGCCTTCTTGTTGTGCAAGGCGACGCTGGCCAGCAGTGCGAACGACGCGCGGCGAACGAACTCCTCCCTCCGTTTGGCCCACTGGTTGATCTTGGGCCAGGCGTGCGGCGTCTTTTCAAAGAGGTGGAAACAGAGCGTGTCCGTGATCGCCCAGTTGTCGAAATCCCTTGCCCAGCGGTCCATCTGCGCCGGCGTTACGAGCTTCGGGTCCTCGATGAACGTCGCCAGCATCCGCGCTTCGTACCACCCGGTCCTCCACAGTGCGGCCGCAAGCGTGTGATCGCGGCCGATCCGCTTGCCCATGTCACGCAATTCGCCAACGCTGACGCCGAGGATCTTGTGATTGGCTACTACGATTCCGTATCGCGCCATGCCGGCGACGTTCTTCTTCTTGCCTCGACGTTTCAGTTCAGCCAGAACGCTCGCGACACTTGTCATGATCAACCAGAGTTTCACTGCCTGAACGACAATTGCGCGGATTTCGCGAATTGCTCAACACAAACCGGCGCAGAACAATCCGCGAAATGTTCACAAATTCGCGCAATTGCAGTCCAGCAGTTGTTGTTTTTGTTGTTGTTGTCCAGAGCGCAGAACGGGGAGCGAGCCGAAGCCCACTCCCCGTCCACTTCCTATTTACCACTTCCTACTTTCTGTATTTACGGAACGATCGGCCGGGCCAAATCCGTAACCGCTTGCTGCAGCTTCTGCGCCTTGGGTGCGTCGCAGGACTTCTTGACGTCCTCACCCAGCGATGTCGCCAGCGCCTGAAGCGTGTTCATTCGCGTCGCGCCTGACGCCGCCTCTGCCTTCGCAATCTCGCCGCGAACCGCAGCGATGCGACCCTTGGTCATGCACTTGTTGCGCTCCAGCTGATCCAGATATGCCTTGGCCAGCGGGAAGGACGGTGGCCAGTTGAACTTCGGCTGACCCTGGGCGTTCAGGTACGCGAGCTTGATCGTGTTGGCCGCGTCGATCTCGTTCTGCGTCACGAACTCGCTCGGCACTAGCTCCATCGCATCCAGGCCACGAGCGATCTCGCTGCTGACCAGCTGGCCGTTGTACCAGTACGCCGACCACGAACCGCCCAGCGTCAAGCGCGTGCTGTCGATGGGGCCGCGGTCGAAGTACGCGATCTCGACCGGCTTCTTGGTGTCTGTGAAGTCGAACACCGAGACGCCGCCCTGATACCACGCCTGCACCATCACGTCGCGGCCCGGGATCGGGATGAGCGAGCCGTTGTGCGCCACGCAGTTCTCATTGGCCGTCTGCGCCGCGGCGATCTTGTAGTAGCTGCCGAACTCCATCTTGCCGTTCTTGATGTCGAAGATCGCGTTCGATCCCCACTCCTTGGGATCGGTGGCGCGGCACTTGGGCGACGTGCCACCGCCCCATTCATCCGAGAACAACACCTTGGTGCCGTCGTTGTTGAACGTGGCGCTGTGCCAGTACGCAAAGTTCGAGTCAGCGACCGCGTCGATACGCTTGGGGTTGGTGACATCCTTGATGTCGAGCAGGATGCCATGACCTTCGCACGCGCCGCCAGCGAGACCAGCCGCCGGGTACACCGTGATGTCATGGCACTGCCGGTTCGCGGGCACCGGTGTTACGCCCGGCACGACAGCGGTTGCGCGCAGCGCGTTGGTGTACATGGTCGGCAGATTCGCCCTGAGTGTCGCCGTATCCGCCGCCGTCGCCGCGGCCAGGCCCGCGCCTCCGCGCGCCTTCACGATGCTGTCGAGGCGGGGACGATAGAAGAACGGGCTGATTGGCACTTCGATCCCGATCAGGTTTTTGGCGACGAAACCACCGGCCTTCTTCACGGAGTCGGCGATGCGTGTCGTGATCGCAAGGTCGTCAGGAGCAGGGCCGTGGGCCGTGCCCGACTTGAGGTCCGTGAAGATGTTGGCACGGTTGATAACCGACGCGGCAGCCGGGTTGCTCAGCGGCACCCGAATGATCTCGATGCGCCACAGCGCCGAGTTCTGGTCCTGGTTCGGGTTCGTCGCGAAACAGCCAGCCAGCTCATTGGGTGAGCGCAGCCCGGCCGAACCGGAGACGTAGATGTAGACGTTGGCGTTGTCCTTGGGGTCCTCGACTACTGTGTGCGTGTGCGACCCTCGGCACGTTTGCACGGCGGTGATGAGCTTGGGCTCGCGGATGTTCGCGATATCAAAAATGCGAATGCCACGAACGCGGTCCTTGCTCACCGTGTCGCGAATTGAGCCCGGAGTGCAATCCGCTTTGCTGTCGTTGCCCTCGGACGACATGAACAAGAGGTTCCGGAACACCGACACGTCGTTCTGCGATGCGGGGCAAAGGAGCGTGGACACAATCGTCGGGCGCGACGGGTTGGACATGTCCCAAATCTGGAACCCGTTGAAGTTGCCTTGGATCGCGTAGTTGCCCGTGAACGCCAAGTCTGAATTCACTCGCGTGAAATCGATCGGCCCGCCACTCAGGAAGTCCTTCGGCGACGGCGTCGTGGAATTGACCTTGAGGTTCGAGACAGCGGTTCCCGCGTCGGTCAGACCGCCCTTGAGGCCCACACGCGCATCCGGCTTGCGAGCCGACGCGCACGCAGTCACTGCGGCGAACGTAGCCGCAAGAAAAACAACGCGGGTCGTGATCGAAAGATTCTTCATTTACGGCACCATTGGATGTGAGAGGTCGGTCACCGTCTGTCGCAGCATCATGACTTTCTGCGCATCGCACGAACCCTTGGCATCGTTGCTCAATTCGCCCGCCAGCTTGGTCAGCTCAGCTTGACGCGCTGAACCCGTCATGCCTTCCGCGCTGGCAATGCTCGCGCGCACCGCCGAGAGGCGGCCCTTGGACAAGCACTTGTTGCGCTCCAGCTGGTCCACGTACGCCTTGGCCAGCGGGAAGCTCGTGGGCCAGGTGAACTTCGGCTGACCCTGCGCATTGAAGTACGTGAGCTTCACGGTGTTCGCGGCGTCGATCTCGTTCTGCGAGACGAACTCCGTGGGCACCATCTGCATGACGTCGAGGCCGCGTCCGATCTCGGATGAGACGATCGCGCCGTTGTACCAGTAGACGGACCACGTGCCGCCGTTGCCGAGGCGGGCCGAGTCTGCCGGGCCACGATCGAAGTACGCGATCTCCTTTGGCTTGCGGGCGTCGGTCCAGTCGAACACGGAGACGCCGCCTTCATACCATGACTGCACCATCACGTCGCGGCCGGGGATGGGAATCAGCGAACCGTTGTGTGCGACGCAGGTTTCGTTCGCGCCCTGCGGCGCCGGAAGCTTGTAGTAGCTGCGGAACTCGAGCTTGCCGTTGACGATCTCGAAGATCGCGTTGGCGCCCCATTCCGGCTTGTCGGTGGGCCGGCACTTCGCGGCGCCGCCACCGCCCCACTCGTCCGAGAACAGCATCTTCTTGCCGTCGTTGCTGAACGTGGCGGAGTGCCAGTACGAGAAGTTGGAGTCGGCGACCGCGTCGAGGCGCCTGGGGTTCAGCACGTCGCTGATGTCGAGCAGCATGCCGTGCCCTTCGCACGCGCCGCCGGCAAGCCCGATGGACGGATACACCGTGATGTCGTGGCACTGCGTGTTCACCGAAATCGGATCGACACCAGGCTTTGGCGCCGGGCCGGCGTTGCCACCGCCAAAGCGACGGTCCATCATCGCCTGAATGTTGGCGCGGAGCGCCGCCGAGTCGGCTGCGTTGTGCGTCGTGCCGCCGCGCGCACGCATGATGCTGTCGAGCAACGCTTGCGTCGCCCGCGGCGACATCAGCCGCTCACTGCCGAAGAGGTTTACGACGAAACCGCCGGCAGCGCGGGCCGAGTCTGCCGCGCGCTTCGCGTCGATGATGTCCTGCTGCGCTTCGCCGTGCCCCGGCGGCGCCTTCAGGCCCGCGAAGATGTTGGCGCGATTCACCACGGCCGACTGCGACGGATTGGCGAGCGGCACCTTGATGATCTCGATGCGCCACAACGCGGAGCCAGCAGTGTTCGGATCGTCGCGCGTGCAGCCCGCCAGTTCCGCCGGGTTGCGCAGGCCCGCCGATCCGGAGACGTAGATGTAGACGTTCTCCTTGTCCTTCGGGTCTTCGACGACCGTGTGCGTGTGCGAACCGCGGCACGTCTGCACGCTGGCGACGAGCTTGGGGTTCTTGATGTCGGAGATGTCGAATACGCGCACACCGCGCATGCGCATGTCGCTCACCGGCGGCATGGGCTGCCTGGGATCATTCGGCGCGCAATCCATGCGGCTCGTGTTCCCCTCGGACGACATGAAGGCGAGGTTGCGATAGACCGACACGTCATTCTGCGATGCCGGGCACGGGAACACCGACGCGAGCGTCGGCTTGGCGGGATTGGAAATGTCCCATATCACCAGGCCGCCGTAGTTGCCCTGGACGGCGTAGTTGCCTGTGAACGCCAGGTCCGCGTTGGTCTGGTCGCGGTACGGCGCGGGCGCCATGGCGTTGGCCGTGAGCTTGAGACCGGCCGCGGCCTGCTCGGCGTCGTACTGGCCGTGCTTGAGCGTGACACGCGGGTCGGGCGCGGTGCGACCGGCCATGCACGCGGACAGACCAACGAGAAGGAGAACGAATTGTGGCTTCATGGTAGGAAGGAGGAAGGAGGAAGGAGGAAGGAGGAAGGTCCAGGATGAGCGATGTGAGCTCCTTCCCCCTTCCCCCTTCCTCCTTCCTGCGGTTAAGGCATCGCCAACAACATCTCCGCCATCCGCGCGATTTCCGTGGACTGATCCACGTTCACGTCGGAGGCGAACTTGAACACAGTGAGATCCTGCCCGGCGCCCAGTGCATTGAACAACTCCTGCACCATCGATACGGCGCCCTTGTGGTGCTGGATCATGAAGACGAGAAACAAGCGATCGAACTCGGCGCCGCGCGCGGCACCGAGCTCTTTCATTTGCGCTTCGGTGAGCATGCCGGGCATGAGCATCGTGTGCGTCATGCCACCCATTTGCATCTTCATGCCCTTGGGATCGGCGTCCGGCACCGGCTGCTTGCGGTCGCGCAGCCACGTCTGCATCAGGCCGATCTCGTCCTGTTGCGCGTTGATGATGCGACCGGTGAGACGGATGATGGCTTGGCTGGCGCCATGTGTGGGCGCCCACTTGGCCATCGCGATGGCCTGTGCATGGTGGCTGACCATCCCGGACATGAAGCGTATGTCGGCCTCTACATAAGGAAGGCGCGCGCTGTCAGCGCGGGCTTTCAGGATGTACTGGTCTTCGGCGACTGGCGCGGGCGCGGTGCTGCTCTTGGCGCTTGCGCAGGCAACTGTGGACCCAGCAATCAGCGATAGCAAAACGGCACGAAGCATGCTGATCAAAAGTTAGGCCGGCGGTGCCCAACCGCAATCAGCGAAGATTCCGGAGTTGCGAATGGCCGTCTTGTCCCTCGAAGGGGCCCGCTAAAGCTGTTGCACCCCGGGCTGCCCGCGCTTCAATGCCCATTCGCTGGCCTTTTGAATCGGCGCATCCGGCTTGGTCACGAACGGCACCGTCATGAAGCGTGTGTGCATCTCGTCCGGCTTCACGTCGCACACGAAATAGCCGCGACGGTTGTTCTGCCACTTCACGTGCGGGTTCTTGGCGGCCACGTGCTCGTTGAAGAGGTTGGACCGTTCGCCGCCGTCGCCGCCGGATGAAATGCTGGTGCCGACGAATTCAGTCGCGACCTGCTTGCCCGCGTCCGTCCTCAACTCGTTCACCCAGTTGGCATGATTGTCGCCGGTGAGCACGACGATGCGATTGGCCGCGTGCTTGCCCATCAAGTCGATAAACCGCTTCTGCGCGGCAGGATAGCCGGACCAGCTGTCCATTGGGAGGCGGCGCTCGGGACCGACACCTGAATCGATCGACGCGGCCGTGGTCTGATTGCCGATCATTTGCCACTGGCTCTTGCTCGACGACGCGAGCCCCCGCTCCAGCCAACGCTCCGCCTCGGCGCCCATGAACTGTCGTTTGGGATCGGCCCAGGCGCCGCACGGCACATTCTTCAGGCCGTCGTCGCACGCCTGGTTCGCGCGGTACTGGCGCGTGTCAATCATCCAGAACTTGGCCAGCGCGCCCCACTCGAGCGACCGCGTGATGTTGAGGTCCGCCCAGTCCTTGGCGCGCGGGACGCGCACGGCCTGGTGCTCCCACCACGCCTGGTAGCCCGCGGCGCGGCGCGCGCGCATCTGCGCTTCGCTCTCCATCTCGTTCTCGCCAGCAAGGCCGGCGTAGTTGTTGTCCACTTCGTGGTCGTCCCACACGACGGACCACGGACAGCGCGCGTGGGCGGCCTGGAAGTTCGGGTCCGACTTGTACTGGGCGTAACGCGCTCGGTAGTGATCCAGCGTCAGGATTTCC
This sequence comes from Gemmatimonadota bacterium, assembly GCA_031401495.1. GTDB lineage: Bacteria > Gemmatimonadota > Gemmatimonadetes > Gemmatimonadales > Gemmatimonadaceae > DASPMP01. Next base: position 36,336 of record JANNRQ010000027.1, read on the forward strand.
GTCGAACCGTGCCGGCGCACGGCGTTCGCGTTTGACGTCGCACCGGATTCATAGATGTAGTCGCCGAGGTGCGTCACGAGGTCGAGCTGCGACTCCCTGGCGAGATGGCCGTACGCGGTGAACAGCCCGGCTTCCCAGTGATTGCACGACACGGTCGCGAACACGAGCGGCGTCGTTGCGCCGGCGGCGGGCGTTGTGCGCATGCGGCCGACCGGACTGGTCGCGTCGGCGGACGTGAACCTGTAGAAGTACCAGCGATCGGACTCGAGTCCCGTGACGTCGATGTGGATGCTGTAGGAGAGTTCGGGCGCGGCGGTGGCGCGTCCGCTTTTCACGATCTTCGTGAATTGCTCGTCGTCAGCCACCTGCCAGTTCACCCCAACGCGTAGTCCGGTCATGCCGCCTTCTGGTTCCAGCGGACGTGGCGCGAGTCGCGTCCAGATGATCACCGAGTTCGCTGTGGGATCCCCGGAGGCGACGCCGAGTGAGAACGGATCGTCGGCGTAGCGCGGGCGGAACGTCACGCGCCAGTCGTTGGGAACTACCGCGGTGAGGGCAGCCAGCCGCGCGGCGTCGAGCAGAAAGTCGCGTCGTTTCATCACAGTGTCATCCTGAGCGAAGCGAAGGATCTCATGGTTGTCGCGAGAAGATCCTTCGCGGCGCACCGGATGACAAGCGGCGATGCGTATCGGCTCCGTCACGGCAGCGGCAACTGCTGGACTACAATTGCGCGAATTCTCACGACATCGCGCGGATTGTTCTCAGTCAATCCGCGAAATCCGCGAAATTGTCGTCCTGCTCTTGTAGTTGTTGTTGCAGTTCAGTAGACGCGCAGCGGCAGGACGCCGAGCACGACGCCCGAGGGCGTTCTGGCCTCGAGGCGATAGTCACCCGGGCGCAGCGGCAGGAACTCGAAGTCCCTGATCTGCCCCGTGCTCAAAACGGTGCGCGCCGGCTGGAGGATGCGCTCAGGCACCGGCAGTTCGACACCGTCCTTCGCGGCCGGACGCCACGCGGCGAACGTCGAGTCCTGCTGCCGCAATTCAACGGCAATGTCCGGCCGACCGGTGACGAAGCTCATCACCCGCAACCGGAAGGCGCCGCCTCGACTCAGCTCCATGGTTGCGGGCGATGCGCTGCCGTTGATCAGCACGGAGCTATCGGCCCACACGGAATCACTGGGCGCAGAAATCACAATCGGGATGTTCAGCGATGGGTCGTACTTGTTCTTCTCGGCGACGACGATCGCGCCCACAATCCCGGCGTTGATCTGTCTCGTGGGACTCACGACGGCGTGGTACGCGAACGTACCGGCCTTCGGCGGATTGAGCCGGACTTCAAACGAATCGTTGGCCGCGATGAGCGGAGACCACGTCGACGGCGGCGGCGTCCGCGGCCTCTCGGCGTTTCGCGGCAACGGAACGGGCTTCGTGCCGCTGATTCCGGGGATCCCGTCGTTGATCGGATCGCCCTCGATGCCGTGCCACGTGATCGACGTCGGCTCTGGCAAGTTGTTCACTACCCACACGCTCACCGGCTCGGCGCGGTTCAGGACCATCACCGGACCGATGCGCTGTCCGGTGTCCGGGAACGCTGGTTCGATGCCCAGCTCGTGGAGCGCTATACCATATATAGGAAGCGCTGCCGTACTACCCACGTTGGGCCGCAACTGCATGCGGTACCGGCGCGCGGGATACGGCGGCGGCGCCGAGGGCAGTTTCCACGTGGTGTCGCCGTCCTGCGGCGTGACTTCCACGACCGTCGCCAGCCCGCCAAGCCCCCGAGGCTGGATGGTCCCGCTGTTGGCGACATACATCGGAGCCGCGTAACCCATCGGTCCGCGAATCTCGTAGTGCGCCGGGTCCTCGCAGTGGAACAGGAACGCGCCGAGTTTGTCCGCAACAAAGGTTGCGTGATAGGTGCCGCCGGCCGCCACCCGCTCGGTGTGGACCAACTCGGCGCGCGTTGGGAGCAGGGTGTCCACCATCGCATCGCCCCGCCGCGTCACGCTGTAGTAGAAACCGTGCAAGTGCATCGGATGCGCATCCGGCGACGCATTGATCACGCGCCAACGCGCGACTTCTCCCTTCTGGTACTGGATGCGGTCAGCCGCGGGCCACGCGCGCCCGTTGAGCACTACGAGTTCGCGCTGGCGGTGCCGCGCCGAGTCGGGCGCCACGTTCGCTGCGCTCAGTGCAGGCGAGGCCGTGGTGTCCGTCCACATGCCGATGACGAAGACGCGGTCGCGCGGCGTGCGCACGCCCGGCTCGTCCACGACAATGGCGCCGGACAACTGCGAGTCCTCTCCGCGCTTGTCGAACGCAAGGCCCGCAGTCGTGCCCCAGTAGTAGTACGTGCCTGGCCGGTCGAGCCTGAAGCGAACGGTTTGAATCGTTCCCGGAAGGATGACGACGCTGTCAGAGAACTCGGTGCCCACGGGAACGATTGGCGGGCGGGCGTGCAAACCGTGAATCGTCAGCGTCGCGTTGGGAATCGAGTTCCGGATGACGACAATGACGTCGGTGCCACCGGGTGCGCGGATGAGCGGGCCCGGCACCTGCGGCGCGCGGCCCAGTTCCGCGAACACCGGTATCATCACGCCAGGCCGGTCTTCACCATCCGGGTGCCATTGCGCCAGCTTGGCTTCCATGCGGACGGCCAGGGTGTTTGAGCCCTGCACGCCGGCGCGCGCGCGGTTGTCGTTGGGGCGCACGCGCTCAGTTCCCTGAGCGGCTGCGTTGCGTGCGACGCTCAGAGCCATGACTGCGGCGAGCGCTGTGGTGCGGGCGAGCATTCGTGATAAGATACCCCGAGTGGCGGTTTGGTTCCGCCGCGCGGTTATGATTCCCGGTCCTCAATGGAGATCGTCATGCGCAAACTCGCTACTACGCTCGTTCTGATTGCTTCGCCGATGCTGGCTCAGCAACGCGCGGCTCAGGCTGCGGCCACCGCCACGCCGTCCAACGCCAACGGCGGAGTCGCCGCCGCCAAGGCCGTGTGGATGGTTCCGCACAACTTCGTCGTGCGCGCGCTGGAGCAGACACCCGATTCGCTCTTTTCGTTCAAGCCCACGCCGGAAATCCGTTCGCTTGGTGAGCTGTTCGCCCACGTCGCGGACGGCGAGCACCTCTTTTGCTCGTTGGCCCTTGGCGAGCCCATGATGGATGCCGGCATACAGAAGACCAAGAAGACCAAGGCCGAGTTCCTTCAGGCACTCAAGGAGTCCGCGGCGCATTGCGACAAGGCATATGCCCAGACCGATGCGCTGGCCATGACGCCGGCCTCGTTCTTCGGCCAGCAAGGGAACCGCATGTTCCTGCTTGGCATGAACGGCGCGCACGACTACGAGCACTACGGCAACATCGTGACGTACTTGCGGCTCAAGGGCATCACGCCGCCGTCGTCGCAGCAGTAGCTGTGAAGCAGGGGTACGGGTCGGGATCCGGCGCGAGGACCAGCAGCTCGTCGCCGGAGTCCGGATGTCGTTCTAGCCGCCGATGCGGTGGAACGCGATCGTGGCGATCAGGGCGGCGAGCATCACGGTCATGATGGTCAGCCCGAAGTAGAGCCGGTCCAGGGCCTTGTACTTCTCGCCGCTGATCCACGACAGCGTGTAGAGCGTGTCGGACAGTTCGGCCGTGAGATTGTCCATGCGGAGCGAACTCCACAGCCGCCTGTACTGCTCGCGATCGCGGCCCAGCACATCGGCGTAGAACAGCACCCGCATTGATTTGGCTGGCTCGACCACGCCCGGCAAGCTGTCCGCCGCCGACGGCTTCACACTGCGCGGCCGCAGCGCCGAAATCGCCTGGGCGACGTAGTAGATCGTGATCACGGCGTAGGCAATGAACTCGAACATGATGAGGATCGCGTAGCCACCCGTCTTCGGAATCAGGGTGTCGCCGCCCCGCACCACGAGCAGGATTGCAATGGCGTTCAGCACGCTCATGATGACGAGCGCAAAGCGGGCCTTCTTGTCGCCGAGCTCGATAAGGTCCTGCGTCTGCTTCACAGCGTTGATCTGCGCCTTATAGCGATCGGCTGGCCCAAGCAGGCCAGTCTCGGCCTCGAGTTTCTCCAGCTTCTTGAGCGCTTTTTCGCCCGGATCGGTGCCCTTTTCAACGGGCTTCTCGGGCTTGAATGGGAGTGCGTCAGTCACGACAGAAACCTACGGTGTGGAGTATCATAGGTCCATGAAACCCAAAGAACTCACCCTCCGGGGCCTGGTCCTCGGCGTCCTGCTCACATTCGTGTTCACGGCCGCCAACGTGTACCTGGGCCTGAAGGTAGGCCTGACCTTCGCGTCGTCCATTCCCGCGGCCGTGATCTCCATGGCGATCCTGGCGGCGGTGAAGGACTCGACCATCCTCGAGAACAACATCGTGCAGACGGTGGCGTCGGCGGCTGGCACGCTCTCGGCCATCATTTTCGTGCTGCCGGGCCTCGTGATCGTCGGGTACTGGACCGGGTTTCCATTCTGGCAGTCGGCGCTGATTTGCGTGAGCGGCGGAATCCTGGGCGTGCTCTTCACGATTCCGCTGCGTCGCGCGCTGGTGACGACGAGCGACCTGCCCTACCCCGAGGGTGTGGCCGCGGCCGAAGTGCTCAAGGTCGGTTCGGCCGCACGTGGTGAGACCAAGGACGCTTCCGGTGAATCGCGTGAAGGGCTGACCGCCGTGATTCTTGGCACCGTGGCATCTGGTGGACTCGCGATCCTGGGCGCGACGCGGCTTCTCGCGACCGAAGTGGCGGGCTTCTTCCGGCTCGGCGCGATGGCATCGAGCGGATACAACATCGCGTGGTCGCTGGCGCTGCTGGGCGCCGGACACCTCGTTGGGTTGTCGGTAGGCATGGCGATGCTGATCGGCCTGGTGACGTCGTGGGTGGTAGCGGTGCCGATCCTCACGTCGATGACGCCTGCGGCGGACGGCGTTTCGCTCGCGACACACACGATGGGCATCTGGCGGACGCAGGTGCGCTTCATTGGCGCCGGTGCGATCGCGGTGGCCGCCATCTATACGTTGGCGCGGCTGGCGAAGCCGGTTGTCGGCGGACTGGTGGCGACGTTGGCCGCGTCCAAGGCGCAGGCGACGGCGGACGACACCGACCGCGACATGTCTCCGGGGTGGATCTACGGCCTGACGGCAGCGTGCCTGACAGTCGCCGGGATCCTGGCGTACACGTTCGCGAAGTCCACCGTGTTGGCGCCGAACGCGGGGCTGCTGACGATGATTGCCGTGCCATTCGTGTTGATCATCGGCTTCGTGATCGCGGGAGTGTGCGGCTACATGGCAGGACTGATCGGGGCCTCCAATAGCCCGATCTCCGGAGTCGGCATCCTTTCCATTGTCGTGTGCGCGTCACTGCTGGTGTTGGCGATTGCGCCGACGCCGGAGAACCGCGGCGCGCTGGTGGCGTTCGCGCTGTTCGTGACCGCGATCGTGTTCGCCTGCGCCACGATTTCGAACGACAACCTTCAGGACTTGAAGACCGGACAGCTGGTAGGCGCGTCGCCGATGCGTCAGCAGATCGCGCTGATTGTGGGCGTGGTCGCGGGCGCCGCCGTGATTCCCCCGGTGCTCAACCTGCTGGCCAAGGCGTACGGATTCGCGGGAGCGGCCAACGTCGGCGTGCTGGCGCCGAACCCGCTCCCCGCGCCGCAGGCGACGCTCATTTCCGCGCTGGCGCAGGGCGTGGTTGGCGGCAGCCTCGAATGGAAGATGATTGGCATCGGCGCGCTGGTCGGCGTGGGTCTCATTGTCATGGACGCGACGCTTGGCGCACTCAAGATGTTGCGCGTTCCCCCGCTCGCGGTGGGCATCGGGATCTACCTGCCGATGTCGGCGACCTTCGCCGTTGTCGTGGGCGCGGTGATCTCGCACTGGTATGGCAAACGGGCCCGCACGATGAAGAACCCCGGCCGCTCCGAGCGACTGGGGACGTTGGTCGCGTCGGGCCTGATCGTGGGCGAGAGCCTGTGGGGCGTGCTCAATGCCGGTCTCATCGTGGGACTCTCGACTGACGCGCCGATCGCAATCGTCGCGGAGGGACTCGCGTTCGCGCCATGGCTCGGCGTTTTCGGATTCGTCGGCATACTTGTTTGGCTGTACGGCTGGATGTTGCGGCGGTCGGCGGCGGCGCCGGCAGCAACCTGACCATGCGGCTCCCGTTCGCTCCGCTCCGGGCAGGCACCTTGGCGACTGCCGCATTGTTTGCGGTGTCGTCGTGCGCCAGCGCGCCGCAGTCCGGCCGCGTCGAAGCGCCTGCACCGATCGCAGCGAACAGCACGACGCCGTTCATTTCTGCCCTGAGTCCGGCGAGCGGGCCTGCGGGCGTCGCGTATCCGATCGAGCTGACGATACTTGGCGGCAATTTCGCGGACTCGAACAACGTGGTGACATTCGGCAGGGTGACACTCACAGCCGTCAAATCCATGGGCGGCGGCACGCGCATCGTGGTACATGCGCCCAAGGAAATGCCCAGCACGGGCGAAGTCCCGCCGATGCCGCTCATGGCCGGTAACTACGAGGTGCGGGTGACAACGGCCGCGGGCGCCAGCAACACCATCACCTTCGTCTTGCGGGATCCCTGATGCGCGTGCGTCTTGCCGCAATCGCGATCCTGACGATCGCGCACAGCGCGTTGGCGCAGCGTGAGGATGGCGAGAACGCCCGGCGTCGCTGGGAGTGGTTCTATCAGCAGCGCGCCTACCCGTTCGCGGCTCTTCCTGCTGGGGCGCTCGAGAATGCGCGCGCCCAGCTCCGGTCGCAGCAGCTCCGGTCATCGCTGTTGGGCCAGGCCGCCCCAGCGCCCATCGCGGGAACATCGTGGGCGCCGCTCGGCCCGACGCTGATCGGCACGCGCGACATCGGCCGCACGTCCACGATCGCCATTCATCCGACGAATGGAAACATCATGTACGTCGGTGGCGCCCAGGGCGGCGTGTGGAAGACGACCGACGGCGGCGTCACGTGGGCTCCCCTCACCGACTCGCAGTGCTCGCTGGCGATGGGCTCCATCGTGATCGATCCCGTGAACCCGCAGATCGTGTACGCGGGCACCGGCGAGCAGCACTTCTCCGGCGACAGCTACTACGGATGTGGCGTGTTGCGCACCACGGACGGCGGCGCGACGTGGACACCGGTGGGTGCGGCAAGCATGACGCTCAGCGGCACGAACCGCCCGAGGATTTCGCGGCTGGTGCTCTTGCCATCGACGGCGGGCACCTTGGCGACGACAAAGCTCTGGGCCGCCGCGGACAACGGCTTGTGGTTCTCGTCCGATGGCGGAGCGACTTGGGCGCGTCGCCGCACCGGCATAATCACCGACGTCGTGCTCGACGCCACCAACGAGAACGTCACGTACATCGGACAGTACCAGTCAGGCGTGTACCGGAGCGACGACGCCGGTTCTGTTTGGAGCGCCCTGGGCACCGGCTTCCCCACCGATAGCGTGGGCCGCATCAACCTCGCGGTGGTGAAGTCCGGGACGACCACGCTTCTCGCATCGGTTGCGAACGTCTCCTCGTCGGCGCTTCGCGGCATCTACAAGACGACGGACGGCGGAACGAGCTGGACCAAGCTGTCCGCCAACAACGCCAACTGCGCGCCGCAGTGCTGGTACGACATGCTCATTGCAGTGCATCCGACCGACGCCAACACTGTCTACTTCGGCGGTGTTTCGCTGTACAGGTCGGTCGACGGCGGGGCCACCTTCGCGATAATGGGCGGCAGCCAAATCCATGTCGATCAGCATTTCCTGACGTTTGATCCGCAGGACCCGGGCAAGATCTACCTGACTAGCGACGGCGGCGTCTTCAAGTCCACCGACGCGGCGGTAACGTGGTCGACGCTCAACAACGGACTGTCGCTCACGCAATTCTATCCGGGCATCTCGCTGCATCCCACAGATCCGCTCACGGTACTCGGTGGCACGCAGGACAATGGCACCTTGCAGACGACCGGCTCCACGACGTGGACCGCCGTGCTCGGCGGCGACGGAGGCTGGACCGCGATCGACCATGAGAACCCGGCCATCCGCTACGGAGAGACGCAGTGGAGTTCCAGCTTTGGCGGCCCCCGGCGCTCGGATAACGGCAGTTTCTACGCACAGAAAGTGGTCGGCATCAACATGAGCGACCCGGCGCAGTTCATCCCGCCCCTCGTGATGGATCCGACGGATCCCAAAGTGCTCTACTTCGGCACCAACAAGGTGTACCGCACCGCCGATCGCGCCGAGACCTGGACGCCCTTCAGCCCGCAGTTCGGCGGCACTGTCACGACGATCGCGCCTGCGCCATCGGCACCGTCCATCGTGTACGTGGGGACGAGCGCTGCCCAACTGCACGTCGGCATCAACGGCACGTTCACGCAGCGGACCAGCAATCTGCCAACGCGATTCGTCACCGACATCGCCGTTGACCGCTCCGACTCGCTCACGGTCTACGTCACCTTCTCGGGGTTCGGCACGGGCCACGTGTATCGCACGACGAACGGCGGGCAGAACTGGACGAACGTGAGCAACAACTTGCCGGACATGCCCGTCAACGCGGTTGTGCTCGATCCGGTGAGCCGAGCGTACGTGATGATCGGAACGGACCTGGGCGTGTTCGTGTCGAATGACAGCGGTACGACGTGGACCGCGCTCACAACGGGAATGCCGAACGTTGCCGTTTTTGATATCGCGTACCAACAGGCGACTGGCGCGTTGGTCGCCGCAACGCATGGGCGCGGCATGTTCAAGCTCCAACTCAATCGCCCGCTCACGGTAGCGTTGACACCGTTGCGCCGTCGCGCGGATACCAACGACGGGAGCACAACCGCGATCCCGGATTCGGCGTCGGTGATCCTGTCAGGAACGAATGCGGGCACGTCCGGTTGGACGGCGACTCATACCGCCGCGGCGACATGGGTGACGCTCACCACGGCGTCCGGCACCGGCTCGGGACGAGTGGTGTGGTCCAGGAACCCGACCGGTCTCACGTCCGGAATGAAGGTCGACACGATCACGATCACGGTGCCCGGCGCTGCGGATTCGCCCTTGCGGATCATCGATTCACTGAGCGTTTGCTCATCGACCCCTACGGTGGCGGTCAATGTCACGCGGCGCGGCGCGGCACTCGCGGCGGGACTGACGCTCGCTGCCCCCGACTCGGCGCTCGTCAGTTTTGTGTGTGGCAGCGGCACCACGGCGTGGACCGCATCTGCAAAGACCGGAGCATGGATCACGTTTACAACGGCTTCGGGCAACGGCCCGGGACAGATTCGCTGGGCTCGGCGCACGGACTCCCTGCTCGCCGGTCTGCATCGCGACACGATCCTCGTCACGGCGCCCGGCGCTACCGGCAGCCCGGTGAAGATCGCGGACTCGGTCATCGTGACCGTTGCGCCGCAGTTCTCGACGGTCTCGCGAACGGATACGATGATCTCCGGAACCGCTACCCCGCGCGCCGCCACAACGACGCTCACGATTCTCGGTGATCCTGGCGCCTCGGCCTGGACCGTGACGCACTTGACGGCAGCCACGTGGACCACGCTCACCACAACCAACGGCACGGGCGGCGGGTCGATCCAGTGGAGCAAGAACGTTTCCAACGTCCTTCCGGGCACCTACTACGACACGCTCACGGTGACGATCCCTGGCGCACCGCCAATGAAGTTCCCCGATCACCTCATTGTCACAGAGCCCGCGGTTGTGCGCTCGTGCGCCGTCAACCACTTCTTCGGTTCGGCGTGCCTGGACGCGACCGCGCTCAAGTGGATGGACCTGACGGGCAACAACGACGGCTCGTTTAACCTCGGCGACTTCATCGCCTACTTGGCGCGCACGCCGGCAGGGCCTCCGTCCGGGAGCAAGCCATGACGCGGCGCGCGGTGCTGAGGGGAGTCGCCATCGCAGTCGCGCTGCTCGCCGCGTCGACGTGCAAGGAAGCCACGTCCAGCAAGCCGATCGCGGGCTGGCTCGACGTCCGACTCGTCTCACCGAACATCGACGATCTTGGTGTGTCGATCACCATCGGCGGCGCGCAGATCGATTCCGTTCGCACGACCTTCCCCTTCTTTGCCCAAGTCGTGGTCAACAACTCGCAGCGCAAAGTGGTGGTAGGGGGCAACATCGGGACCGGAACGGTCGCGCAGATTTACGTTCCCGACACGCGGCACGCGTCGCTCTATAGCGGCGCGCTCCTGGAAATCGCCGTTCGCGGGACGTTCGCGCAACGCGCAACAACCGGCTACGCGGTCGTGGTCGCCGCACCGTAGTCATGGAGTTCGACCTCGCGACGGGCTCGGCGATTCTCCAGCGCACGCCGAATACGCTGCGCGGCATGCTGGCGGGACTGGGCGCCGAGTGGATGGATGCGACGGAAGGGCCGAATACCTGGAGTCCGTTCCACAATCTCACGCACCTGATCCACGGCGAGCGCACCGACTGGATTCCGCGCGCCAGGATCATCCTTGCACAGGGCAAGAACCGCAGGTTCGCGCCCTTTGACATGCAAGCGCACCTGACCAACCGTGAGGGCACGTCGGTGGCCGCGCTGCTCGACGAATTCGCTGCGCTGCGCGCTGCGAGTCTCTCAACGCTCGAGGGCTTTCACCTCACAGACACCACGCTCGCGCTTGAAGGTGAACACCCGGAGTTCGGGCGAGTGACAATGCGCCAGCTGCTGGCGACGTGGGTGGCGCATGACCTCGGACACATTGCGCAGATCTCGCGCGTGATGGCCAAGCAGTACCGCGACGCCGTGGGACCGTGGCGCCAGTACCTCCCGATCATGGATCGCTGATTACATGGCCAACCTGATCACGATCGCGCGGGTCGTGCTCGTGCTGATCATCATCGCCGTTTGGGGCCGCGATGGCGCCGTCGCGAGTGGTTGGCTGGACGTGGCGATGGTGCCACTGCTGGCGTGGGCCATCTATATGGATGCGCTGGACGGCTGGGTTGCGCGCAAACTCCACCAAGAGTCCAAGACCGGCGCGTTGTTCGACATCGCCGGCGATCGCATTGTCGAGCTGGCGCTGTGGACGTTTTTCGCGATCAAGCGTGACCAGACCGGCGCTGCCTTCGTGCCGTTCTGGGTTCCGCTCGTAATCATCACGCGCACGGTGCTGACCGACATGATCCGGAGCGTCGCCTTTGGTCAGGGCAAGACGGCCTTTGGCGCCAGCACCATGCAGGAGAGCGCGTGGGCCAAACAGTTGGTAGCGTCGCGCTGGAGCCGTGCGGTGTACGCCGGGCTCAAGGCCGTGAGCTTTTGTGCGCTGGGGCTGCTGCTCGCCTGGCCACGCGTGCAGCCGGCAGTGGACGTCAGCGGAACCGCGCGACTGATCGTGGACATCGTTGTGTACATCACTACACTATTCGCGATCGTGCGGGCTGTCCCCGTTCTATGGGAAGGCCGGCGATTCCTCTCCAAACCGTCGTCCTGAGCCGCAGTTGTCATTCCGAGCGCAGCGAGGAATCTGTATTTGCACTGCAGATCCCTCGCTACGCTCGGGATGACTTCCTCGACCGAATCACGCCATGAGAACCTCGATCGCCATCGCCCTCCTCCTCGCGTCGACCTTGGACGCACAGGCCACTGGGGTTCGCCCGTTCCCTTCCGATGCGGAAGTCCTTGCGATCATCAAGAAGCGCGTCGAGGAAAAGCGCAGCGCCGGCATCGTGATTGGATTGCTGGAGGCGAACGGCAAGACGCGTATCATCGCGTACGGTGATCCCGGCCCGGGCAAGCCGGCGCTCGATGGCAACTCCGTATTCGAGATCGGCTCCATCTCCAAAGTCTTCACGGGCACGATGCTCGCGCAGATGGTGCTCGAAGGAAAAGTGAAGCTCGATGATCCGGTACAGCAGTTCTTGCCCTCCACCGTGAAGATCCCGGAGCGCGGAGGGCGCAAGGTCACACTCGGCAATTTGTCGACGCAGACGTCCGGCCTGCCGCGCATGCCGAACAATTTCAAGCCGGCAGACGCGGCGAATCCGTACGCGGATTACTCGGTGCAGCAGATGTACGACTTCCTCTCAGGCCTCTCGCTCACGCGCGATCCCGGCGCGCTATTCGAATACTCCAACCTTGGCGTGGGCCTGTTGGGGCACGCATTGGCGTTCTCGGCCGGCAAATCCTACGAGCAACTCCAGAAGGAGCGTATCTGGACGCCGCTCGGCATGACGAACACAGCGATTACGCTCACTCCGTGGATGCGCGACCACCTCGCGATCGGGCACGGCGCCAACGGCGAAGTGACCGCCAACTGGGACATCCCGACCTTTGCGGGCGCGGGCGCTATTCGTTCCACCACGAACGACATGCTCAAGTTCGTCGCCGCGGCTGCGAACACGGACAAGGGTCCGCTTGGCAAGGCGTTTGCGATGGCGCAGCAACCGCGCGACGCGATGAGCCCGCAAGCGCGCATCGGGCTCAACTGGATCTCACGCTACACCGCGACCGACACGATCGTGTGGCACAACGGCGGCACGGGCGGCTACCGCTCGTTCGCGGGCGTGAAGCCGTCGCAGCGCGTGGGGGTTGTGGTGTTGACGAACAGCGGCGGTGCTGGTGCTGACGACATCGGTTATCACCTGCTGGACCCGAGTTTGCCGCTGACGCCGGCTCCGGCGCCCGTCAAGCAGCGCGTTGCCATTACTGTCGCACCGGCGATCCTCGCGAAGTACGTGGGCCAGTACCAGCTGGCGCCCGACGTTGTTTTCGACGTCGCGCTCAGCGGCGACACCCTCTCGGCGTTGCTAACCGGACAACCCCGCTTCCGCATTTGGCCCGAGACCGAATCAGACTTCTTTTACAAGGAAGTTGATGCGCAACTGAAGTTTGTTTTCGACGCGCAGGGCAAAGTCACTGGCCTCATCCTCTTCCAGAACGGACAGCAAGCGACCGCCCCGAAGATCAAGTGACAATCTGTCATTCCGAGCGCAGCGAGGAATCTGAAGTTGAAAACTGCAGATCCTTCGCTCCGCTCAGGATGACAAACGTTAGCCGCCGAGTTTGGCGAGCGCGGCACGGGCGCGTGTGACCATGGGCTGTACGGGCGGCTCGCCACGCTCCCAAAGGCCGACCACCATGCGGTAGCCGCGGCGGGCCTCTTCGTTCATCCCGCGCGCGGCACAAAGGTCGGCGTAAAGCAGCCACATGCGCCCACTCAATCGCGTGGGGGCGGTAGCGCCAATCGAAGGGCCCAGGGGCAGATCCACGCTTTGGTTGAAACTGAATTTCGACCAGTTCGACGCGAACGATTGCATGCGGCGAAAGGCCGCGGTCGTGTCACCAAGCTCGAGGTGTGATTCTGCCGCAAACAGCATGTTGTCGTCGAACAGTTCAATGGGATGGCTTGCGACCTGCTGATCATACGTTGACAGTTCACGTCTCGCGCGCAATGTGTCGCCCAACGCGAAGAATGACTGAAAGCGCAATAAGGGACTTTGGGATGCCGTGTCGAGCGCCGGACCGGTGCGGCGCGTGTGGAAGCCAAGGATGGTCGCCAGCGTGAGGGCTTCATGACGCGTGAGCGCCTTGCCCACGCCGTCGTGCGGAAGGGCTTGGAAGTCGGCGTGCCCTTGGATCAACGAGTCCGCGTCCGCGGGCACCGCGCCGGAGAAGAGAGTCATCACCGCGGCACGCGTCTGGCGTTTGCCGGCAGTATCAGAGGGTCCGCGGTCCAGGCTGAAGCGACCGAAGATCGTGTGATAGTACGGCTGGAGGGACGCCGTCGGGTCGGACGTCATCGAATCCACGTAGGCAGCCGCTTCACGCACCCGCTCGCGCCTCAACGCTATCTCAGCTTTGTCACGATAGAACCAGCGGCGAGCCAGCGGGATCTGGGCGGCATCTCGCGAAAGATCCAGCTCGCGCTCGGCTGCGTTGAGATCGCCGAGCAGGATCAGCGAATTCGAAAGGGCGTAGTGGCCGAACCATTGACCCGGATTCGCGGCCGCCCACCGCTCCGCCACCGTTCTCTGGCGCAAGAGCCTTGTAACGCGAGTTTCGTTCGCCGAGCGCGTCCTCATCGGATGGAAAGTCGGATCACCGCCACGTTGTGCGGGCCGAACCACAAATGTGTCGGCGGTTGTCTCAATGACGCCCCAATACGCAGACGCAGGCATGCACCGACCGCCGACCCGAGCGTCGGCGCACCCCGTGATGCCTATGCTCGTCTGTGCACCGAATGGGTCCATTGGGAGCGGCAGGAGGGTTCCCCATAGCAGTCCAAAAGCGTCAACGTTGGAAGGGTCCAGCTCGACGGCTTTGGCGAAGGCCCTCTCCGCCAAATTGAGATTGGTCACAAAGCGAGGGCCGAGCACGCCATTCTCCATTGTCGTGCGAAGACTGCAGCGGCCGAGCGCCATCCAGCCCACGACGTCGGCAGAGTCCGCGCGCAGCAGCTGCTCGGCGACGCCGCAGCGCGATTCATCGGTGCCAGTCCAGTAAGCGACCACGAGCCGCATGTGGGGCGAGAGCCCTTCAAGAAACCGTGTCGCCCGCGCGAACGAGGCATTTCTGCCTTCTGTGTCGCCCATGCTTCCGAGGGACACGCCCAAATACACATGGGCCACGGCGAACGTGGAGTCGAGTGTAACGGCGCGACGCAACTGCGCGGCCGCGGAATCGAAGCGGCGCCGATTGAACGTCACCATGCCCAGATGGTATTCGCGATAGGCGGCCATGGACGAGGTACCAACACTCACCGATCCACCGCGTTCGCCGGCTGCCTGCACGTTCAGCACGGCGCGGCCCAGGCGCCCAAACGCAACCGAGAGTGAGTCGAGCCCGGCATCTGACGAATAGGCATTCACGCGGTCGTTGACGATGCGCAGCTGACCACCGGTCCGAGTGTCGTAGGCCCGCGCCGTGAGGTTGGCTCGGCTGCCAACGGCCAGGTAGCTGCCAATGACGATGCGACCGGCCCCGACGCGCTTGGCCATGTCCAGTGACGCATTGAGTCCCGGACTGCGGCGCTGCGCTTCCGGTAGTTGGCGCAGGAGGTCTGTCACGCGGTCGTCCGGCACCACGCGCACATCCTGCCAGCGGCTCAACTCCTGCGTCAGCAGCGTGACGCTCGCCCCGGCGATCAGCTCCGCGTCCGCCACTTTGGCGGAGTTGTCGAACGGCAGCACCAGCCACGTGTTGTCGCTGATGGGCGGGTCGCGCCGCGGCGCGGTACGGCACGCGCCTGATCCTTCGGCTCCGTTCGGGCATTGTGCGGCCGCCTCGGCCGAAACCGTCGCCAGGGCCGTCGTGACCCAAACGCAGAACCAGAGCCGCATGGCCTTAATATGCGCTCAGCGCGTTGCGAAGCCAGTCGACGCTGAGCTGACAAACCCGAGTCTGGCCGAGCGGGTAGCAACGGTGCAACGTTCGGCGTCGAATTGGCGCCTCACCCCATCCATTCAGTGCACATGACCTCGACCCGTACCATCGTTTGCGTGAACACGATCGCCTCACTCTGCCTCGTCGCGTCTGGTGCACTGGCGCAGGCGCCCGCGCCCGCCAAGGCCGCGCCGGTTTTCGTGAACGGAATGGCAGAGATCGTCCCCGCGTTCAGGGACACGGCGCAGTGGGTGCGCCAGAATCTCTGGGTCGAAACCGACATCGATTCGGACCGCGACGGCAAGAAGGATCGAGTCCACGTAGGTGTCACGCGCCCCGGCCAAACGGACAGTGAAGGCCTTAAGGTGGCCATCGTGTACGGCTCAAGCCCGTACTTCGCGGGCACATCGCGCGAGTTCAAGGGCTGGGACGTGAAGCAGGAACTCGACGCCGAGTCGGCGCCGCGCGGCATGATGCAAGCGCCGCCCTTCCGCGCCGACCGCGTGCGCGTATCCAACGCGATGGTCAACCAGTGGGTGCCGCGCGGTTTCGCGGTCGTGCACTCGGAAGCGACGGGCACGGGACTCTCGCAGGGTTGCCCCACTGTCGGCGACGAGCCGGAGCGCACCGCGATGCGTTTCGTGATCGACTGGCTCAACGGCCGCGCCAAGGGATACGCAACACTGACCGGCACCGAGGAAGTGAAGGCGACCTGGTCCACCGGCAAGGTCGCAATGATGGGCACTTCATATGAAGGGACGCTGCCGCTGGCGGCTGCAACCACGGGTGTGAAAGGACTGGAAGTGGTCGTGCCCGTCGCACCCAA
>JANNRQ010000028.1:0-1820 GCA_031401495.1 Gemmatimonadota bacterium
CGATCTGTGCCCGGACTTGGGCGCTTGCGATGAGCTCATGGCTAGTCGCCCTCGTCGCCGCCGAGCACGGCAAGGAAAGCCTTCTGCGGAATTTCGACGTTTCCGATCTGGCGCATCCGGCGTTTGCCTTCCTTCTGCTTCTCCAGAAGTTTGCGCTTGCGGGTCACGTCACCGCCCTAGCACTTGGCCGTCACCACCTTGCGCAACGGCGCGATCGTCTCACGGGCGATGATGCGCGAGCCTATCGCAGCTTGCAACGCGACCTCGAACAGGTGGCGCGGGATTTCCTTGCGCATCTTTTTGAGGATGGCTCGGCCGCGGTACTCGGACTGGTCCTTGTGGACGATCGAGGTCAGCGCGTCGACCTCGTTGCCGTTGACCAGGATCCGCAGCTTGACCAGTTCGCCCGGCCGGTAGCCGGTCAGGTCGTAGTTGAGCGTGCCGTAACCGCGCGTCGACGATTTCAGCTTGTCGAAGAAGTCGTAGATGATCTCCGAGAGTGGGATGTCGTAGGCGAGCTGCACGCGGGTGGGTGAGAGGTACTCCTGACGCACGAATTCGCCGCGATGATCGGCGGAAATCGCCATCACGTTGCCGATGTACTCCGACGGAATCATCACGGTCACGCGCGCGTAAGGCTCGTTGAGTTGCTCGTACTTGTCCGGCGTCGGCAGCTGGCCGGGGGAATGGATCTCCTCCTCGCTGCCGTCGGCGCGCTTGATCCGGTACGTGACCGTGGGCGCGGTCTGGATCATGTCGATGTCGTGCTCGCGCTCGAGGCGCTCCTGCACGATTTCCATGTGCAAGAGGCCGAGGAATCCGCAGCGGAATCCGAAGCCGAGTGCTTCGCTGGTGACGGCCTCGAACGAGAACGACGAATCCGACAGCGACAGCGTGGCGAGCCCTTCGCGCAGGCTCTCGAAATCGCCGCTGTTGGTCGGGAAGAAATCCGCGT
Source organism: Gemmatimonadota bacterium (assembly GCA_031401495.1). Taxonomy (GTDB): domain Bacteria; phylum Gemmatimonadota; class Gemmatimonadetes; order Gemmatimonadales; family Gemmatimonadaceae; genus DASPMP01. The sequence goes on from JANNRQ010000028.1 coordinate 956, forward strand.
AGACCATGTGCAGCGGCGGGCGATAGCCCGGCAGCATCGCCACCTTCGGGCCTTTGTGCCGCGTCATCGTGTCGCCGATGCGCACGTCGTTCAGTTGCTTGATGTTCGAGATGAAGTAGCCGACCTCTCCGGGCCCGAGGGCGCCTGAGCGCTTCATCCCCGGTGTGAAGCGGCCGATGTCGATTGCCTCGTACACCTTGTCGGTGCCGAGCATGTGGATCTGATCTTTCTCGCGGATCGTCCCATCGACGACGCGCAGGTAGACCACGATGCCGCGGTATTCGTCGTAGACCGCGTCGAAGATCAGGCAGCGCAGAGCAGCGTCGACATCGCCCTTCGGCGCCGGGATGCGCTCCACGATTCGATCGAGGAGTTCCGGCACACCCTGGCCGGTTTTCGCCGAGACGCGGCAAGCGTCGATGGCTTCGATGCCGATCGAGTTTTCGATCTCTTCGCAGACCACTTCGGGTCGCGCGTGCGGCAAGTCGATCTTGTTGATCGCCGGCAGCACCTCGAGGTTGCCTTCGACCGCGAGGTAGGCGTTGGCCACGGTCTGAGCTTCGACGCCCTGCGAAGCATCGACGAGCAGCACCGCGCCCTCGCAGGCCTGCAGCGACTTCTGCACTTCGTAGTTGAAGTCGACGTGGCCCGGCGTGTCGATCAGGTTGAGCTCGTACTCGACGCCCTTGACCTTGTGGTAGATCGTGACCGCGCTGGCCTTGATCGTGATCCCGCGCTCGCGCTCCAGGTCCATCGAGTCCAAGAGCTGCGCGCGCATGTCGCGCTTGTCGACCGCACCGGTGATCTCGAGCATCCGGTCCGCGAGCGTCGACTTGCCATGGTCGATGTGCGCGATGATGCAGAA
>JANNRQ010000029.1:0-58480 GCA_031401495.1 Gemmatimonadota bacterium
GTCCTCAGCGCGCGCTCCGGAGCGGGGCCGAGCCAGCGCGAGCACCGCGCCCATGAGCACGAGGTTGCGGAGGCCAAACAGCACACGCGACATGAGCCGGCCCGCCCGCGGTCCGCTCGCCAGAACGCTGACACGAGAGAACACGATCGCGGGCATGGGATGGCGCCTGCGCCACAGCCACCACGCGGGAAACGCGATAAGGAGCGTGAGCCACCACGGCGACGCGAACTGAATGACGCCGAGGTCCATCATGCGGCCACCTTCGGGACCTGCTGCTGCGCGGCTTGGTGCTCCCGCTCGACGATGGCCTTTGCGTCGCGGGCCACGGCGCGCGCGCGATCCTCAGCGAGGGCCATGCCCGCGAACTTGGCGAGGTCGGCGTCGTGCAGGACGCGCGAAAGCGCATCGGCGGTGATCGCGGGACTGCGACGCAATGCGGTCACGAGTTCCCTGCTGGTGAGCGCGAGGCGCGCGTCCGGGTAGCGCGCGGCGAGGTAGTCGCGCAGCACCTCGATCACGAGCGAGACGAAGCGGGTGCGCTCGCCAGCGTTCACCAAGCCCATCGCTTCGATGCGCGCGAAATCAGCCGTGGCGCGTTCGTACGGGTCCACCACGTGCGTGACTAGCGGCGGACGCGTGTCGCGACGACGACGCCACCACCACCATGCGACGGCCATTGCGATTGCGACGAGCGCGACGATCCACCAGGGGAACGCCTTCTGCTCCCACAACGGCCGCGCCGGCTTGGGCACGCGCAACGCGCTATCCGCGGGGAGGACCGTGCGAACGAACACGCTGATGTTGAGGAGCGGCACGCGCTGCTGGCCGCGGCCCTGGGCGTTGTCCCAGGCCACCACGACGTCGCTGAGACGAATCCGCTGCTGGCCCACGTCCCATGCGGCGAGATGGTAGGTGGCGATCTGGTCCACCGACCGCACACTGTCTGAGGTGACGATCACTCGCGGATCGCGCGCCTGCACCGTGCCCGATGTGTCGGGGTTGTCGGGAAAGCGGATCGAGGCGCCATACGGAGCCCGAATACGCACTCGTACCTCGAACGGCTCGCCAACGGTCACGGTGTCTCTGGACTTCGTAACGCCGAAGGACAGACGGACTCCGTCTTCCGCGGGGGCGGTACGCTGCTGCGCGGCTTGCGCGCTCGTTGCGACCGACCAGGCGCACGAGAGTACCGCCAGTATGGAGTACGGATGGCGGCCTGCGGTCACCGGGTGCGCGCCCTCGTCTCGCGCTGCCGAAAGAACCGGAACAGCGGCTCAATGATTCCCTCACTCGTCCGCACCAGCACCTCGTCGATCGCCAGGCGTCGGAGCAGGCGCTTGCGCGCCTCCCCGTCGTCGAAGACGCGCTTGGCGTAGGCGAGTCGCACTTTTGGATCGCTGGTGTTGACGTCGATCGTCTCGCCGGTCTCGGGATCAGTCAAGCGGGCGAGCCCGATGTCCGGCAGCTCCAATTCGCTCGGATCCTCGACGGTCACCGCGATCAGGTCGTGGCGTTGCGCGAGCAGCTTGAGCGGACGCTCGATGGCGGGCGAGAGAAAATCCGAAATCAGGAACACGATGGCCTTGCTGGGCAGCATCTTGTTCAGGTACTCCGTCGCCCCGCCGATGTCCGTGCCACGACCCGCTGGCTGGAACACCAGCATGTCGCGGATGAGGCGCAACGCGTGACGACGACCCTTGCGCGGAGGAACCACGTGCTCCACGGTGTCCGTGAAGAGCATGGTGCCCACGCGATCGTTGTTGCGAATGGCCGCGAATGCGAGCACTGCAGAGAGCTCGGATGCGAGTTCGCTCTTGAATCGGGTGCGCGTTCCAAAGCGACCAGATCCGGACACGTCCACGGCGATCATCACCGTCAGCTCGCGCTCTTCGATGTAGCGCTTGACATAGGGGCGCTGCATGCGCGCCGTGACGTTCCAGTCGATACTGCGCACTTCATCGCCGGGGTGGTATTCGCGCACCTCGGAGAACTCCATGCCCTGACCTTTGAAGACGGAGCGGTACTCGCCCGCAAAGAGGTTGTGGACGAGGCCGCGTGTGCGCAGCTCGAGCAACCGCACCTGGCGCAAGATTTCGGGGTTGATCCCGGTGCCGTGATCGTCCGCGGGCTTGCGGGCTTGCGGCGCAAGGTTGACGGCTGCGATGGGCACCGAGGCGCGTCCCCGCCACGATGCGGTTCGCATGACTCCACTGTGGCGGGCCATTTCCGGTGCCTAGTGTTTGGAGCCTGGTGCCAAGCTCATGGACTCTCGATGGAGCCGAGGATCTTCGCGACCACGTCGTCGCTCGAGACCTCCTCAGCCTCCGCTTCATAGGTGGTGAGCACGCGATGGCGCAACACGTCCGGGCCGATGGCCTTCACGTCGTCCGGCGTCACGAATGATCGACCGCGCAGAAACGCGTGCGCGCGTGATGCCTGGGCCAACGCGATGGTCGCGCGCGGACTGGCGCCGAACTCGATGAGCGGCAGCAGCTCCTCGAGACCGAACAGCTTCGGGTCGCGCGTCGCGTGGACGATGTCCACGATGTAGTCCACGATGCGGTCGTCCATGTACAGCTCGGTGATGCGATGGCGCGCATCCATGATCGCGACTGGCGATGCCAACTTCTCGACCGCGATGGGTTTGTCGCCGGACATGCGCCGCAGGATCTCCTTTTCTTCCTCGCGCGTGGGGTAGCCGACCCTGAGCTTGAGCATGAAGCGATCCACCTGCGCTTCGGGGAGCGGATACGTGCCCTCCTGCTCGATCGGGTTTTGGGTCGCGAGCACGAGGAACGGTTCTTCCAGCTTGTACGTGGTACCGCCGATGGTGACCTGCTTCTCCTGCATCGCCTCGAGCAGCGCGGCCTGCACCTTGGCCGGCGCGCGATTGATCTCGTCCGCGAGGATGATGTTCGCGAAAATCGGGCCCTTCTTCACCAGGAACTTGCCCGTGCCCTGATCGTAGACCTGCGTGCCGACAACGTCCGCGGGCAGGAGGTCCGGCGTGAACTGGATGCGCTGGAACGTGGTGTCGATCGCTTCCGCCAGCGTGCGCACCGTGAGCGTCTTGGCGAGGCCCGGTACGCCCTCGAGCAGCACATGGCCGCCCGTCAGAATGCTGATGAGCAGGCGCTCGACCATGTAGTCCTGTCCAACAACGCGCTTGGCAACCTGGCGCGTGACGTCCTGGACGAGCTTGGAATCGGCGGTGGACTGGGCGCCCGACTGTGCGGGTGTCTGCGCGGGCTGCGGCTTGGTTGCCATGAGATGGGAACTGGGAAGTAGGAACTGGGAAGTTGTAGTTCGGAAAGCGGAACTAGTTCCTACTTCCTAGTTCCTACGTCCTGCACTTTGAGTAGTGTAGCCAACTCTGCCTGCTCGCCCTCGGTGAGCCCGCGGCTCTTCCCGACGGGCAACTTGCCGAGTTCCACCGGGCCGTACCGCGTGCGAATGAGCCGTTCGACTTCGAGGCCGAGTGCGGTGCAGAGGCGGCGCACCTCGCGCTTGCGTCCTTCGGTGATGGTGACGTGGAACTCGTGACGCCCGTTCTTGATGGGTTTCGACGAGACGTCACTCGCGCGCACGGGTCCGTCCGGCAGGTCCACACCGCGCCGCGCCTGTTTCACCGCAGTGTCCACGTCGCCGGACACGATGGCAACGTAGGTGCGCTCGACGCCTCCGCTCGGGTGTGTGAGCACGTGCGCCGCCTTGCCATCCGTCGTGAGGAGCAGCACACCCTCGGTCATGTAGTCGAGACGGCCGACGTAGGTGAGGCCGCGCACCGGTTTCACGAGATCGAACACGGTCTTGCGCTTCTCCGGATCGGAGCGGGTCGTCATGACGCCGGACGGCTTGTGCAGCACGATCCATTCGGCCGCAACCGGGGCCTGCACGGTCTTTCCGTCGACGCGAATGTCGTCGCTACCGGGCACCACGCTCTGTCCGATCTCTGCCACTTTGCCATTCACAGTGACTCGGCCCGCGGCAATCAGCTCCTCGGAGTGACGGCGAGACGCCACGCCAGCACGCGCGAGTGCGCGTTGGATGCGCATGGATTCAGGCATACTGCGGATCCCTCGGTAGGCTCAGGATGACTAGGGCGCGGCGTCCGCCTCGTCCGCCGGCGGCGGCGCATCCGCCAAGCGCGGACGCATGGCGATGGCCAACTCGTCGGCCCGCGGGAGTTCTTCGAGATGTCGCAGCGCAAAATGCTCGAGGAACAGCGGCGTCGTCCCGTACAGCAGCGGACGGCCGAGGCCTTCCGCGCGGCCAACAACGTCGATGAGCCCCCGTTCGTGCAGCGACTTGATGATGCTCCCGACGTTCACGCCGCGAATGTCCTCGATCTCGGCGCGGCCGATCGGCTGCCGATACGCGACGATCGCGAGCGTCTCGAGTGCCGCGGCCGAGAGGCGCTGCGGGCGCGACGCGAGCTGGGCGCGCTCGATGGCCTCCGTGTATTCGGCGCGTGTGAGGACCTGCCACCCACCGCCGATTTCGGACAGTTCAACCCCGTGCCCTTCCGAGTCGTAGTGGGTGCGGACTTCGTCCAGCGCCGCTCGCAGTGCCGCGGGCGACGCCTCCGGATCCAGCGCCGCGAGTTCGTCCAGCGGCACCGGGCGCGCGCTCGCGAAGAGCGCGGCTTCAAGCAGCTTCGCTAGTGGGGTCACGGGTAATCTCCACGTTCGCGAACGGGCGCGCCTGGGCGACCTTCAGCTCTCCGACACGCGCCAGCTCGAGCAATCCGAGCAACGCCGACAACACTTGCCACGGGGCGGCGTCCGCGCGGACGACGTCCGTCCAGCGCAGCTGCGCCTTGAGAGCAAGCAACGAACGGATGAGTTCCACAGCGGCCGGAACGTCCAGCGGACGCGCCACGACCTCGTGCATGGTGGGCTCACGCACGAAGCGCAGCACGCGATCGACGGCCGAGAGCAGCTCCGAGAGCGAGAGTGCCAGCGGCGCTTGCGGTGGCGCGGCCTCCATGGGCAAATACGCGCGCGCGAACTGGCGGCGCCGTTCGTCGGCGCGCTTCTCCATGACGTCCACGATCTCGCGCATCTGCTGATACTCAAGCAGGCGGCGCACGAGTTCGGCACGCGGATCTTCCCAATCGTCCCCTTCTCCGCGCGGCAGGAGCATTTGCGCCTTGATGCGCAGCAAGCGCGCGGCCATTTCGAGGTAGTCCGCGGCGTCGTTCAGTGCCAGCGACTTGATGCGAGCCAGGAACTGCTCGGCGATGCGCGCGATCGGGATGTCGTAGATGTCGACCTTCTCGTCGCGGATCAGGGCGAGGAGGAGGTCGAGCGGACCAGAGAAGGCCGTGAGCTCGACGACAAATGCGGTATCCGTGGCTGGTGCTTCGTGCGTCGAGCTTGGCAGGAAGCCCGGATCGAGGCCGACGGCGACTTCGGGGTTTATCGAGTTCATTGCAGCCAACGCTCCGCTGATGGGTCGATGAAGCGCGACACGGACGTGAGCATCGCCATGCGGACGTACATCGCCGGTCGCATCCACATCTCGATAAGGCCGCTGCCGAAACTGAGCAACAGAATGAGAATCACCAGGCCGTAGCGCGTCATTTGCTGGTATCGGAGCGACAAAGCGGGCGGCAGGAGGTACTTCATCACGTGCGAACCGTCGAGCGGCGGAATTGGAATCAGGTTGAACGCGATGAGGGCAAGGTTGATCGTCACACCGTAAATCATCGCCACCTGCATGACGCCGACGAGGCTGCCGGTGGACGGCGCGATGGAACTCAATCCGCCGAGGATCGCGATGCCCGCGGTGCATGCAACGGCGATGACGAAATTCACGGCGACGCCGGCGAGCGATACGATGATGTCGCCGCGTTTGAGGTTCCGGTAGTTGGCCGGATTCACGGGCACAGGCTTGGCGCCGCCGAGCACGACACGCCAACCGCTGGCCATGCCCATGACGAGCGGCATGAGGATGGTGAGAAACGGATCGATGTGGCGGAGCGGATTCCAGGAGAGGCGACCAAGCTGCTTCGCCGTTTGGTCACCCTGCATCAGAGCGGCGTAACCGTGCGCAATTTCGTGCGCAATCACCGAGAACAGCAGTACGGGGGCGACGAAGAGGATTGTCTGAAGCGTGTCCAATCAGCTCTTGGTTGACGGAAGCCCGCGCGAGCGTTCAGTCCTGATTTTCGTGCCGAAATGATAGTGTCGAAATGCCCCGAAGTCAAAGTCCTGCCTTGACATCCGACGTGTCGCGGCCTAAAGTTCCGCCCTCGCGCACAAGCGCGTTTTCACTGCATTTCGGAGTGTTTTTTCCTTGCCAAATCTCGCTGGCGCCAAGAAAGCGATGCGCAAATCCCGTGCGGCCGCGGTTCGGAATCGCGCGCAACGGGCCGAGCTTCGCACGGCGCTGAAGAAGGCAACTGCTGCCGGGTCGTCAAAAGAGATCAGACTGGAGGCGACCATCCTCCTCGATCGCGCCGCGCGCAAAGGCCTGATCCACAAGAACAAGGCAGCTCGGCACAAGAGCACTCTCGCTCGCGCGAAGTAGGCTCTCGCGTTTCGGTTCAAGGCTCTCGGCGTCGGCCGGGAGCTTTTTCTTTCGTGGCACCGCTCTCCCGGCGTTGTCCCGTCCGCGGACCCCACCTCCGGCGCGGAACCCCGCCGCGCCTCCGCCTACTTCGGCTCCCGCCGTGGCTGCGCCCGGCTGGTCGCCTCAGATGGTCCGCTTGACAAGACAAGCGCCGGATCGCGCGCCCTGGCATCGCAGCAGAAGCGTGAGGCGCGGGCCGGCGTCGCCACAAGCGGATCGTCTGACGCGAGCGTCGGGCTGCAAGCCCGACGTCGCGGAAGCCAGCGAGCACCGGGACGCGCGGCGCGACCTGAGCGCAGCGACAGGAGCGACGAGCGGAGGAGCGCAGCGTGATCCGCGGTGGCGATGCCGGACCGCGACCACGCGCGAACGGCGAGCCTAGATCGCCAATTCAGCGCCGCAGTGCACACAGTACCAGTCGGACGGAACGTTCAGTCCGGCGCACTTGGGGCACTTGGCCTTCTTCGTAACGGTCGGGTCGCCCATCGACCTGAGGTTCAACTCTCCGGTGGGCACGTTGGACGCCAAGGGTTTCTGCGCACCGCTTCTGGGTGTGATGGCGACTTCGGCCTGCGGCGCCTCGATGAGCGCCTCCGGGGGTCGAGTCTGACGCTTCTCCGGCTTCGCGGGCGCGGCGGCGTCCACCGGCGTTGCCTGCACCTCCATCGGGTCCGGCTCGATGAGCCGCTCTTTGGCGACGACCGACGGGCGGGGCGCCGGTCGCAAAACAGTCGAAGGCCGCGGTGGAGGACCGATCGGCTTGACGACAGACGGCCGTGGCGCTGAACTCGACGCAGTGGTCCTGCCAAGTGGCTTAGTGGTGGACGGCCGCCCGGCCTTTGGAGTTGGAACAGTCGGCTGGCCAACCACGTCATTGAGGAAGGCCATTTCGTCGCCGACGGGAGCCGGTATTGCCTTCGGCGAAGACGAGCCGATAGCGTCTCGAATCCGCTTGATGTCAGCAGCCGTAACCTCTTGCTGTTTCTTGATTTTGGATGCATCCCCGCTGACACGTTCTCGGGCCGCAGCCCACTCCTCTTCCTCGATCTCACCGACCTGCTTCCTCAGGTCGAGCTCGGCCACCTCGTCCGCGAAGCGCTTCTCGGCGTCCTCCAGTTTCTGGAGTTGGCTTGTGAGGGTTGCCGCGTGCTCACTGAGCACGTCATGGCTCGCCCTGAGCTTCTCGGCGACCGCGGCCAGCTTGGTCGTGTAGTCCGCGCGAACGCGAGCGACGACGTTGGCGGGTTTGGACGCGCCGTCTTTGTCGAGCTCAGCGAGGAACTTCTCGTATTTGGCGCGCTCCGCGACCAGCTTCATGACCCCGTCCACCGGCGACGACGTCGCGGCGTTCGAAAGGGGCGTTGCCTTGGTCTGGGCGGTCGAGGCGCGAGGCGATTTTTTTGGCGGCGTAGCGACTGCGTCCGATTGGGGAACTGACGGGAAGTTAATGCGACCGGCGGAAAACGACTCTCCCGTCAACGATGGTCGTGTGGTTCGTGCCAGTCAGTGTCATACCCTGGTACGGCGTGTTTCGTCCCTTCGTCCGGAACGATGCCGCGTCCACCTTCCAGTCGGCGGTCGGATCGAAGACCGTCACGTCGGCCGGCGCACCCTTCTTGAGCGTTCCACCGGGCAGGTGGAAGATGCGGGCCGGGGTGCACGACATGCGCTCGATGAGCGTTGTGAGCGACATCACCTTCGCCTTCACGAGCCAGGTGATGTTGACCGCAAGCGCGGTTTCCAGGCCAACGATGCCGTTGGGCGCATCGGCGAACTCGCGCTCCTTCTCGTCGTAATGGTGCGGCGCGTGATCCGTGGCGATCACATCGATCGTGCCGTCCTTCACGGCGGCACGAAGCGCCTCAACGTCTGCCATGGTGCGCAGCGGCGGATTCATCTTGGCGTGCGTGTCGTAGTTGCCCACCGCCTCTTCCGTAAGCGAGAGGTGGTGCGGGCAGACTTCGGCGGTGACGTTGATCCCCTGCTCCTTGCCCCAGCGAATGAGCGCGACCGAACCCTTGGTGCTCATGTGACAGAGGTGGATGTGCCCGCCCGTGAGACGCGCAAGGAGCATGTCGCGGATGGCCATGATCTCTTCAGCCTCGGCGGGAATGCCCTTGAGACCGAGACGCATGCTGACGATGCCTTCGTTCATGGCGCCGCCGTGGGCGAGCGTGGGCTCTTCGCAGTGGTCCGCGACCGGGATGTTGAACGTGCGCGCGTACTCGAGCGCGGTGCGCATGAGCTGTGCGCTGACCACCGGTTTGCCGTCGTCGCTGACAGCCACGGCGCCGGCACCAACCATCTCGCCGAATTCCGCGAGCGTCTGGCCTTTCTGTCCAATGGAGATGGCGCCAATCGGGTAGACGCGGGCCATCGCGGCGCGCTGTGCCTGACGCGCGACGAACCCGACCGCCGCCTGATTGTCGGTGACGGGATCCGTGTTTGGCATCGCGCACACCGCGGTGAACCCGCCTGCCGCCGCGGCGGAGGCGCCGGTTGCGATCGTCTCGACTTCCTCGCGGCCGGGCTCGCGCAGATGGCAATGAACGTCGATGAATCCCGGACTCACCACGAGGCCGCTGCAGTCGATGACCACCGTGCCGTTCTCGGCGGCGCCTGCGGCGCCGATCTGGTTCTCGGCGGCGCCTGCGGCGCCGATTTGTCGTGGTCTCTCGGCGAGGCCACGTCCTATTGAATCGATCTTTCCGTTGACGATTGCCACATCGGCGACTTCGTCCTTGTTCTGCGACGGATCGAGGACCCGACCGCCCTTGAGGATGATCGTCATTCAACACCCTTGGCTTTGTCAGCCAACTCGGCCTTCCCGCCAGAGAGCAGGTACAGCACCGCCATTCGAATCGCCACGCCGTTTGTCACCTGATCGAGTATCACGCTGAAGGGTCCATCAGCAACGTCGGAGTCGATTTCGACGCCGCGGTTCATGGGACCGGGGTGCAGGATCACGATGTCCTTTTTGGCGCGCTCGATCCTGTCGCGCGAGACGCCGAAGACGCGATTGTACTCCCGCAGCGACGGGATATAGCCCGCCTGCATGCGTTCCAACTGAAGGCGCAGGACGTTGAGCGCGTCGGCCCACTCGATGGCCGCCTCGACACGGTCGAACACAGTGACGCCGAAATCGTCGATCGCATTCGGCAGCAGCGAGCGTGGACCGCACACCGCCACCTCGGCGCCCATCTTCTGGAGTCCCCAAATGTTCGAGCGCGCCACGCGCGAGTGTAGCACATCGCCCACGATGCAGACCTTGAGTCCCTGAAGTTTTTTGAAGCGGTCGCGCAGCGTGAGCATGTCAAGCAGCCCCTGGGTGGGATGCTCGTGCGTTCCGTCGCCGGCGTTGATGACGTTGGATTCAATGCGGTTGGCGAGGAAGTGCGCCGCACCGGATGCGCCGTGGCGAATCACCACCATGTCGATGCGCATGGCTTCGAGATTGCGCGCGGTGTCCACGAGCGTTTCGCCCTTGGACACGCTGGACCCTGTGGATGCGACGTTCACAGTGTCGGCCGAGAGACGCTTTTCGGCGAATTCGAACGAGATGCGCGTGCGGGTGGACGCTTCGAAGAAGAGGTTGACGATCGTGGCGCCGCGCAGGGTGGGCACTTTCTTGATGGCGCGCTCGCTGATCTCCTTGAAGGGCTCAGCGGTGTCGAGAATCAATTGAATCTGCTGGGACGACAACGGCTCCAGCGCCAGCAAGTCCTTGCCGAGCGGCGCGTTGGACGCCGGTGCGTTCACGCGCTTCCTCCGTCGCGTGAGGCGATGATGACGGCGTCCTTGCCGTCGAGTTCGTTGACGTGGACGTCAACGCGCTGGTGCGCCGCGATGTCGACTTTCTTCCCGACAACGTCGGGCGCGATGGGGAGTTCGCGGCCGCCGCGGTCGATGACCACCGCGAGGGCAATGCGGCGCGGGCGCCCGAAGTCGGCCAGCTCGTCGAGCGCGGCGCGGATGGTGCGTCCCGTATACAGGACGTCGTCCACGATCACGACGTTCTTGCCGTCGATATCTACCGGAATATTCGTGGGACCGACGACGGGGCGTGGCCCCACCGTCTGGAGGTCGTCGCGGTACAGCGTGATGTCGAGCGCGCCTTGCGGCACCGTGACCTTCTCACGCTCGGCGATGAGTTCGCCGATGCGCTGGGCCAGTTGAACGCCACGGCGCTGAATGCCGACGAGAATGAGGTCGTCGGTCCCGTCGTTGAGCTCCACGATCTCGTCCGCCATGCGCCGCAGTGTCCTGCTCAGGGCGCGGGAGTCAAGAAGGGTGCTTGCGGACGTGTTCGGTGCCTGTGTTGGTGACGAAGGGGGCATCGAAGGAGGAAATATATGCAGGCCCCCGGCTTTGGGCTCTCCGCGCTCTGCGCTCGGCACTTGCCCCACATATTGAAGTAGCCGAGCTTGGCTCACCCGCCATGGCTATTCGCGAGATAACACTCACCGGTTCGTTCAGCGCCATTGGTGAACGCGCGCGCGGAACCGGGACCGAAGTGCTGGAGGCAATCCAATTCGTCGGGGCCTGCGTCCGAGCCGCGATCAGCCTGCCCAAGAACGCGCGTCAACTGACGTGGCGTAGCCTGTACTTACAGGTGCGGTTCACGGCGGTGGACGCGATGCCGATCATTTTCGGCCTGTCGCTCCTGATCGGTGGGCTCGTCATCGCGCAGGCGCACGCCCAAGCCGTGCGTTGGGGAGTCCAGCAGGCGCTGGGTCCGATCGTGGCGTCGGTCATCGTTCGTCTGTTGGGTCCCCTGTTCGCCGCGATCATCGTGGTGGCCCGGTCCGGTACGGCGGTCGCCTCAGAGCTGGCCACAGCACGAGTCATGGGCGAAGTGACGGCGCTCGAAGCGCTCGGCGTGGACCCGGTGCAGTTGATGGTGCTGCCACGGCTGGTCGGCGCGGCGATTTCGGTCGCCCTCCTGTCGCTCTACTTCGACGCCATCGCCATCGCGGGGGGCCTGGTTTCGACGCTGCTCCTCGCGAAACTGCCGCCGGGTGAATACCTCGAATCCCTGAGACTCGGCCTTTCTGGTGGCGACGTGTTGCTGGTGCTCATCAAGGGCGCCGCCTGTGGGCTGGGCACTGCCCTGATCTGCAGCTGGGCAGGTTTACGCGCCGCGCGGACGCCGGCAGCAATTCCGCAGAGCGTCACCCGCGGCGTGGTCGTCGCCATGGTCTATGTTTTCGCGGTTGCCATGCTGTTCGCCATCGCGGAGGTGCTGTGGACGACGTCCTGATCCGCATGGCCCAGGTGCAGGGCGAGCGGTCGTCTCCACGGTGGGAGCGTCCCGTGAGTCTGGAGGTGCCCCGCGGCACCCTTCACCTGGTCAAGACGCGCTCGGCGTGGTCGGCGCCATTGATGCGGCTATTGCTGGGATTCAGCGAGCCGGTGTCGGGCACGGTGCACGTGCAGGGACTGGAGCCGTGGGCGCTAAACCGTAGGGACGCATACGCGCTACGTCGCACGATGAGCACATCGCTCGATCCGGATGGCCTGATGTCGAACATGACGCTGCGGATGAACCTGATCGTGCCGTTGGTCTACGCGACGGGATTGACTACGGCGGAAGCCGAGGAGCGTGCTGACCGCACGCTCGACATCATGCACCTGACGATGTGGGCGCAAGCTCGGCCAGCGGCATTGCCCGCCGAGGTGCGTCAGACGGCGGCGTTGGCACGGGCGTTGGCGGCACAACAGCCCCTGATGCTGTTGGAGAATCCTCTGGCGTCCGTCGACACCCGAGAGACGCGTCGCTTGCTGTCCTTGTGCCGGGCGCAGTGCGAGACGCTGCTGATTGCCACGCACCGCAAGGATAGTATTCTCCATGAGTTCGCGGACGCAGTCTGGGACTGGGACGACGATGGCTTCCGGGTGGCGGCGTAAGACGATGAAGTCTGCAACGCAGCGGCACGACAGATGAAGTGGGAGCAGAGCGACAAACGCGTCGGCTTCTTGGTCGTGGGCGGCCTGCTGCTCACTGTCGCCAGCTTCCTGTGGATTGGCCGACTCTGGGATCGCGACGTCGACACGCTCTATACAGATGTGGACGCCGTTCAGGGCATCGCCGCTGAGAGTCCCATCTTCCTGAACGGATTCAACGTCGGCCGCGTGCGTGATGTCCAGCCTCGACTGGGATCGAATGGCCAGCTAATGTTCCGGGTGCGCATGGAGGTGGTGTGGCGCCTGGCGGACGGAGATACGATGCCGCTCAAGGAAGGCTTGCAGGCGAAGGTGGTACCGCCGGCGCTGGACATCGGGCGCGGTACGATCGAGTTGGTTGCCGGGGCCAGCGACGGCAAGATGCTGCAGCCGGGCGCAGTGATTCCGAGCGTGCAGCAGAGTGGTACGACCAACCGCATGCAGCTCGTGGTGGACAGCGTGGGCCGCGACATGCGCATCGCGATCGGGCAGATCGAGAAATTGATCGCATCGCTGCAATTGACGGTGGCGACCGCGACGAGCGCGATGAAGACCACGAACAGCATGATGGCCGCGGTGAATCAGGACGTACCGGCAATCATGTCGAGTGTGAAGGCGAACCTGGCGTCGGCGGATTCATTGATGAAGAGCTTGCACAGTGTGACGCCGTCGACATTGGCGACGCTGGATTCGGTCCGGGCCCTGCTGGGCGATTCGCGACTGGCCGTTGCCAAGGCGACGAGTTTCCTGGACGAGAACGAGCCGCAGTTGTCGAGCACTATCGCGAACCTGGACCAAGCGAGCGCGGTGCTGAACAACTTGTTGAAGGAAGTGTCGCGCCGGCCGATCAAGGCACTGACCGGCGTGAAGCCGCCGGAATTGCCCGCCGTTACGGCCAACAGTACGAACGGGGGTCAGACGGCGAAGAGGCCCTAGCGGGCGTTCTCGGCGGGTCGGCCTTCGGCCGCCCGATCTCGGCCGACTTCGTCGGCCTCACGTACTCGGCGGCGGCTGCGCCGCCGATTTGCGGTGGGCTCGCGCGCAATGTTTTGGTACGATGAGCGATGGAATGATGCCGCAGAAATCCCGATAGCTGGTAGAGTGGCGGTCCGACCCATCGTGTGTCGGCACCGCTCTCGGGTCGGAGATCTCGGGAGCTGGAGGAGATCAGTATCTCCCTAGAGGTAGCTCCGATGTTGACCAAATCACCAGGTCCGCTAGTCGCGCGCCCCGTTTTCATCACAATGCTCGCCTTGACCCTCGTCGCGTGTTCTGACGCAGCCAAACCGAACGACGTAGGACCGTTTGCCGTCCACAGCACGACCCCACAGGCAATCACGTCGTCAAGCCGATCCGACGCTCGGCAGCGCCTTCGCGCTGCGAATCGCTACAGCTGGGTCGGCGAAGCGCACAACAAAGCCATCGACGAGTTTCGTGCGCGCGTTCGTCGGCCGGGATTCCTGAGCAAGAATGTGTGCGCTTATGTCGAGGCGTTCGTCGCTGAGCCCGGTCGCATTCCGACCGAACGCCGCATCGAGTCGCGAGGCGCTCCGTACAAGGCTGCCAGGGATGCGCGAGTCGAAGCGTCACTGTGCCAGAGTCCAGGCTCGCTCCGGCGCGGTGCGCGAACGGGCCACGCGTCAACGGGAACTGGGCGGCAGTCGACCGAACTTTCGCAAATGCTTGCGGCGGCGGAATCTGCTGTCGATGGGGCGTCCGGCCCCGAAGACCTGGCAGCGGGCCTTCTCCCTATTCTTGGGGCCACTGCCTCCCTTCCGGAGGCGGAACGAGTCGTGATGGAAGTGACGTTGAGTGTCGCACAGAGTTCCTACGAGTACTGGTACGCGGAACTCTCCTCGTTCAGTCAGGAAATCACAACCGAGTATGACGCTTGTGGATCGGCCGGGCCCGATCCCATCGACGGATGCGGAGGGGGAGGCCTGGATTGGGGCGTCGTGAGTTACGGTCGTCTCGCGCCCCGGTCGGCCGGAACATTGGCCGAACCTGGTTGCCCGGAGCCAAGCCTCGGGGAGGGTATGAAGTCAATCGGAAAATCAGACCTGAAAGGAGCGTTCATGGGCGCCTTTGGCGGGATGTTCGCCGGTGGCCTGGGCGGTGCAGTGGCCGGCGGCCTGACAGGCGCCATGGCCGGATCCATCTACGCAGGACTCGAGAACGTGTTTCTTGCTTTCTATTGCCATTACAAGAAATAGAGGAACGCCACATGAAATATCTGGAGTCGCGTCCGAAGGCAGCCCTTTGGCTCGCGACGATGCTGACTGCAGTCGGCGCTTGGCTCATTGGGGCCAGGGTCGAAGGCCTTGGCTATTTGGGAGCCATCCCTGTCTCGTTGGCAATCGCCTTTGGTGCACACCTCGGACTTCGCCCGTTCACAATCCGCAAGAAGGATCAATGAAGTCGCGAACGCTCGATGAGCGTTGCAAGGGTCCGGACGGTCACGCCGCGATAGTCTCGCGGCGTGGCTGTCGCCGCACCTAACCGCCGTGCTCCTTCCGCTCTGCTTACGGAGACTCTGCTGACGTACTGAAGCGACGCGCCAACTCGCGAAGCACGGGGAGCGACGTGCGCCGGTCCTCGATGACACCGCCGTCGTGATCCGCCGACAGCGGCACCAGCTGCGCCCTTGAGTTTGCGGCGGCCAGCGCCTCGCCATGGTGAAACGGAACGTGCACGTCACGCGTGCCGTGGAAAATCACCCACGGCTCCTCAATCGCAGCCGCCTGCAACAAACTCGCGAAGCGATTCCGCATTACGAGCTTCACCGGAATCCAGGGGTACCGCTCGGCGCCGACGTCCGGCAACGAGGTCGCGCCCCCTTCGGTGACCAGCGCGCCGGCCTGTCTGTCGAAAGCAAGGCGTGTGGCTGGCCCTGCCCCGAGTGACAATCCATACAGAACCACGCGGTCCGGATTCACGCCGAGTGTACCGGTCAGGTGCGCCCAGCCGGCTGCTGCGTCCGCATGCAGGCCGCGTTCGGTGGGCTTATCCGCGTCGGCCGACGCACCGAACCCGCGATACTCCACAGCGAGAATGTTGAAGCCCGCGTCACGCAGCAGTTGGTAGCGAGCGGTATTGCCGCGTCCGCCAAGGTTGCCCAGGTTGCCATGGAAGTAGAGCACCCAGGGGCGTGCCGACGCCGTGTCGACTCGGGTCTCGAGCAGCAACACCGACACGCTGTCGGGCGCGACAACACGAACGGTGTCCCAGGGGAACGCTGCATCGCGCCCGGGCAGCGCGCGGAATGTCCGGCGGTAGCCGGGATACACCAACGACGTTTCGCGCACTGCCATCACCACGATGGCCGTCCCATACGCGATAGTGAGCGCGATGATCGCGCGAACGAGTAAGCGTTCCACGCGCTAAAGGTACGAAGGCGGGCGCGTGACCTGACAGGCCATCGCCGACGCGAGTGTCCCTACTTCACCCAGCCGATGTCGCGATCGACTTCCTTCACAGCGGCCTCATAGTACGGATCCACCCGCGGCGCGTCGATCTGCATTGGCCGCGACACATCCGCTGGACCGCTGACGAGCGCCTTGATCACCCGATACGCGACGTAGGCAATCCCTGCGACGACGGCCAGCCTGACCGCGATCGCCACGAGGCCGACGAGCACGCCAAAGATGCCGAGTGCTGTCGTCAGCACGATCAGCGACACGGGGATCGCCAGGGCAAGCACGATCACGACTTTCGCAAGTGTCCAGAGCAGTTTCATAAGCCACCTGATGTGGGACTGCCCTTCACTACGCTGAACGAATGTCGCAAGATTCACTCGGAGGCAACGGAGGCATTGTCGCCGCCCACTTCGATGCTCACCGGCTGCGCCAAGCTGCGCGGCCCACTCACAACGGAGATCGTATGACCAAACGACATGCTGCCCTGACCATCCCGGGCGCCATTCTGCTCCTCATCATCTCGGTGTCCGTGGCGGCGGCGCACGACATGTTCGCCAAACCGGCCGCCTTTTTCGTGGCCGAGAATTCGGTGACGCTGGTTCGTGTCTTGAACGGAACGTTCTCGAAGAGCGAGAACTCGATCGCGCGCACGCGCGTGCAGGACATCAGCCTCGTGTCGCCGTCGGGACGTGAGCGGATCGACACCGCTGGCTGGACTGTCGCCGGCGACACCAGCACGTTCAGTGTGAAAACGGGCGGACCAGGCACCTATGTCGCCAGCGCCTCGACCCGCCCCAATATCATCGCGCTGAGCGGTGAGGACTTCAATCTGTACTTGAAGGACGACGGCATTCCGGACGAGCTCGAGGCCAGGCGCCGCGCCGGAGAGTTGAATCGGGGTGTGCGGGAGCGCTACTCCAAACACATCAAGGCGCTGCTCCAGGTCGGCACTGCACGGACGGAGAGCTACGCCACAGCGCTCGGCTACCCCGCCGAACTGCTTCCGCTCACGAATCCCTATTCACTCCGCGTTGGGCAGACGCTCCGTCTGCAAACCCTGGTCGACGGGAAGCCCGCCGCCAATCAGTACGTCCTGTACGGCGGCCGGACGCCGTCCGGCGCCCGCATCGAGCAGCGCAACGTGCGCTCCGACAGCAAAGGTGTCGCGGCGATTCCGCTCGCGGAGCGCGGTGTCTGGTACGTGAAGTTCATCAACATGGCGCGGCTCACCGGCGATCCCGACGCTGACTATGAGTCGAAGTGGGCGACGATCACGTTCGAGGTGCGATAGGCAGCGGTCCGGCGGTCAGGCGTTCCCGCAGTCGCCATTCACGGGTAATGGCGCGACGGTCACTGGATCTGCTTGACCGCACTGTATCGCCCGGTGGTTCGCAAGGTCACGACCACCGTGTCCGCACTTCGGTTGCGCCAGAACCAGCCATGTTGCCCGTCGAACGCCGCGACGAGTGAGCCGCTGTCGGCCGGCGTCGCCGTTCCCTTGGTGTACCCGTGATAGCGAATGCCTGGCGCGTCCGCATGCAGGTCGTAGTTGACGACGCCCCGATTCGTGCGCCACAGGTAGGTGACGCCAGCGTCCTTTGTCATGACAAGCTTGATCTCGCGTGCCTGCGTCGGCGGAATGGTCACAACGGTCACGTCTGATTTGTCCGCGGCGGTTGCAGGTGCCGGCGCCGCTGCAGGAGGCGGTTGGGCCAACGATCGCTGAGCCGCTGCCGCCTTGTCCGCGGCCGCCTCCTCGGCGAGATCCCGCTTGATCTCCCCCATTTCCTTGAGGCCCAGCACCTTGCCGACGCCCGTGGGATCAACCCCGTACTCTGCAGGCAGAACGATGGTCACTAGAATCGCCACGGCCACAGTGAGGGCAATCCCGGTCGACTTCAGCAGGTGACGCGTCGACGGCGGGTCCGGAACTGGGTTGGACGCAGGAGCGGTCACAAAATGTGGCCTCAGGTTGTGTAGATGAAGAAACCGGCGATCTGGTATCCCATGAGCACGAATCCGGCGGCCATGATGGCGACGTTGGTACGGTACGCATGGCGCGCGAAGCTCGCCGTGCGGCGCCAGTGCGACATGAAGACGAGAATCATGTAGAGCGCGAGCAGTTGGCCGATTTCGACGCCGACATTGAAGGCAAGCAGGTTGGGCACCATGCCGTCGGATGGCATTTCGAAGTCGAGGATCTTGGTGGCGAGCCCAAAGCCGTGGAACAGCCCGAAGATCAACGTCGCGGCCTTGGTGTCGGGCTGGAACCCGAACCACCGCTGGAATGCGCCCATGTTGTCGAGCGCCTTGTAGACAACGGAGAGTCCGATGATTGCGTCGATGATAAACGCATTGGCGCTGATACCGGTGAGCACTCCGAACAGCAGCGTCGCGGAGTGTCCGACGGCGAACAGCGTGACGTACAACGCGATCTCGCGCAGGCGATACAGGAAAAAGATCACGCCCAGGAGAAACAGGAGGTGATCGTAGCCCGTTACCATGTGCTTGGCGCCCAGGTAGGCGTACGGGATCAGGTTCACGCCGACCACGCACTGGATCCACCCCTTGTCGCCGAGCGCGACGCCGTGGGCGAGCAACTCAAGAGGTGCCCCGACCAAAAGCAGCGCGGCAACGACCAGGGCGACGGTGGGCGTGGATGGCTTCATGTCCTGGCCGAGATTGAGTCCAAAGAAACGGATGGGGTGAGATTCGAACTCACGAGACGCTTGCGCGTCCACACGCTTTCCAGGCGTGCGCCTTAAGCCACTCGGCCACCCATCCCTGCTACGTGGACGGACTAAGGTAGTGGCGGTTAGCGCCCGTCGGTACTCGGACAACGCATCCGAGCCTTCCAGTGGCATCGCGAGCGTTCTTGGTGTATCTGGAATACACCACAGACTAGCCGTGTGACACAGCGATGATGCTCAGCGCCCTACCAGTGTTGCTTGCCGCGCAAGTCAGTCAGGCGTCGCTCATGGGCACCGTTCGCGACCGCGACACCGAGGCGCCGGTCCCCGGCGCTCTCGTCTCGCTCGTTGACTTGGGACGCGCCGCAATGACCGGGCCGGACGGCCGGTACGTGTTCTCCGGTGTTCCGGCCGGGCCACAACACGTATCCGTGCGGATCATGGGCTACGCGCCACGGACGCTGCACGCGCTGGTGCCCCGTGCGGGGACGCTGGAGCTCCACCTGTATCTTGCCCGGCTTCCGCAACGTTTGCCGGCTATCGCGGTACGGCCTGCAATCGTGGTCCGCGGCAGCGCGGGCGACGCCGCGCCGTCGTTCGTCGATCGCGGCGCGTCCTTCACCACGATGCGCAACGATCCCCTCCTGACTGATCCCGACGCCTTGCAGGTCCTGACGAGCGGCGACGTCGTGATGCGGCCGGAGTCGCCATCCGGAGTGCACGTCCGCGGCGGCGCGGCGGACCACACGGGATATCTGCTCGACGGCATTCCGGTCTTCAGCCCGTATCACAGCTCGGGCGTGTTCAGCGCCTGGAACGCCGACGCCCTCGAGGGCGTGCAGCTCGGATCCTCGGTTCCGTCCCCTGGACATCCCCACGCCCTGTCCGGCAGCGTCGCGGCCACAACGCGAACGCCCGGCGAGCAGTTGTTGGTGCAAAACACCGTGAGCAACACCCACTGGCGCCTCACGGCTGACGGTCCCCTCCGACGAGGCCGGCCCACCAGCGCGTCGGACTCAACGAATGCAACAGATCCTCCGGGATTCTTGATCGCGGTACGAGAGGGATATCCGCACCTGTTCTCCCAGCGCAACGACCCCGCCTATCTCCGCGGTTCGAGCGCCGATCGCATGGCCAAAATCGAGACGCCCGCGTTTGGGGGCCGAGCGCGGCTACTCGTCTACGACGCCACGAACGAGACCAGCGCGACGGCGGTCGTCGACACGGCTCCGTCGGCCGGTGGCGGCTCAAGCCCGCGCAATACGTTCGAGTGGGACAGTCGGTCGGCAGGGATCGAGTGGGCTCGCACGGCCTCGTTCGGGCGCCTCCGTGCGCTGGCCTGGAGCGCAACCGGTGGCGCGGAATCCGGATTCCTCGGGCGGCTCGGTCGGCTCGCCATGACCTCCACTCGGAGTGATGCCGGCGTCTCCGTGGCCGCCGACCGCCACCGCCCCCGCAACGCCACAACGATCGAAGCGCGCGTAGAACGGATGCGCACGAACTACGGTGTCGCCTACGACACGGTGCCGAGCGCGTCGTCGGGATTTCGGCGCTCGGTGACGATGGCAACGCTTTTCACACAGCGAGAAGACAGTGTTGGTCGCACGAACGTGAAGACCGGCGTCACGATCATCATGACCGACATGGCTGGTCGGGCGGCGCGCTTCGCGCCACATGCGCACATCCAATGGAGTCCGGCGCGACTTCCCACATGGACGCTTCTGGCGAGCTACGCCCGCCGATTTCAGTTCGCCCAGTCGGTTCGCAATCCGGAATCGCTCGTCAGCAACATCTTTCCAGCCGATCTGTTCCTCGGCAGCGGCGCCACGGTCCCGGTCGCACGCAGCGATCAGGGCATCGTCGCAATCGATCTGCGCCCGAGCGCCAACGTGCATCTCGGGGTCCAGGGCTACCTCCGACGCATCGACGGCTTGGTGCTCGTTGCGCCATTCGACGACGAGCCATTCGCGACGACGCCATTCGGAGTCGGCACCGGCACGTCGCGCGGGATGTCTATCGACGCGGCGCTAGGAGCATCGCGCTACGGAGTGGTGGCCAGCTACGGTTTGCAGCGCGTCCGCCATCGCGTCGGCGCCATCGAATACGTGCCCGATCACGGATCGAGCCGACTGTTCGACGGCGGCGTCCTGGTATTCCCCACCGCAACGTCGTCGATTCGCTTCGGCGTTTCGCACGCGGCCGGTCGTCGGGCCACCAACGTCGCGGGGCCATTTGAGTGGGAGTCTTGCAATATTCGCGATCGGGGGTGCGAGTTCGGCGGAACGCCGCGGTACCTCGGCCAGCAGCTGGGTGGCCGGCGCCTGCCACCCTACCTGCGGGCGGACCTCGGAGTCCGCAAGCACTGGCATGCGCGACTCGGACAGCACGACGGCCGACTGGAGCTCTTCGGCGCGCTCACGAACGTGCTCGGCCGAATGAACGTACTGACCTACGCGACAGACCCCGCGACTGGAACCCCGACGGTGATTGACATGCGGCCCCAGTCGCCGCTCGTCATCGGCCTGGATTGGCGCTACTGAGCGTGGTCACACTTCTGTCACAGATGGGCGCCCTCGCGTGTTCCTTGGCACGATGCCCACCATCTCGGCGGTCCACTTGAGCGGAATGGAGACGGTGCCGTTTGAGCACGAGTTCACTGAGGTCTTCAATGCCCAGTACCCGAAGCTATTTCGCATTCTTGATCGCCTCACGGGCGAGGCCGACGTCGCCGACGATCTGGCGCAAGAAGCGTTCGTGCGGCTGTATCGCCGGCGCAGCATGCCGGACGCGCCGGCCGCGTGGCTGGTCTCGGTTGCCATGAACTTGTTTCGCAACGTGGCCACGGCGACGACGCGGCGGCAACGACTCATCAGCGTGGTGCGGGCCGAACATTCGCACGCGGACCCGGCGGCGCCTACCGACGCAGCGGCGGAGAGTGGCGACGTCCGCGCCAGAGTCCGCGCCGCACTGGAGCGCCTCTCCGAACGCGACCGCAGCCTGCTGCTGCTGCGCGCCGAAGGCTATCGGTATTCCGAGATTGCCGCGGCGTTGAAGATCAATCCCGCGAGCATCGGCACGCTGATCGCGCGCGCCGAAGCCGCGTTCCGCGCCTACCATCAGGGGACGTCCAATGCACGTTGACACCGAACAGTTGCAGCGCTTCGTGGATGGCGAGCTGCCCAGGGTCGCCGAGGCGGAGCTGCGGCGGCATCTCGAATCATGCGCCGAGTGTCGCGAACACGTGGAGCGCGGCAGGCGCGGCACCGACGAGTTTCATGAGTTGCTGCGCAATCTCGATCACGGCCGTCCGCCCGCGACGGTCGGCGCGATCACGGCACGCGCCGCTGCGTCGCCTCGGTGGGCGGAAGCGGCCTGGCTTCGCGTGGCCGCGACGATTGTGTTGGCGCTGGCACTGGCCGGCACGGCGTACGCGATTCCGGGATCTCCGTTGTCGCGCTGGTGGCGCGACATCACCCGCGGCGGCAGTCCGGAGGCGACGCCGGCGATCCCGGAGCCTGCGACACCTCCGGCGCTGTCAGGGTTGGCGGTGGAGCCGGGCGATTCGTTGGTGATCGAGTTCGCGTTTGTTCAGGCGTCCGGCGCGCTGCGCGTCGCGCTCACCGACGGGGGTGTCGTCAGCGTCCAGGGACCGAGCGGTGCCGCAACGTACGCGTCGGACGCCAACCGGCTCGTCGTCGGCAATCGGGGATCGGTGGCCAACTTCGAGGTGCTCATTCCTCGCGTTGCGCGGACAATCGAAATTCGCGTTCAGGGCGCGCGCGTGTTCCGCAAAGACGGCACCGGCGTCAGTGCAGGAATGCGCAGCACTTTGGGAGCCGGCCCGGGCGTCTACTCGATCCCGCTGACGCGTCAGTAGCAGCCTGTCACAACCCGCCGCCGTCGCCTGTTCCTTAGTCGACAACCTACGAAACGGGGGAGCAGTGGCGACTTCACGGACCATCGGCGCAGTGGTACTCGGCGCGTTCTTCCTCGTGCTGCCGGATGGCGCCGCGGCGCAGGCGGGCGCCATTCTGGGCGAGATCGTCGACGTTTCATCAGGTCGCGCCGTGTCACAGGCGCAGGTAACGCTCACGGCCGCGGGCGGGGCGGTCGGCGTGCGGACAACGACTGGCATGCTCGGGAGCTTTGTGATTCGTGGGGTTCAGCCGGGCCGGTACGCGCTGGAGGTCAAGCGGATCGGCTACGAGCCGCTCCGCAGCGACTCGGTCTGGGTGGTCGCCGGCGACACGGTTCGACTGGCCCTGACCATGACGCCGTTCCCGTTCCGCCTCGCCGACGTCACTGTCGCACCGGGCTCGTTTTCGTTTCTGGACGCGGGACCGGCACAGCGCCAGACGGTGTCGCGAGCAGAGATCGAAAGCGCGCCGTTCGGGGAGGATCTCTTCCGCGCGATGAACCGGCTCCCGGGTCTGTCCTCCGGCGACTATGGCGCCCAGTTCTCGATCCGCGGCGGCCGGCACGACGAGACGCTCATCCTGCTCGACGGCCTTGAGCTGTACGAACCGTACCATCTGAAGGACTTCAATGAAGGCGCCATGAGCATCATTGACGTTGCCGCAATCAACGGCGTGGAGTTGCTCACGGGCGGATTCCCCGCACATTACGGCGACAAGCGCAGCGGCGTGATGAGCATTGCCTCACGCACACCGACAAAGGACGGGACTAGCGTCTCCGCCGGCGCAAGCTTCGCGAATGCGCACGCGCTGGGCGAGGGCTCGTTTGCCGGCGGCCGGGGTGGATGGCTCGTCTCGGGGCGCAAGGGGTTCTTCGACGTCTTGCTGCGCACGATCAGCAAGAGCGAGACGCGTGCGCCCTCCTACGAAGACGTGTTCGGCACGCTGCGCTACAGGCTGAATCGCAACCACACCCTGGGATTCAACGTTTTGCACGCCGGCGACCGGTACCGGTTCGCGATCAATGGCACGACGGGCTTCAACGACACCATCCGGACGCGCGAGTCGGCGAACAACAGCTACGGGAACTCCTATGCGTGGCTCACGCTCCGATCCCTCGCAGGACGGCATCTCGTCTTGAGGACGTTGGCGTCCGCCGGCAGGGTGAACGCGACGCGCCACGGCGACGAGGGCACGCTCACGTCGCCGGTGGAGCTGTATGGCGTGGACGGGCAGCGCGGGTTTTCCGTGCTCGGCCTGAAGCAGGACTTCACCTACCAACGCTCGGAGCGGATGGTGCTCGACTGGGGATACGACGTGCGCTGGATGGACGCGCACTTCGATTGGGAGAATCGCGTCCGGCAGAACCCCGACGATCCCACGCCCGACACGCTCGGATACTACCCGCGGGTGACGCGCCGTACCAAGAACACCGTCGGCACTACCACCGGCGCGTACGTCAGCGAACGGCTGCGGGTCGTGGGCCCGCTCACGCTGGAGCTTGGAATCCGCTATGACGCCGCTTCCTATACGCACGAGCGCGGCTGGAGTCCGCGCGCCCATGCGCTCGTGCGTCTGTGGGAGGGCGGCGCACTACGCGCTGGCTGGGGCCTGTACCGCCAGCGCCAGGGCATCGCCGACGAGAACGCGTTCGATCGCCTCAACCGGTATTTCCCGTCGGAGGAGTCGAGGCAATGGACGCTGGGGATGGAGCACCACTATGCGGACGGTGGCTCGCTACGTGCGGAGTGGTACTACAAGGACGGGTCGCGCCTGCGTCCCATCCTGCGAAACTGGAAGGGCGGACTGAACGCGTTCCCGGAGTCCTCGGAGGATCGGATTCTCGTCTATCCTCTGTCGTCTACGTCAAAGGGGCTGGAGCTGTATCACGACCGGGCAATCGGAAACCGCATCACCCTGCGCGCCGGCTATGCGCTGTCGTTCGTGGAGGAGCGTCTGAGTCGCCTCGACGCCGTCAACGACCGGTTCAAGCCGCCCGTGGACTCCACTCCTCCCGGACCGCAGGATCAGCGGCACGCGCTCAACGTCGACCTCAGCTACCGGATCTTCGGCAACTGGTCGCTCACCTCGGCCATGACATATCACACGGGATGGCCGTTCACGTACGAGAAGGGCGTACCCGTGCAACGGCGAAACGGGACGATGGATCTCGCTGTGCGCCCCGACACGCTCTACGGGCGGCGGCTGCCGCCGTACCAGCGCATGGACGTACGCTTCACGAGGCGCAGACAGACCGAGAACGGCGAAATGCGTCTCTTCGTCGAAGTGATCAACATGACGAATCACGAGAACGTGCTGGGCTACGACGTCTTCCGGATTCGCGACGCCAGCGGGGCGCTGGCGCTAGAGCGCGCGACTGAAACGTGGTTCTCGATCCTTCCATCACTCGGCTTCAGCTGGACCAAGCGATTCTAGGAGACGCAGACTCTCAGACGGACAGGGTGAGATTCGAACTCACGGTACCCTTTCGGGTACGCCGGTTTTCGAGACCGGTGCCTTCAGCCACTCGGCCACCTGTCCAGCGAGGGCGAAAGTTAGCGGCGCTCAGCGCCCGCGCCCAGCGTCACGCCACAACTCGGCGAGCGCCGGCCCCCGGGTCAATTCAGCTGCGGCATGATGGTCGGAATGCCCTGCCGCCCGTTTCGACGATAGATCCGGAAGTCCGAGTCCGTCGTCAGCAACGCGCAGTCCGCGTGCAGTTCCGTCATCCGGACCAGGCAGCCATCGGCCAACGACATGGGCATCGAACGGTAGGTCGTCAGCAGCCGCCGCACCGATACCAGTTCCGGTTCGAGACGAAACCCGACGCGCAGTACGCCCGCCTGAACCAGCTCAAGGCCCGCCGGCGCCGACCGGCCGAGGAAGTGCATCGTCTCTGTGAGCACGGGCTCGCAGGTGTAGAACGGCGCTTCCAACTGATCCATGACGTCGACGGCCCAGCCGTGGTACTGGTCGCGCGGACTTAACAGCGCAATCAGCGGCCCGGTGTCGATCATGAGCCGCACTAGCCGAGGAACTCCCGCTCGTACTTCCGGGTGGAGAGGTCCCGCGGCAGGCCCTTGGCGGACCCGACCAGCTTGCCGGCCAGCGCGAGCGCGGACCCGGGTCGCGGTGACGTTCGCCGCGCAAACTGCTCGAGGGCCTCGCGGATGACGGCCGAGCGCGAAACGCCCTTCTGCCGGGCAATTCGGCCGATGCGACCATCCATTTCCTTGTTCAACTTGAATGACACGATGCGCATGGTAATACCTCCACGCAGGAAGGTACTACCATTTCGCTGCGCCAACAACCATTCTGTTTCCACCAAGGTGGGACCCTGGCGACCGATTTCGTGCGCTCTCCGAAACGACGACTACCATCAGAACCGTTGATCTATGCCGCCACCCACAGCCTCGGGTAGTACATCACTTCCATCGCACGTTAGCGCGCGTTCCTGCGCGTCGGGAGCACGTACACCGCCAACAGCAGCAGGACACCCAGCCCGACGGCAGCCACCATGGGCGGCACGTGCAGCACGTCGCTCCAGGTGATCTTCCCGTAGGCCAAGGGCTTGATGAGCGGCGCTTCGATCAACTTGTAGACAAGCGTGAACACGAGGGCACCCACGATGCCGCCGAACAGCGCGGCCCAGCCGTCCCTGCGACCTTCGCCGATCCCGACGACACACGTGCCCGGGCAGTAGCCGCCGATGGCAAACCCGGCGCCGAAGATGAGCCCGCCCAGCGCCACGCCGACGACGTAGGTGGGCTTGATGTCGAAGTGCATCGGCATGCCGAAGCTCATCAGGTACGACAGCACGGCGCCGACGGCGATGGTGGTCGCCATGAACTTGATGATCGTGAGATCCTCGAGCCGCAGTGCGGCGAGAATCATGCGGGGGCTGGAGGCGCCGGCGCGCTGAATGAGCACACCCATCGCGACACCCACGAGCAATCCATAGAAGAGGTTCATGATTCCGCCCTCCACGCCTTCATGAGTTTGGCAGTGCCGATGCCGCCAGCGAACACGGCCGCGGCGAAAATCGTGCTGCTCACCGCGAGCTGTGACATGCCGGAAATGATGTGGCCGCTGGTGCAACCGCCGGCGAGCCGGGCGCCGAACAGGATGAGAAATCCACCGAGGAACGCGTCGCCGTACCGGCGCCAATCGGTGGTCTCGCGCGCGTGCACGAACTCGACCCGCGCAGCGCTCGCCGACCCGAACACTCGCGAGGACAGGAAGCCGCCGATCAGCAGCCCGATGACGAGCATCGACTCCGGGGTGACCACGGTTCCCATCTTCACGAGATATGGGTTGGTCGCGGCGAACTCGGGCGTCGCGAGACGCAGGACGGACCCGATGAACCGCGGATAGGTGCCGGACACTCCGATCGGCCCGAACAGCGCGATGGAGCTGGCAACCACGACGCCGAACAGGACGCCGAGTATCGCCCAGCCCGGCAAGCGTCGCCCATCGCTCGCGGTCGTAGGCATTGGGGATGATGCGGTGGTCATCATTCGCTCCTTGCAAGACTCAGGAAGGGTGGCTCTGCGTGCGGAAGCTGACGGAGCTTAACACTATCGTTGCGGCAGCATGCAGGGAGTTCCGCGCGGAGCATCTCGACCGTACGCCGCGCCTTGACCATGAAGTCGTCGGCTGCGTCGATCACGATGCGACGCGGGTGCCCTTCCCACACCGCCGCGATCCGGTCGTCGATCGCTTGCGCCTCGGCGGGCGACTCCGTTCGCAGCGGGTTTTCATTGTGGTAGCCCTGCAATGCCCCCGGCACGCGCAAATGGATCACTGCGTCGTACCGGCGCAGCACGTCCGCGCGTGTCTCATGAATCGCGTCCCAGAAGGAACCGGGACCCGGCCAGTAGGCGGCGCAATCGGGGCCGCCGCGATCACACAGCACGATTGCGGCGCTGTCGGCATCGGCAACGAATTCCAGTTCGCGCTGCACGTGGAAGATGGCTCGCTGAGCTGCTTGTTGCGCGCCGACCGTCGTCTCCCGGGGGAAGCCGCCGCCGAAAACGATGCCGGCGGATTCCGGCAGCACCACGACATGCGAACACAGCGATTGGCGGATGAGTTCCAGCACGGCTGTTTTTCCGGCGCCCGGTCCGCCGGTCAACACGATCCTTTGGCGGGCGTGCTGCTCCCGACACCGGCATGGGTGAGGCATCGGCGATACTATCGGCCGGCCAGCGCCGGCAGCTCCTGTTCGACGCCCTTGGCGGTGAGCAACGCGAGCGACTCCGACACGACGGCCGGGTGCCGGAGGAGAACGGGAATCCTGCTCGACCGGCGCACTTTGTCTGCAACACTTCCGACAATCAGTTTCGAGAGTCCGCGACCGCGCGTGGACATCGCGATCAGGTCCGCGTGATGGCCGTGCGCAAAGTCCGTGATTGCTTGCCACACGCTCGGCGCCACAAGCACATGCGACTCGGCGTTGGAAAAGCCCTCGTCACGCAACTTGCGAACGAGCTCTGCGAGATGCCGTTCGGCCTCATCGACGAGGTTCTGCGTGGCAACCTCATCAGGCGCCGACACGTCCGTCACGGCCCCGAGGTACGGATACACAATCATGGTCGGAACCGGCTGGATGACTTCCAGCAGAACGATGCTGGCACCGTTCGCTCGCGCGAGCTTGGTGGCGCTTGGCAGTATTTCCGTCGCCGAATTTGAGCCGTCCAGCGGCACGACGATCTGCCTCATCGGCGGCCACGCAGCCGAACGGGCACCCCCCTTCTCCTTGGGGCGCACCAGCAAGACGGGCAGCGTTGAACGGCGAACGACACCCTCGGACACGCTGCCGAGCCACGCTCGGCTGAAGCCCGTGCGGCCGTGCGTTGCCATGACGATGAGGTCAGCGCCGATGTCGGAGGCGCGCGCGCAGATCATCTCCGCAGGGTCGCCCCGCAGGACACCGTGCGTCGCCCGGGTGCCGGATCCGGAGGCGATTTCGGCGACGACCGACTCCAGGTAATTGTCGGCTTCATCCATGGCCGCGGAGTTCTTCGGCGTAACGCCGAACGGCAACGGCTCGCGGACCATTGCCACGTCCAGGCTTGCGTCAGACGCGCGCGCGATGGAGAGGGCCATTCCGAACGCCTGCTCTGCGAGCGTGGACCGATCGAGTGGAACGAGCACTTTATAGAACATTGATCCCTCCGTGATGTCCGGTCATGCGGATGAGCGGCGTTCGACGATGATGATCGCGACACCCGTGACGGCAGTGACGAGTGCGATCCACAGCGCGGCGCCCAGAATCAGCGGATTGAGCCCGAGGTCCACGCCGCCGCTCTGTTGGGCACCAAACAACGCGGCGGGTGGAACCAGCCCGATGACGCCGGCGACTCGAAAGGCGCGACGCCATATCGAACGCCGAGGGGTCGTGCCCGCCAGTTGAGGCGCTTGCTTTGCCTGCGTCCGGTCGCTCGCCCGTTGCTTCATGGTCCCGCCACATCAGTGTGTAACCGCAAGTTGCGGCGGGACGCGGAATCGCACAGTCCGGCGATTGGCAGCAAGCGGTGGCGGAAACCCCTACAAGCGGCGTCTCTACCAGCCTCTCGGGGGCGAGGGACAACCCTACAGACCACGACGGCGGCGTGGAACACCTTGTGTGTCAGGCGCGCGGCGCTCGGAGCGATTTCCGCAGCCGCCACTCAGAGGAGCCAATCATGTTCGCACGTGACCTGATGACCCCGGATCCCTTCACCGTGACTCCGTCCGACTCTATCCAGCGCGCGGCAGAAGTGATGCGCAACGTCGATGTCGGCTGCCTGCCGGTGGTTCACGACCCCAAGGGTCGAGTCCTGGTCGGCATGATCACCGACCGCGACATCGTGGTCCGCTGCGTGGCCGCGGGACACGGCGCCGGATGCACGGTCGCCGCACATATGACAACGCCGCCGCTCCGCACGGTGCCTCCTGATGCCAGTGCATTGGATGTCATCGAGCAGATGGAGGAAGGCAACGTGCGCCGCATCGCCGTACTGAACAGCGACAACCGGGTGGTGGGAATCATCGCGCAGCGTCGCGTGGCAGCACCAGAGCGAACCTCCGCGCCGGTGGCACGCTAACGCGGGACGACAATCGCATGATCGCGACCGATGTGCAGATCGTCACCGGAGCCAACGTTTCCGTGGCCGACGTACTCGATGTCGACCGCGAGTTTCGGCGCCACGCCACCGCAGGCGATCCGTACACGCCCGTGTTGCACACCGCCCGGGGCGCCTGTCGTTACACCGCTCGGTACTCGAGCACGCCGCGCGCACACCAATTGGGCCGGACCCGCGATTGGGTCGTTGTCTCCGTTGACACGCCCGAAGGCCCGCAGCAGTACACAGTGGTGACGGAGCGGAGAGGGCTGTTGGCACGACGGCGAGTGGTGCGCGGCCGCGAGGTCGAATGTGCGCGGCACTACCACTTGCCCCGCCATCGTTTCGTAGAGGCTGATCACGGCGCCCTCGGCGACATTCGGCGGAACTGATCGTCCTCTGTCGCGAGGCGCGAAAGCGTCAGAGCATTGACAGGATGATCCCAACGGCACTCGCCGCGCCCAACGCGGCAAGTCCGCCCACCGCTCGCGCACGAAAGTGGCCGGTCCCGACCGAAGCAGCGACTCCCGCCTTGAGCGCGGTGTTCGCCAGCACGCCAATCGCCAACGCGCGGGCTGCGACATCTGCGGGCACTCCTCCGGCGCGGCTGACCGACACTGTGAGCGCGTCCATGTCGGTCAAGCCGAGCACCGCGGCCGTCGGGTACAAGCTCATCTGCCCCCACCACTGCTGCGCCAACGCGATGGCGACCACGCCAAGCTGGAACGCCACAGCCATCGGAACGGCGACCCGCAAGCGGAGCGGACTCTCCGTACCCGGCGGTTCGTCGTGCGTGACATCCTGCTCGCGACGCAGCGCGACCAGGACCCAACCGGCGCCGACGAGGGCCGGCGGCACGAATAGCAGGGCTGCGCGCGAGCCGGCCGCCGGGTTGAGCACAGTGCTGGCGATTGCGACACGGCTCAACATGATCGTGCAGGCACCGATAACGCCGGTGGCGAGGGGGCCAGCCATGCCGCCAGCGTCGCGGCTCTTGCGCGCGAAGTCGAGCGTGACCGCGGTGGACGAAATCACGCCACCGAGCATGCCGGTGATGGTGTAGCCGGCGCCGACACCCACGGCGCGGCGCGCCAAGAAGCCGGCGAAGTTGAGCGCGGAGAAAAAGAGAACCAGCGTCCATATGCCCCGCGGCCGGACGTCCAGCACGCCCCAGAACGGACCCTTCGGCAACAATGGCAGCACAACGAGCGCCAGTACGGCGAACTGGAGCATGGCGCGAAGTTCATGTTCGCTGAACTTCCTCACGACCCAATGCAGGCGCTTCTTCTCTCGCAGGACCAGCACGATGACGGACCCAGCGCCGGCGGCGAGAGCCAGCCAACCTGCGCCGGCGATCGCGCCGAGACCAACGACCGCGAGTGCTGCAGCTTCAGTGGTGCCATCGACTTCGGATTCGGCTCGCCGCGCCGTGATCACATAGGCGGCGACCGCGAGAGCGCTGCCGCCGGCCAGAAGCACGGCGCCCGCCGCGGGGAACCCGTTGGCGAGCAGCACACCACCGACGCCGCCGAGCAGTCCGAGCAGGAAGAGTGTGCGCAGTCCCGCAAATCGCGCCCCAGGTCCCGTGGTGTGGCCGGACCACTCACGCTCCAGGCCAACGCCGAGTCCGATGAGCGCCGCGATGGACAGGCGGATCGTCGCGTCCCATTCCGACGTGACTGGTTGAAGCAGCTCCACTGGCCTCCCGTGAACTAATCGAGCGAGAACGGCGGATACTCGTCGTGCAGGAGGAGAAGATACGCTTCCACCCGCGTGGTCCAGCGCAGCGCACCAACACCGAAGTTGTAGAGGCCCACGGGGTACTCGCCGCCAAGAATGATCCAGAGCCACGCGACGATCGTCGAGACCGCCCAGGCGAGACTCAACAGCGCGACGACGACGATGTGCGGGAGCGCGAGCATGAGACGGAAGCCAACGCTGACTTTGTTGCGCGGCTCCACCGGACGGCTGAGCCACAGCGATGCTTCATACGCGCCCTCACCGAACGGAGGGTATTCGTCGCGCAGAAGTGCCGTGTATGCCACCGCGCGCACCCTCCAGCGCAGATAGTAGACGGCGAAGTCATAGAGGCCCGTGGGATACGTCCCGGTGAACAGGATGGCGAACCACGCGACGATCGCCACGACGCCAGCAGCGATGCCGAGTGCTCCCGTGGCGCTGATTTCCCCACCTCGGTCGTCCGGCCCAACGATGAGCGACAGCGCGAACCCCGCTGGGGCCCCGACGAGAACGATGTGCGGTAGCGCCAGGATGGGGCGAAATGCGCCCGTAACTCGATTTCGCGGCGCGAACTGCGGCGTTACGGCAATATCGACGGGATGCATGAGCCTGTCATCGAGAGCGTTGTACCATGACGAGCGCCCGCTCGAGCTCCGCGAGTTCCACAGGCGTCAAGACCGCAATAAGTCCGTGCATACCCGGCCTCCCGTCGCCGACGCATTGCCAGCGTACACCGAGAGACTACGGTGCCGTCGGGGGTTCCAGAATCAGGGTCGTGCCGACGGCGTGTGAGGAATCGCCCGAACCTCGGCTCCAGACCCCGAGAGCAGTATTACCGTCGAGCCGAGAAAAACTGCTTGAGCAGTTCGCCGCATTCGTCGGCACGGACGCCCCCGAGTGCTTGAGCTCGATGGTTGAGCTTGGGGTGTCGAACGATGTCGCCGACGGATCCGACCATGCCGGCCTTGGGATCCCACGCGCCGAACACCAGCCGGTCCAGACGCGCGAGCACGATGGCGCCAGCGCACATCGCGCAAGGCTCGAGGGTCACGTAGAGGGTGCAACCGTGCAGTCGCTCATCGTCCAGCGCCGCGGCAGCCTCGCGAATGGCGAGCACCTCGGCGTGGGCCGTTGGGTCCGACAACCGAACGGTGCGGTTTTCGGCTTGGGCAATCGCCTTCCCTTCGCGCACAATGATCGCTCCCACCGGCACGTCGCCCTCGCGCTCGGCGATGCGCGCCAGCGCGATGGCTTCGGCCATCCACCGTTCGTCGTCCTTTGTGGCGATGCTCACTTCTTCACGAACGCCAAGCCGCCCTTTCCGTTCGGCTTCACCTCGATCCGGGCGCCCTCGCCGAACTGACCGTCGAGCACCGCGAGCGCGAGGGGGTTCTGGATCATCTTCTGGATCGTGCGCTTGAGCGGACGGGCGCCGAATGATGCGTCGAATCCGTCCGTGACGATCAACTGACGAGCCTCCGGACTGAGTTCGAGCGTGATCTTCCGCTCGCCCAGGAGCGTATCGAGGTGCCTGAGCTGGATGTCGACAATCTTCGATATCTCGGCCATGCCGAGCGGCTTGAAGATGATCGTGTCGTCCACCCGGTTGAGAAACTCCGGCCGGAAGTGACGCTTGAGTTCCGCGTTGACTTGGGTCTCGATCGCACTCCAGTCGCCGCCGGTGTGCTCGAGGATGTAGTGGCTGCCCAGGTTCGACGTCATGATGACGACGGCGTTCCGGAAGTCCACCGTGCGGCCCTGCGAATCCGTCAGGCGGCCTTCGTCGAGAATCTGGAGCAGGATGTTGAACACATCCGCGTGCGCCTTCTCGATTTCGTCGAAGAGGATGACGCAGTACGGCCGCCGACGCACGGCTTCCGTGAGCTGGCCTCCCTCTTCGTAGCCGATGTATCCGGGCGGAGCGCCGATGAGCCGCGCGACCGCGTGCTTCTCCATGTACTCGGACATGTCGATGCGGACCATGGCGTGCTCGTCGTCGAACAAGAACTCGGCGAGCGCGCGCGCAGTTTCCGTCTTCCCCACGCCGGTGGGGCCGAGGAAGATGAACGACCCGATCGGCCGGTTTGGATCCTGGAGCCCGGCGCGCGAGCGGCGCACGGCGTTGGCGACTGCCTCCACGGCCTCCGTTTGGCCAATGACGCGCTTGGCCAACTCCTGGTCCAGCTTGGTGAGCCGCTCCTTTTCGCTCTCGAGCATGCGCGTCACCGGGATGCCGGTCCAGCGAGCAACGACGTCGGCGATATCCTCGGCGCCGACTTCCTCCTTGAGAAACTGCCGCTGCCCTTCCCCGGCGCCGAGTTGCTTCTCGGCCTCGGCCATGCGACGCTCAAGCTCCGGCACCTTTCCATAGGACAGTTCGGCGGCCTTGGCCAGGTCGCCTGCGCGTGTGGCGCGCTCCGCTTCCATACGGGCCTGCTCGATTTCGGCTTTGATCTTGCCGACGGCACCGAGCGATTCCTTTTCGCGCTGCCATTGTGCCTTCATGCCGCCGGACTTTTCTTTGAGGTCCGCGAGTTCCTTTTCAATCGCCTTGCGACGCTCGACCGCGGTTTTGTCCTTCTCCTTCTGAAGCGCGGTGCGCTCGATCTCCAGCTGCATGATGCGACGTTCGACTTCGTCGATCTCCTGCGGCATCGAGTCGATCTCGATGCGGAGACGCGACGACGCCTCGTCCACAAGGTCGATGGCCTTGTCCGGCAGGAAGCGGTCGCCGATGTAGCGGTGCGACAGCGTGGCCGCGGCGATGATGGCGTCGTCGGTGATGCGCACGCCGTGGTGGGCTTCGTAGCGCTCCTTCAGACCGCGGAGAATCGCGATGGTGCTCTCAACCGTTGGCTCGCCGACGTACACAGGCTGGAAGCGGCGCTCGAGCGCCGAGTCTTTCTCCACGTGCTCGCGATACTCGTCGAGCGTCGTGGCGCCCACGACGCGCAGTTCACCGCGCGCCAGCATGGGCTTGAGCATGTTGCCCGCGTCCATGCTGCCTTCGGCCTTTCCGGCGCCGACCAAGGTGTGCATCTCGTCGATGAAGACGACGTAGCGACCTTCGGACTCGACGATCTCCTTGAGCACGGCTTTGAGCCGCTCCTCGAACTCGCCGCGGAACTTGGCGCCCGCGATGAGCGCGGCGAGATCCAGCGATACCAGGAGCTTGCCTTTAAGCGATTCGGGCACGTCGCCGTTGATGATGCGCTGCGCCAGGCCTTCGACGATGGCCGTCTTGCCGACCCCCG
Organism: Gemmatimonadota bacterium; assembly: GCA_031401495.1. Classification (GTDB taxonomy): domain Bacteria; phylum Gemmatimonadota; class Gemmatimonadetes; order Gemmatimonadales; family Gemmatimonadaceae; genus DASPMP01. The sequence continues at coordinate 34,640 of JANNRQ010000029.1, forward strand.
GCTCGCCGATGAGAACCGGATTGTTCTTCGTACGCCGTGAGAGCACCTGGATCACGCGACGGATTTCCTCGTCGCGGCCGATGACTGGATCGAGCTTGCCCTTCTGGGCCATCGCGGTGAGATCGCGCGTGTAGCGCTCGATGGCCTGGTACTGATTCTCGGGATTCTGGTCGGTGACGCGGTGTGATCCGCGAACCGCGTCCAACGCCAAATGCAGCTCTGATGCTCCGGCCTTGTTCGCTTCGAGGATGGTCTTGCTCTCGGCGCCCTTCGTGCCGGCCAGCGCAATCAGCAGGTGCTCCGACGAGATGTATGAGTCGCCGAGCGCTTCGGCGTCCACCTCGGCCCTGTCGAACACCTGATTCAGTTCTCGCGACACGGTGGGCTGCGCGCCCGACTGCTTGGGAAAGCGATCGAGTTCACGCTTCACCGCCTCGCGTATCGCCGTGACATTGGCGCCGGCCTTCTGAACGATCGGCACGACGATGCTCTCATCCTGATCCAGCAGCGCGGACAGGAGGTGCACGTCGTAGATGAGCGGATTGCCGTTCTTGCGCGCGAGCGCGAGCGCGTCGTTGAAGGCTTCGCCGGCTTTGACGGTCAGGCGGTCTGGATTGATCATTGAAAAACAGGAACTAGGAACTGGGAACTAGGAAGTAGGAAAACCATACCGAGCAATACTATGCGCTTCTGGCCCCCCTCCACACTCGTCCATTCCCCTGACGCGCTGTCAGGCCGACGCTGTCACAGTACTCAAGAAACGGAATGAGAAACTTGCGCGAAAAGCCAAGTCCCTCGCGCAGGTCTGTCGGCGCCAGCTCGCCCTTTCCGGACATGAGGCCTTCGAGTTTCGAGACGAGTGCACTCAGGGCCTTGGGCGAGTAGTACCGCGTTTCCTCAACCCGAACGACGAGTTTCTGGCGCTCGAGGTGGCGCAGCACACCGACGGTGCCCTTGCCGAACTTCGCCTCGAGCTCACTCACTGACGGCGGCTCGGTGGCGGCTGATTCCAGCAGGGCGAGCACGTGCTCGCTGACGCCCTGCTCCTGCTTCGACAGCTCTGCCTTGAAAGACGAGTGCCTGAGCGCGGCGCCGGAGGCGGACAGCGAGCCCGCACCAACCAAGCGCTCGACGACGTCGTCAAACAGCGTCGGGTCGAGCTTGAGCCGGGAGCGGACGTCCTGACGCGGCACACCCGGATCGAGCGGATGCTCGGCGTGATATGACTTCACAAGCGCCACGATGCTCTTGCCAACTGCGTCGATCACGGCCGCGCCATAGAACCGGTCGCCGATGCGCTGCGCGCCCTTGACGCCGACGCCGTTTGCGGCCCCGAGCCGAACCGGCACCATGCCAACCTGAAATCCGTGCGAGCCAGACTCGGCGACAAACAGCGCCGATCGCTCCGCCACCGACATTCCCAGCGAGGGCATCGGCCGCGCGCGACGCGGCGCGTTGGAGTCTGTCACGACGCCACCACCGATCGTCGCGAGTGGCGACGCGGTACGCAAGACGAAGCGATCGCCCGTTCGCGCAATGACCGGCACATCGAGCGCGATGCGCACGGCGCGCGTTGCTCCCGGCGCCACCGGTGACCCGGCTGCGACAACGCGGGCACCTACTTCGCTCGTTGCCAGGTGCAATTGCACCTTGGTGCGCGGACGCAGTTCGGGCGACTCCGGCAGCATGGACACGTCCGCGCGCAGAGTCATTGTCGTGTCCCACGCCGCGTGAGTCACCAACGTTGCGCCGCGCACAACCGCCTTGGCCTCGATGCCCGCGAGCGCGACCGCGGCTCGCATGCCAGGCGCCACGGCATTCACTGGCGCGCCATGGGTGTGCAATCCGCGGACGCGCGCCGCAATGCCGAGCGGCATGACACGAACGCTGTCGTCCACGGCAAGGGTACCGGACCACACTGTTCCCGTTACCACCGTGCCCGTCCCCTTCACGGTGAAGGCCCGATCGATTGGGAGACGGAAGAGGTCCAACTCCTTGGTGCTTGGTGCTTCGTGCTTCGTTCGCGCGATCTGCTTCCGAAGCACGGCAAGCCCTTCACCGGACACCACTGACGTCGGGATGATCTCAGAATCCGCGTACGGCGTCGCCTTGAGCAGTGAGCGCACGTCGTCCGTCACGACTCCCAGCCACTCGGGCTCCGCAAGATCGCACTTGCTCAACACGACGAGGAGTCGCGCAACGCCGAGAATCTCGAGGATGGCGAGGTGCTCGCGCGTTTGCGGCATCGGGCCCTCATCCGCCGCGATCACGAGCAGCGCGAGATCTATGCCTGTGGCGCCGGCGACCATGGTGCGCACGAATGCTTCGTGCCCAGGAACATCCACGACGCCAACGACAGTGCCATCGTCGAGCGTCAGCGGCGCGAAGCCGAGGTCGATGGTGATGCCGCGCCGCTTCTCTTCTGGCAGGCGATCGGTGTCCACGCCGGTGAGCGCCCGCACGAGCGCGGTCTTGCCGGGATCGATATGTCCGGCGGTTCCGAGAATCATGCGGCGGTCCAGGCCGCGCCTTCCCAGAGATCGAATGCGCGCAACGGCCGTCCGTCGTGCAGATGGTATTCGAGGAACTCGCGCAGGAGTCGTTGGTGCGCGCGGGCCGCAGCGTCAGAGAGCGCTGGCGTGAGGTTGCCAGCGCACCATTCAGCAATCGCGGCGCGTGCCTCGCCGGGCAGTTTGCGCCCACCAGGGCTCAACTGCGCGCAGCGGCCGCACAGTGCGCCACCCGCAGAGTGCGTGAAGAGCACCGTGGCATCGTCGGGAATAGCGTCGCCACACTCGGCACAGTGCGTGACAACCGGAGCGTGGCCAAGCGCAGACACAATGTGCCAAGCGCCAGCCAGCGTCACAGTTCTGGCGTCGGCGCCCGGCGCCACCACCAACGTGTCGAGCGCAGCAGCGATGGCGCCGAACAATGGCGCATCGCTCCCGGCCGTCCCGAAGCGGAGTGCGATCTCAACAATCGTCTCGGCGCCGACGAACCGTTCGAGGTTCGCAGCCAGCTCGTTCCGAGGGCGTACATCCTCGAAGCCAGTGAGGGTATCGAGGTCGCGCCCGGGCTTCACGTAGAAGCTGGCGGTGCCCTGCGCGAACAGGTCCAGTCCGCTACCGAAACGGCGTCGCGATTTGCGCGCGCCCTTGGCCAACGCGGACCGCATCGCGCCGTCTTGCGTGACAAGCCGCACGATCCTCGACGATTCCAGATAGTCGAACGAATGCAGGACAATGGCGTCGGTGACGATCAAGGGCACACTGAAAACTACGCTCCCGACTCTCGGCGACTCTGGGCGAGTACAGGCCTCAGGGTCGGCTGGGCTTGCGGAGCGGCACCAGCGCTGGCGCACCCACGGCGGGGTCTCGCTAGACCACGAGGGGCCACTGGTATACGGGCTCGAGCACGTCAGCGCGCATCACGTCGTCCACGCTTCCGGCCGCCGCAACCGTGCCGCGATCGAGCAGCACAAGACGGTGAGCGAACCGCGCGACCAGGTTGAGGTCGTGACTGATGAGCAGTACCGCGCGCCCCTCGCGCGCGAGTCGCTCCAGGACCCCGAATACCGCCATCGCATGCGCGACGTCCAGAAACGTGGTCGGTTCGTCAGCGACCAACGCGTCACCCCCCTGCGCCAGCGCCCGCGCAAATCGGGCGCGCTGCCATTCGCCGCCCGAGAGTTCGTCCACGGTGCGATCCGCGAACGACGAGACCTCGGTCGCTTCCATCGCCGAGGAGACAGCCGCCTTGTCGTCTGGTGCGGCCGCGCTCCATGCGCCGCGATGCGGCAGGCGCCCGAGCGCGACGTACTCGCGAACGGAAATCGGGAACACCGCTTCCTCGCGCTGGGTGACCACGGCGACGCGACGCGCAATATCCACCCGCGTCATCTGTGCTGTCCCGCTGCCGGCAACCGATATCGTGCCGCTCGACAGCGCGACGCGACCGAGGAGCGCGCGCACGAGCGTGCTCTTGCCGCTGCCGTTGGGTCCGACGACCGCGGTGATACCGCCCGCAGGCGCCTCAAGACTCACGCCGTCGAGCGCCGGCTTCTCTTGGCGCGGATAGCGGACGACGGCGCCGGAGAACGCGATCACGCCATTCTCCGGAGCATGACGAGAAAGAACGGCACGCCGAGCACAGCCGTGACGGCGCCAAGCGGGAGTTCCGCCGGCGGTAGCGCAACACGCGCGAGGACATCCGCCGCGATCACAAGCGTCGCGCCAACCAAGGCGCTCGACATCAGGAGCGCGCGATGGCCCGTTGCGCCGAGACGGCGAGCGATGTGCGGCACGACGAGCCCCACGAATCCGACCAGTCCCGCGGCCGCCACGGTGGACGCCGCGACGAGGGAGGCGGTGAGGTAGAGCGCGCGCGTTGTGCGTTCGACGTCAATACCCAACCCCGCCGCCGAATCTTCGCCCAGCGCAAGCGCGTCAATGGAGCGCCCGAGCGCCACCAGCACGCCGCCTCCAAGGGCGAGGTAGAGAGCAAGCCAGGCGTTCTGCGTCCACGTGGCGTTCGCAGCTGAGCCCATCATCCACCACACCGCGTTGCGCACCGTGCTGGCTTCTGCATTCGCCATCAGCACCATGATGGCCGCGTTCGCAAACGCGCCCACGACGACACCCGCCATCACGAGCACCCGCGGGTCACCGCGTGTATGCGTTGCGCGTGCGACGGTGAGCGCGATGAACACAGCGGCCAGGGCGCCACCGAACGCGGCGATGGGCATCAACGCCAGCGCCACACCGAGTGACATGGCTACGACGGCGCCTACCGCCGCGCCGCCGGACACGCCGAGGAGATACGGCTCGGCCAATGGGTTCCGGAGCACTCCCTGGAGCGCGACGCCGCTCATGCCCAATCCCGCGCCGATCAACGCCGCAAGCACGACACGCGGCAAACGCAGTTCGCGAATCACGAAGAGCGTCGTCTCGTCGCCGCGGCCGAACAGCGCGCCGAGACTCTCGTTCACGCCAAAGCGAATCGTACCAAGCATCACCGCCACGACCGCAACCGCGACGAGCGTGACGGCAAGGATGATCCAGCGCGACGTCTTCACGCTATCTCACCACCTGAGGGTGAAGCAGCCGCGCCAGTGAGAGCGCGCCCTCACCTAGGCGAACGGCGGGCCGCAGCACCACGGCCGTGTCAAAAACGAGAAACCGGCCGGCGCGCACTGCGCGCAGCGCGCGCCACTTGCTCTGCGCCTTGAGCCTCCCCGCGCTCTCCGGCCCGGCCAGAACAAAATCGGGATCCTTCCGCACGATGTCCTCGAACGCGACACCGGGCGACGGCGCGTTCAACGAGTCGTACACGTTGCGCCCACCGGCAATGGCGACCAGCTGGCTCATGAAGCTGCCGCCGCCGATGACCAGGAGCGGCGAGTCCCAGGCGGGGATCACGACCGACGGGCGCGGCCTCCCCCGCACCAGCGCGCGGACGCTGTCGAGCGTGCGACGCACCGTATCTGCGACCATGCCACCGCGCGCTGAATCGCCAACGATGCGCCCCAGCAAGCGCGTGAGCGCATCGAACTGTTCGATGCGGTCCACCTTGAATCCGGCGGTCGTGATGCCGGCCTCCCGGAGCTTGACCGCCGCGGCGCGATTGTCCGCCGATGCGTACAGCAGCACGAGGTCTGGCTTGACAGCCAAGATGGCTTCAACGTTCGGCTGAATCCCGGCGCCCAGATCCGTGACAAACTTCGCCGAGTCCGGCCAGTGGTCGTAGGTGGTGCGGCCGACGAGACGGCCGCCGGCGCCGATCGCGAACAAGATCTCGGTCGTGGTCGGGTTGAGCGACGCGATGCGGGTCGGCGTTGTCGCGAATCGGATCGTGTCGCCGAAGTCATCAACGCCGAACGGCAGTTGTGCGTGTTGCGTGGTGCGTCTTGCGTCGCACGCGGTCGCAGCAACGAGCGCGAACGCAAGCGCTCCCCGAAAGCCGAGAGCCGAGCGCCGAGAACGGGTTGTGGGCAACAAAAAACCTCCTGTAACGAAGGAGGTGATGAGCGCACACGCCGCAAGGCGCGCAGGGCCACCGATCCTCCCCCGAGGATTCGAGTACGTGGCGCGTGCGTGGGTCGTCTCCTGGCTTCGGGCTTTTCGCTCGCCTTCCCGACCTTCCTGGTCAGTGGCTGAGGAGCGATCCTGCTGCCCGTTACAGTGGCGGGGCCGCACCGGCATCACACCGGTTTCCGTATCCCGCGCGCGCGTCGATTTGTGTACTGTGCGCTGAAGCTAGGCCGGCGACGATTCCGCGGCAAGCATTTGCGCCACCTGCGCCTTGAGCTCCGCGCGCTGCCGATCGAACGCCGCGCGCTCCTCGCCGGTTGCCTCCGGAGTCCTCGCAATTCGCGCATCGAGCGATGCCAGCTCCGCCAGGAGCACGTCGGCTCGCGACGCGCCCGCCGCGGTCCCGACCGGGTTCCGCGAACGCCGAGAAAACCACACGGCGAACGCCAGCGACAACCCGACGGCCAGCATGACCGCTATGATGAGAATCACCGTCCTGTTTCCTGTCGACGGCGTCGGCGCCTTGATCTGCATCACGCCCGGCGGCCCCACGTTTCGCGCGACAAAACGCCTGAACGCACGGCCATCGATGTCGACCGCTGCCGTCTCGGCGAGACCACCGCCGCTCACCACCGAGAGCGGCTCCTCCAACAGCACCTCCAACACTGCAACGGGCCGGTCGAGCGGCAACGACAGTGGGAACGCGCTCGCCGGGAGCCGATAGGTCACCACCAGCTGGCGCACGCCGGGAGAGATTGGCGCGAACAATTCTCCGCGACCGCGGCGGAACGCCACCGCACCTTCGCTGAGATCGCCCGGCGCAACCGTAAGGCTCTCGGCGGCTTGCGGAAAGACCGCGGACCACAACGGCTGCGCACTGTCCTTCGGAATCACGGTCCGCGTCCCATCATTCTCGATCTCGAAGATCTCGGCGATCTCGCGCTTTCCGTTGCGCGGCGCCGATACCACAACATGCCTGCCGGTGGCGTGGAGCGTCGTCGTCGCGGTCGTGGTGTCGTACACGAGCAAGTCGGCGTCACCGCCTCTCACCGTGTGCTGACGCAGCGGCGACGAGAAGTACGCGATGCCACGAAATGTCGTGGACACGAAGTAGATCGCGTCGGTGGCGCCGGACACGCCATAGCGGAACCGGAACGATCCGTCCGGGCGGGAGCGCATCGAGTCGAGGGGCGCCGCGCGATCCGAGCCCACGCGGTGAAGGATCACCCAGGTGCCGGCCACGGCGACCGGCCTTTTGTCGCCGGGCCGACGAACGCGCCCTTCCGCGATGCGATCGCCCTGCGCGCCCAACGTCGCCGCCCATGAGGACGCCGTCAGGCACAACATGGCCACACCTCTCACCGATGGGCTCAGAGGTTGAACTTCCCGAAATCTTCGGGGCGCAGCTTCTCGAGATACTCCTTGAGTTGCTCAGCGCTGAGCTCGGCGGCGTTCTTCAGGCTGCTGCCGAATGGCTCCGCCGTTTCCTCCACCTGCAGCTCGCTCAGCAGCTCGTCCGACGCGAAGATCGGCGCCTCAACCCTGAGCGCGATCGCGATGCTGTCGGACGGACGCGCGTCCACCTGCACCATCTGCCCGTTGTGCGTGACGTGCAGTTCCGCGTAGTACGTGTTGTTCTCGACCCGTGTGATCTGGACGCGCTTCACCGTGCCGCCGAGCCCGACAATCAGGCTCTTCACCAGGTCGTGCGTCAGCGGGCGCGGACGCTTGATGTTGTGCATCTGCATGACGATCGACTGCGCCTCGGATTCGCCGATCCAGATCGGCAGCACGCGCGGGCCATTCTTCTCCTGAAGAATGACGACGTACGACTGCGTGCTGCTATCAAGGCCGAGACGCGCGACAACCACCTCGATCATGTCCTGCTCCGGCGAAGGTCAGCGAACCGCGCGCTGAAGTGCGGCCGCCCGGTCCGTCTGTTCCCACGAAAAGAGCGTACGCCCCTTCTTCCCCGTGCCAATGCGCTTTGGCTTGCGGCCGAAGTGCCCGTACGCCGATGTCTCGCGGTAGATCGGCTTGCGCAGATCCAGGGCGGTGATGATGCCGCGCGGTGTGAGGTCGAACGTGGCGCGCACCGCGCGCATGATCTCGCGCTCCGGCACGACGGAGGTTCCGAACGTGTCCACCATGACCGACACCGGTTCCGCCACGCCGATGGCGTACGCGAGCTGCACTTCGCAGCGACGGGCCAGCTCCGCTGCCACAATGTTCTTGGCAACCCAGCGCGCCGCGTAACACGCCGAGCGGTCCACCTTGGACGGATCCTTACCGCTGAACGCGCCGCCGCCGTGACGACCCATACCGCCGTAGGTATCGACGATGATCTTGCGGCCGGTGAGCCCCGCGTCGCCCTGTGGTCCGCCGACAACGAAGCGTCCCGTGGGATTCACGTGATACTTGATCTTCCCGCGACGCAAGCGCTCGGGAATGCATGGCTCGATGATCTCGCCGATGATCGTGTCGCGGATCTTCTTGTTGCTGACGCCATCGTTGTGCTGCGTGGAGATGACCACCGTCTCCACCGCGACCGGCTGGTGATCCTCGTACAACACGGTCACCTGCGACTTGCCGTCGGGGCGAAGCCACTTGATGTCGCCATTCTTGCGGCTGGTGGCGAGCGCCTTCGTCAGCTTGTGCGCGAGCAGAATCGGCAGTGGCATCAATTCAGCCGTCTCGTCCGTCGCGTATCCGAACATCATGCCTTGGTCGCCAGCACCACCGGTGTCCACGCCCATCGCAATGTCGGGCGACTGCGTGCCGATGGTGCTGATAACCGCGCAGGTCTGCGAGTCGAATCCCATGGCGGCGTCCGTATAGCCAATCTCCCTGATCGTCCTGCGAACGAGTCTGGGGATGTCGACATAGGTCGTCGTGGTGATTTCGCCAGAGACACAGGCCATGCCCGTCGTCACCAGCGTTTCGCACGCGACACGCGCGGTGGGGTCGTCCGCCAGGATGGCATCAAGGACGGAATCGGAAATGGCATCCGCGACCTTGTCCGGGTGCCCTTCGGTGACTGATTCAGATGTGAAAAGATGGCGGTCGTACATTCGGTTCTCGGCCGCGCCTTCGGCGCGGATTAATGTTCTCGGCGGCCGCTTCGCGGCCGATCACAGTGGTTTCCTGCGCGGTACACTGCGAACGAAAAGTAAGTGTGCGACGCATCCGGCGCGCAGCGCCGGCCGAGCACGGTTACAACGCTGCTAATCCTTCTCTGACCCAATACACATCGCCGACGGCGGCGCGAAGCTCCTCGAGCAGGATACTCTCAGCGTCCTCCGGGGTCTTGGCATCGCACGCGCGCATCGCGGCATCTCGTGCCTTGGCGGCCGACACGCTCCGAACGACGCGCTTTACCAGCGGCACCGAACGGCCGTTGACGCTCAGTTCGCGAACGCCGAGTCCGACGAGCGCGAACGCCATGAGCGGATGCGACGCCATCTCACCGCACACCGCGACATGCAGGCCGCCCTTCTCGCCCGCCTGCACGGTGAGCCGAATGAGCCGGAGCACGGCGGGATGCAGCGGCGTGAAGCGCGACGCCAGGTTGGCGTTGCCGCGGTCCACTGCCAGCGTGTATTGCACTAGGTCATTCGTGCCGATCGAGAAGAACGACGTCTCGTCGATGAGCGTATCCGCGGCAACCGCCGCCGCGGGCGTCTCAATCATCACACCAAGCGGAATGAAATCCTTGAGCGTCATGCCGCGCGCGCGCAGTTCCTCGCGCGCTTCCTTGAGCAGCTTCCGCGCGGCGCGCACCTCCGACAGCGACACGATGAGCGGCAGCATGATGCGCACGTCGCCGTGCAACGACGCACGCAGCAGCGCGCGCAGCTGCGTCTTGAACAGTTCCGGCTCGTCGAGGCACATGCGGATCGCGCGCCATCCGAGATACGGATTCGCCTCGGTTGGATGACCGCCGACCGGCAGCTTGTCGCCACCGACGTCGTACGTGCGAATCACGACGGGATGCCCCGCGAACGCCTCGACAACCTTCTTGTAGGCCTGGTACTGCTCCTCCTCGTCCGGCATCATCGTCCGGCCGACGACGAGAAACTCCGTGCGCATGAGCCCGACGCCCTCCGCTCCCGCATGCGCGGCGACTTCGGCTTCTTCGGGCAAGTCCACGTTGGCGCGCAGGGTAACGCGTACGCCGTCGGTCGTGACTGATTCCAGCTGCGCCAGACTGCGCAGTTCGTCTTCGGCGATTTCCTCTTCCTTGGCGCGCTCCTTGTGCCGCCGGATGTCTTCCTCGCTCGGGTTGATGACGAGCAGACCTTTGGTGCCATCGAGGATCACTCGTTCATGACCGCGCAACTGCTCGGTGGCGTTCCGCAGACCGACGACCGCAGGCAGGCCCAGCGACCGCGCGAGGATCGCGACGTGCGATGTCCGCGTACCCGCATCCGTCGCGATGCCCACGATGGCGGTCCGGTCCAGCTGGACTGTCAGGCCCGGGGTGAGGTCGTGCGTGACCAGCACCGCTTTGGCGCCCGGCGGCAGGTCCACGGGATCGTGATCCGGCAAGTGCAGCAAGATCGCAAGCACGCGGATCTGAACGTCCGTCAGGTCACTCACCCGTTCGCGCATCATCGCGCTGGTATGCCGCGCAAACCGCTGGCGCCACTCGGTCATTTCGATGTCGAACGCCCTCTCCGCGGCGAGATTCTGACGAATCAACTCGTCCACGCGCCCGATCAGGGACCGATCCTCGAGGATCGAATACTGCACGTCGAAGATCGCTGCCTCTTCCTTGCCGACGCTTGCCTCGACGCGATCACGAACGTGACGCAACCGCACCTTGGCGCGCTCGATCGCCTCGGCGAAGCGCTTGAGCTCCGCGGGAATCTCGAGGTCCGACACACTTCGGTGCGGCACCTCCGGCACCTCCCAGAGGAGGAGATGCGCGGCGCCCACCGCCACGCCGGGTGACGCCGGAATTCCGTTGAGCTGGCGTTCCATCAGGCGAACTCCCCGAAGTTCGACGCGATGAGCGCAGTCAGCGCCTCGACTGCCGCCGCTTCGTCCGGCCCGTCGGCGCGTACCAACAGCGTGGAACCCTGCTCCGCCGCCAGCATCATCACGCCCATAATGCTCTTGCCGTTGACTTCGACGTCGTCGCGAATGAGGGTAATCTCGCATTTGAATTTCGCGGCCGTCTTCACGATCTCGGCCGCGGGCCTGGCATGAATACCGTACTTGTTCATGATCGTGACGGTGCGTTCGGTCATCGTCCGGCCACCGCGAAGAGGACTGCCGCCGCATATGCGACGAGCGCCAAGCGCCAGCCCTCGATGCGTCCCTGAAGCCGCACGATTGCAAACGCACCAACCACAGCGGACATCAACACGACGCCGAGCAGCGCGCGTCCGGGCCCAATGATGCGGAGCAGCGCAAGCGGCACACCCATTCCGGCCGCAAATGCCGCGAGTGGTGCGATGACCTGCGGACCGCGGCGCAACACTGGATTGCCGAGGGCCTGCGCAACGCGCAGACCGCTGTTCCATCCTGTGCGCAGACCCCACGCACGCAACGCGAGGTGCCCGACGTTGTAGAGACCAAGGAAGACCACCAGCACGGCTATCGGTCCGGCGCCGAGACCAAACACCGTGAGCGCCGCCAACGAGCAGAGCGGCAGCCAGCCCGCCCACACCAGCCGATCGCCGACGCTGCCTAGCGGTCCCGCCACGGCGGTGCGAAATCGCTCGATCTTCTCAGGCGACTCGCCATCCAGCTCCGCGCGCACCAGCGCACCCACCGCCACCGACGCGAGGTACGGATGCGCGTTGAAGTACTTGTTGTGCCGCGCTATCGCGGCCTTGAACGCGGCGCCGTGAACGCCGCCGGGCAACAATCGCAGCGCCGGCTCCATACTGAAGGCGATGCCGTTGCCGATCATCGTTTCGTAGTTGTAGGCGCCCTGGATCGCCAACGTTCGGATCAACACGCGCGCCTCCGTCCACAGCGGCAGCCGCGCAAGCCGCATGGGAGACGATGCCGGGATGATGGGAGACGCGGTCATCACGCTCACGCGACCGCCATGATGGTGAGTCCAGTTGCGATGCCACCGAGAAACGCCCAGCGCGCCGGGACGCTGCCATGAAAGAGCTTCCATGCCGCAGCGGTGGCAACACTCGCCGCAATGGCGACGGCGATTGCCCGCGACACGCGCGCATCCATCGACCACGCCGCAAGCGAGACGCGCGCCAGCGGCGCGAATACAGCGGCGGCGACCAGAGTCAGCGCGAAGCCGCGAACCAGGTCCGCCGTCAAGCCTATGAGCTGGAGGCGAATCACCGAGCCACGCGCGCCCGCGTCGAGCGCTGACTGCGCGCGATGCGCCATGCGAGCGTTGAAATGGCGCAGTTTGACCATGCTCCAACTGCCAACCCATGCCGTGGCGACCGCGGCAATCACCGCCAGCGACAACGCCCCTGGAGGCCCGCTGGCCGATGAGGCGAACAGCGCGCCTCCCACCGCTGACGCCGAACCCCACTCCGGATACCGGCTCGCGCCGAAGGGCAACGTTTCAAAGGCGATCAACTCCAAAGCCGCGCCCACGAGTAGTCCGCCGGTCGGCGATCCCGCGAGCGCGCCGCCCAGTGTTGCCGCCACCAGCGGGCGTGACAGCATCGCTTGCGGGAAGCTGACCGTGTCGAGTCCAAGGATGGCGCCGAGTATCGCCAGGGGCAGCACTGGAACGAGGAGGTCCATCATCAGGCGGCCTCCTCGGCGGACAGCACAGTGTGCAGGTCGATTGCGTTCGCGGACGGCACGTCGCGCGCCGTTACCACTGCGCCAAGGCGCTCCATGTCACGCAACACTTCTTCTTCCACCGGCGAAAGAAACACGTAGCGCAGCCGCTGGCGCCGGTCGGGCCGGTGGTGAATTCCGCCGATGTTCACGTCGCGTACGCCAGCCTCTTTCACGAGACGCTGCATGGATGCGACGTCGCCGGTGAGCAGAATGCCGCTGCGCGCGTCCTCGCGGTACGCCGGCAGCGCGGCGATCGCGTCGGAGACGGTGTGAAAGAAGAGGTCCATCTCCGGCGGCGTGCCCATGCGATACAACTCCTGCTCCCAATCGCTCTGCGCCACCTCGTCGTTCACGAGCACGATGAAGGCGATGTCGAATGGCTGCCCCCAGCCCACCACAACCTGGCCGTGAATCAGCCGATCGTCGATGCGATTGAGGACGAGCGTCACGGCTTGCTGCCTCCGAGGACGCTCATGGCCGCCCGCCCACGCTCGAACGCATGCCGGGCCGCATCAATCGCCGGCAGCTCCGCGAACACGAAGTCGATCAGCATCGGAAGGTTCACACCGGCAATCAGCACGTGATCCGGAATGGTGCGCATCACTTTTCGGGCCGCCATCGTGCAACTCCCCGCCTGCAAGTCGGTGAAGACCACGCGTAGGTCGTGCTCGCTCATGACCTTGCGCATCGACCCCTCGATGTCGACGCCGCTGAGCCCCTTGGCCGAAAATGGAACGAGCAAGGCACCCCGCCCTGTGATGAGCTCCACGGCGGAGACGAGTCCCTGAGCGAAATCGCCATGGCCGGCAACGATCGCCCGCGGCGTGACCGGCGCCTCACTCATTGTCTTCCTGGAGGTATTGGCGCACTTCGGACGACGCGCGCATCTGCTGGATCAGTCGTTCATTGAACCGTTCGGCGGGATCGAAACCGCTGTACCGCAACAGGTGATTCATCGCGATGACTTCGCACATCACGGTGATGTTCTTGCCGGGGTTGAGCAGCACGCGAACCTTGGGAATCTTCACGTCGAGGATGTCGGTGGTCTCGCCGTCGAGCCCCGTGCGATCCACTGCGGCATTCGCGTCCCAGTCCTCCAGTTGCACCACAACCTCAATGCGCTTCTGCTGGCGCACCGCGCGGATGCCGAAGATGGCGGGAATGTCCACGAGCCCGATGCCGCGGATCTCCATGTAGTGACGCTGCAGCTCGTGGCCGCGACCGATGAGCACATCGGCGCCGCGCTTGGTGACCAGCACCAGGTCGTCGGCCACCAGGCGATGGCCCCGCTCCACGAGATCGAGCACGCACTCGGACTTGCCGATTCCACTGCGGCCGACGAACAGCAAGCCCACGCCGAACACGTCCGCCAGCGACGCATGCATGGTCGTGCTGGCCGCGAATTCCTCCTCGAGCCACGGCTTGATGCGGTTGTAGAACTCGTTGGTCTTGAGCTTGGAGACCAGCACCGCCGTGTTCGCGAACTTGCCCTCCTCGATCAGGCCGTCGGGCGGCCGCTGTCCCTTGCTCAGGAACAGACACGGAATATCAAGCTGGAAGAACGACTTCAGGATCCTGCGCCGCTCGTCATCCGACCTCGACTCCAGGTAGCGCACCTCCGTCTCGCCCAGCACTTGCAGCCGGTGATTGGCGAAGCGCTCGGTATAGCCGGCGAGCGCCAAGCCCGGGCTCGACACATGGGGACTCTGTATGAGGCGGTCGAGCCCACCGGTTTCCCCGACGTGCTCCAGCTGGAGCGCCTCGCCCATGCGGTCGATCATCCGCGCGACGGTCAGCTTCTGCGGCTGCTTCGTTGGCGTCTTCTTCATGACTTCGCCTCAATGACGCGCATCAGGTGCCCCTCCGTCTGTTCGGCGGCGCGCTCCCAGGTGAACGTCTCCGCGAAACGGCGGGCGTCGCGGCCCAGCGTGTCGAGCAGCTGGCGGGACGAGGCGAGCCGGTCCATCGCCTCCGCCATCGCTACGGCGTCCGCATGGGGCACAAGAAAGCCGGTCTCGCCGTCGCGAATGCTCTCGCGAATGCCGGGTGAGTTTGAGGCAATGACGGGCGTGGCACAGGCGGCGGCTTCCAGGTTGGTGATCCCCCACCCTTCTTTGGGCGACGCGAAGACGAGGCCCCACGCTCGCCGGAGCAGCGCGAGCTTCTCCTGTTCGCTGACCCGCCCAAGAAACCGCACGCGCGAGCCGAGGTCAAGCGAAGCGACCAACCGCTCGAGTTCGTCGCGGTAGTCGCCTGCGCCGGCGATCTCGAGCGTCGCGTCGCGACTCGACATCGCCGCAAACCCGCGGAGCACGTGCTGCACACCTTTGTACTTCTTGAGCCTGCCCAGGTACGCGAAGGCCGGCCGCGGTGAGCGCACACTCGGATCGGGCGTGTAGGCAGTGGCATCGATGCCCGGGTAGATAACCTCGATCCGGTCGCGCGAGATGCCGCGGTCTACCAGGTCGTCGCGCGTGCTCTCGCTGATCGCTTCAAACGCCACCTTATGGTATATGGCGCTGAGCGGCCGCTCCGCCAACCAAACGCATGCTGCCAGGGGCGCAGGCAGCGCCTGAAATGCCGTAGAGCCAAAGAGATGCGGCACCAGCGCCGCCACTTTGTGTCGGCTCCACAGCGGACTGTACAACGGGATCTTGTTGATGTCCTCGACCAGCAAGTCGAAGCGCTCCCGCGCCAGTTCGCGCAGGTAGTAAGGCACGACCGCCGCCGCAAATGTTTTGCGTATGCCGACGCGACGCACGTCGATGCCGTCGATCGTGGCACGCGGCGCGCTGCCGCTCCAGCCGCAGCACAACAGGGTGACGCTGTGCCCGCGACGCGCCAGCCGGCCGAAGATCTCGTGGAGGTGAATTTCGGCGCCGCCACCCAGCGGATGCTCGATGTCCTGCCAGTTCACGAGCAGGAGACGCATCAGAGCCGGCCCATCTTCCTGGCCAACGCGTCCAGCACACCGTTCACGAACTTGGCGCTGTCCGGGCTACCGTAGCGCTCGGCCAGGCGGATCGCCTCCCGAAGCACGACGCGCGGCGGCGTTTCAGCGCGATACAGTTCGGCGGCTCCCAACCGGAGCGCGCAGCGCTCCACGACGCCCAAACGATCCAAACGCCAGTTCGTCGTAACAGACGACAACTCGCCATCGAGCTCGGTGAGGTGTTCACGCGCCGTCTGGAGCAGCTGGCTCGCGATGCGGCGCTCGTCTGTGCCAACGATCAGGTCGTCGAAGAGCTCATTGGCGATGCGGCCCAAGTCCTGGCTGCCGCGCAGCTCCCACGCGTAGAGCGCCTGAAGGGCACGCGCCCGCGCGCGCGATTCAACTCTCATCGGACGCGTCGAGGCGGTCGAACAAATCCGCCATTTCGAGCGCCGCCAGCGCCGCGTCCCAACCCTTGTTGCCGTGCGCGCCGCCAGCACGCGCTTCGGCCTGCTCGTCAGTGTCACACGTGAGCACGCCAAACCCGATCGGCCGATCGTACTCCGCGCTGGCGCGCCCGAGCCCGCGCGCGGCTTCGCCGGCCACGTAGTCGAAATGCGGTGTATCGCCGCGAATCACTGCGCCAACAGCGACGAGCGCGTCGTAGCGATCCATGGAGAGGAGTCGCCGCGCCGCGGCAGGAAGCTCCCACGCGCCCGGAACCCACACGACGTCGATTTCTTCCTGTGCGGCGCCGTGCTTCACGAGCGCATCGATAGCGCCCGCGACGAGCTTGGTGGTGATCTCCTCGTTGAACTTGCTGGCGACGATGGCGAAACGTCGCCCTCGCCCCGAGGGCGTTCCGGTGTATTCAAGCATGTAGGGTTGTCATTCTGGGCGCAGGCAGGAATCTACTCGCTGAACCAACGGACCTCCCTTTTGTGCCCATTTCTGCAATGAGGTGATGCAGAGTGCAACAATTTGTTTTTCGGATCAGGCCGATGAACCCGATACTGGCCCGATGAGCGTCAACACCGATTTCGCCTTGGCCTGTGAGGAAATCACCCGCTCAATCATCGGCGCGTTCTATGAGGTCTACAACATCCTCGGCTACGGCTTTCTTGAGTCGGTCTATGTGGCCGCGATGGTCGATGAACTAAGAGCCCGCGGCCTCAGGGTCGCTCGCGAGGTCGGCGTGCGCGTCAACTACAAAAACAAGGCGATTGCCTGGCAACGGATCGACTTGCTTGTCGACGGCTGCGTAGTGGTCGAGTGCAAAGCTGGTGAACTCTTGGCACCGACCGCTCGACTCCAACTCAGGAATTACTTGAGGGGAACGGGTCTCGAAGTCGGCTTACTCCTCCACTTCGGTCCACAGGCGACCATCACGAGGGTCTTCTCACCCAGGCAACAAGAAGATCGGCATTGATCGGCTGTTATCCTGAGAAATCGCAGTTCAAAACGCGTTGACGGCTGCCGACCTCGTGCCTTCCTGGCGCGCAACGCGTGGTCGTGACTGCAGATCCCTCTCTTCGCTCGGGATGACTACGAGGCCAGCAGATGCCCCAGCTTGTCGCGCTTGGTCTGGAGGTAGCCGGCGTTCTCGTCGTGAGCCGGCTGCTCGACCGGCACGCGATCACCCAAACGCAGGCCGTAGCCCTCGAGGCCGACCATTTTGCGCGGATTGTTGGTGATCGGCCTGATCGACTTGAGGCCGAGGTCGAGCAGGATCTGCGCGCCGATGCCGTAGTTGCGCAGGTCCGGCTTGAAGCCGAGCTGCTCGTTGGCCTCGACCGTGTCGGCGCCTTTGTCCTGGAGCTCGTACGCCTTGAGCTTGTTGAGCAGGCCGATGCCCCGGCCCTCCTGATCCAGGTAGACCACGACACCGCGGCCTTCCTTGTGGATCAGCTCCATCGCCTTGTCCAGCTGCCAACCGCAATCACACCGCTGGGAATGGAACACGTCGCCGGTGAGGCACTTGGAGTGCATTCGAACAAGCGTGTTCTCGCCGTCGCCGATCTCGCCATACACCAGGGCGACGTGCTCATGCACGTCCACATCGTTCTTGTAGCCGATGATCTTCCACGTGCCGTGCTCGGTGGGCAGACGCGCCTCGGCCAGTCGGTGCACGAGCCGTTCGTTCTTGAGCCGGTGCGCTACGAGTTGCGCCACGGTGATGAACGTGAGCCTGTGCGTCTGCGAGAACTCTTCGAGTGCCGGACGGCGCGCGGCGGTGCCGTCGTCGTTCAGGATCTCGCAGATCACGCCCGCGGCCTGAAGTCCGGCGAGCCGGGCCAGGTCCACCGACGCTTCGGTGTGCCCGACACGCTGCAGTACACCGCCCTCTCGCGAACGCAGCGGGAAGACGTGGCCGCCGTGGCGCAAATCGCCCTTCTCTGTCGCGGGATCCACGGCAACGCGAATCGTGGTCGCGCGATCCTGGGCGCTGATGCCGGTCGTCACGCCAAAGCGCGACGACGCGTCAATGCTCACCGTGTACGCGGTGCGATAGTCGTCGATGTTCGTCTCGGCCATTTGCGACAGCCCAAGCCGGTCGACGTGCTCGCCCGTCATCGCCAGGCAGACCAAGCCGCGCGCGCGGCTGATCATGAAGTTCACCATCTCGGGCGTGACCAGTTCGGCCGCGCAGATGAGGTCACCCTCGTTCTCGCGATCTTCGTCGTCCGCGACGACAACGAACTTGCCAGCGCGGATGTCCTTGATGGCCTGCTCGACGGACCCTGAGATCATGAGTTCCTGTGCGGGACCAACATTGCACGCACGTGCTTGGCAATCATGTCCGCCTCGACGTGCACTGTAGCGCCCGACTTCAGTGCGCCGAGCGTCGTGTGCCGGCGCGTGTATTCGATGATGGAAACCCGGATGGTGTCTGGCGCGGGCAGGCCGGTGATCGTGAGACTCACTCCGTCGATCGAGACCGACCCGCGCTCTACCATAAGCTCTGAGAGAGCGGGTGGGATAGCAAGGTCGATTACTAGTGAGTCGGCGTCGAGATGCGCTGCCGTAACTCGCGCCACGGCATCAACATGGCCCTGTACGAAGTGGCCTCCAAGCCGATCCGTTGGGCGCAGTGCGCGCTCCAGATTTACCCGCTTCCCGACTGCCCAATCGGCCATCGCGGTGACCGCGAGCGTCGTCTCCACGGCTGCACACGTGAACCAGCCGGCGCCTCTCTCCCGGACGGTCAGGCAGGCGCCGTTCACGGCCACGCTCTCGCCGTCAGCCAAGTCACCGAAGGCGCACTTCACCCGGAATTCGCGGCCAGCGACCGTCGACGTCACGTGCTCGATCGTCCCGACGTCTGCGATCAGGCCAGTGAACACCTACGCCTCCACCAGCGCGTAAACGGTCATCACGTCAGGGCCAATCTCACGCCGTTCGATCACGCGCATCAGGTCCATGCGGTCCACGAACCCCTGCGTGCTAGCGCCGAACGCAGGCAACCCGGTCGGGCCGATGGTCTGCGGTGCCTGGAAGATCGCGAGCCGGTGGACGAGGCCTTCTTTCACCACCTCGCTGGCGATGGTTGCCCCGCCCTCGACCATCAGGGACTGAACGCCGGCAGAACGCAGCCTGCGGAACGCGTCGCGGAGATCGGAGGCGAACAGGACGTGGACGCCGCACTCGCGTAGCGCCGCCGCTTTGGCGGACTCGCCGCCAGTAGCGGCAATGATGATGGTGGGCGTCTCGCGCGCGGTGAACACCAGTTTCGACTTGAGCGGCGTCCGCAGGCCGCGATCGAACACAACGCGGGCCGGGGGCTTCCTCGGCTTCGGCGCGTCACGCACGTTGAGCTGTGGATCGTCGGCGAGGATCGTGCCGACGCCCACGGCGATGGCGTCACAATTGGCGCGCATCCGGTGGACTTCCGCCCGTGACGCGTCGCTTGTGATCCAGGTCGTGGATCCTTCCGCACTCGCGATCATCATGTCCGCGGATACGGCCAGCTTGAGCGTCGTCCACGGAAGGTCAGTGTTGGCCGCGTGATAGAAGGGCGCGTTGAGTTCGCGCGCCTCTTTCTCAAGAACTCCCGACTCCACTTCCAGGAGCGACGCCTTCAGGATCGCTGAACCACCACCGGCAACGGGCGTGGGATCAGGCGCTGCGAACACGACGCGTGAGATGCCCGCCTCGACGATGACGTCCGTACAGGGCGGTACCTTGCCATAGTGCCGGCACGGCTCCAGCGAGACGTACAGCGTCGCCCCCCGGGCCGCCTCACCGGCACGTCGCAGCGCCACCGTCTCGGCGTGATCGGCGCCAAAGCGCGCATGAAAGCCTTCGGCGACGACGACGCCGTCCCTAACAACGACGGCGCCGACCATCGGGTTCGGCGCCGTCTGCCCCCAGCCCTCGCGGGCCAGGTCAAGCGCCCGACGCATGAACGCCTGAGCGTCATGCACCGGGCCTGAAGTTCCTGTCATTAGAACCCGAAACGGACTCCCACCGAACCGTACGTCCGGGACTTGTCGGCGGCGTTGTCGTACGTGTTGAACGTGGCCATGTCGCCGCCGCTCACGATACCGCCGGACGCCACGATCTTCAGGACGAAAAGGTTCATGGAAACGTCGGCGAACATGTTCGAGCGCTTCATCTCGCTCTTGAGGGCAGGCGCGGTGACGCTTGTGCCGCCACTCGTCGCTGTGATGCCGCCGATCGACGCCGTGTACGTGTCCTGGCCGTACCCGGCGGCGATGCCGAACAGCAACAAGCTCTTGCTGATCGTCAATCTCCACGCGGTGGACGACAGATCGAGGTCGTTGACCGCGAAGCTGAACGTGCCCGACGAAGAACCAAGGTCCGTCACCGGCAGGGCGCGCTTGATGAAGCTGAAACCGATGCCGGGAGCGACGAGCGACTCCTGGAGGAGGCCAATGCGAGCGCCAAAGCCCATGCTCAGCGAGCTCTCAGGCGTGAGCGAGAAGTCCGCGTTGGAAATCTCCGGGACGTTGATCGCGCTGGCGAGAAGGTCCACGCCACCGATGTTGGATACGCCGAGTGGAATGCCCTTGAATACGCCGAGAGCGACATCAACCGCCGGCATCGGCACCATGCCGGCGTCCGCGGCGAGCGAACGTTTGACCGGCACGCCAACCTGCGGAGTGAATGCCGGAATGTTGCCGAGCACCACGTTCACCCGCGCGTCAATGGCAATCTTTGGAATAAAACCGAGACGCATCCCGCCGAGCGAGCCACCCTGCGCCAGCGTCGTGTTACCGCCGGTCATCGCCGTACCCAACATCGGCGACATGTAGTAGAAAAAGTCGACGGCCTGCTGACAGGTGTCGCCAGCGAGGCCGACACAACTAGTGTTCACCGCCGAGCTTCCTTGGGCCTGGGCACTGCCCGCCGTCACCAATGCCACAATCGCCACCGCGCTCAGGACTCGCATTCGAGGATTTCTCCTAGTTCAGTATGACCTGACCGATGCCGCGACGCACGCGGCCCAACGACCAGGCAGTGATGCCCGCGGCTTTCGCGCTGTGAATCACAGCGTCGACCTCCGACGAGCCAGTGATAACGACCATGCCTACACCCATGTTGAATGCTTTGAACATCTCGTCATGTGACACACCGCCCGCTTTCTGCAATTGCGCAAACAGGTTGGGAACGCGCCAGCTCGACGTTTCAACAACCGCATCCAGATTCGCCGGGAGCGCCCGATTGAGGTTCCCCGGCAACCCGCCGCCCGTAATGTGCGCCATCGCGTGAATGCGTGGGAGCACCGGGCGTAACGCCTTCAAATATGAAGTATGGACCCGCAGGAACACCTCCGAGACAGTCCCCGATTCCCCAGGGAATGCGTCCCTTATGGCAAGTTTCATGCGCTCGCTCACGATTCGCCGAGCCAACGAGTATCCGTTCGTGTGTAACCCGCTGCTGGCGAGCCCAATCAAGCGATCGCCCTCAACCACACGCTGGGGGCCAAGTACTGACCCTTCCTCCACATAACCGACGATGAAGCCGGCCAAGTCGTAATCCGGTGGTGTGTATACCCCCGGCAACTCCGCTGTTTCTCCACCGGACAGTGTACACCCGTTTTCCACGCATCCGCGTGTGACGCCCGTCACAACCCCCTCGAGAACTTTCGGGATCAGTTTCCCGAAACCGACGTAGTCCAGGAAGAACAGCGGCACGGCTCCCTGCACGAGAATGTCGTTAGTGCAGTGGTTCACCAGACAATGTCCGATAGTGTCGTGCACGCCCGACTCGATGGCGACCTTGATCTTGGTGCCAACGCCGTCGGCGCTGGCGACGAGGATCGGATTCTTCGCGCCGGCCGGCATACGAAACATGCCGCCGAACCCGCCGAAGCCGCCGACGACACCCGCCGTGAACGTGGACTCGACGAGCTTCTTGATGCGCCGCATCGATTCGTCGGCTGCGGCGATGTCGACGCCCGCGTCGGCGTACGAAAGACCTTTCAGCCCTTGGCGGCCGGCTCTCGGCGTCTTACGCGCCGTCTTTGCCTTGCGTCGCACGGTCCCCTTCTTCGCCATCAGGCCGGCAACTCTTCTTCGAATGCCACCAGCTTGCGGAATTCCGCAGCGCGCGCCGCCAACTGCTTCTCATCTACGGTGAGCAATCGCTCGATCGAGAATTTCTCGACCGCGAACGAGCCCATCGCTGAACCGTAGATCACCGCGCGACGCAGGCTCGCGTCAGACAGGTCGCCCGACCGCGCGAGGTAGCCCATGAAGCCGCCGGCGAACGAGTCGCCTGCGCCGGTCGGGTCGAACACATCCTCCAGCGGGTACGCAGGTGCGAAGAACACGGAGCCCGACGTGAACATGAATGCGCCATGTTCGCCCTTCTTGATCACCACGAGCTTCGGACCCTTCGACATGATCCATTTCGCTGCCTTCACGAGATTGGCGCAGTCGGTGAGCTGACGCGCTTCGCCATCGTTCAGCATGATGGCGTCCACGTGCCCAAGGAGCTTCACGAGGTCCGGCCGGCGGCTCTCGATCCAGAAATTCATGGTATCGCACGCGACCAGTTTGGGCTTGGCCACTTGCGTCAGCACGTCGAGTTGGAGCCGGGGGTCGATGTTGCCGAGAAACACGAACGCCGGATTGCGGAATGCCGGTGGAATCTTTGGACTGAAGTGCGAGAACACGCCAAGGTGCGTTTCGAGTGTCTCTGCGGAATTGAGGTCGTGACGGTACCGTCCGCGCCAGCGAAACGAGGTGCCCGTCGCGCGCTCGACGCCGGAGAAATCCACGCCGCGCTTCTCGAGCGGCTTGAGCTGGTCCATCGGATAGTCGTCACCGACCACGCCGACGACCTGCACCTTGGTCAGCACGCTGGCGGACGCGGAGAAGAAGATGGCCGAGCCGCCGATGACGTTGTCGGCCTTGCCGAACGGCGTTTCGACCGAGTCCAGCGCGACGGATCCTACGACAAGTAGGGACATTTTACGGTGTCATTCTGAGGGAGCAAAGCGACCGAAGAATCTGCGGTACTGCAGATCCCTCGCTGCGCTCGGGATGACAGAAGAGGGCAAAATCTACATCCTCTCGGGAGCGCTGATTCCGAGCAGGCTCAAGCCGTTCCTGAGGACCAACTGTGCTGCGCGGGCGAGGACCAGGCGCGCCTTGGTAATCTCCTCGGGCTCGTTGAGCACGTGCGCCTTGTGATACCAGCCGTGCGTCTTGCCGGCGAGATCGTGCAAATACGTCGCGATGCGGTGCGGCTCCAACGCGTCGGCGGCACCAGTGACTTCAGCCGGGAAGTCGAGCAACGCC
Source organism: Gemmatimonadota bacterium (assembly GCA_031401495.1). Lineage (GTDB taxonomy): Bacteria > Gemmatimonadota > Gemmatimonadetes > Gemmatimonadales > Gemmatimonadaceae > DASPMP01. Next base: position 58,147 of record JANNRQ010000029.1, read on the forward strand.
TTGATCAGCTCCTGCTCTTCCTTGAGCTGAAGGACCGTGAGGTCCGCGCCGGCGCCCGTGATGGACGCAGCCTCGATTTCTCCGACGCGGAAGATTCCGCTCATGCGCGCGTGCGCCATCTGCACGTAGTAGACCGGATTCTCCTCTGACTGTGCGCGCGCAAGGTCGACATCGAAGACGAGCTGTGAATCGCCCTTCCTCATCAGGAAGAAGTACCGCACAGCGTCGCGGCCGACCTCGTCGATCAGGTCGCGCACGGTCAGAGGAGAATCCGGTCTACTACGTGCAGATGGCGCACGCGCGCATGAGCGGAATCTTCCGCGTCGGAGAAATC
>JANNRQ010000030.1:0-7861 GCA_031401495.1 Gemmatimonadota bacterium
GTCGCATTGGTCTTGAGATTGCGCAGCTTGATTGTGTTGACGAGCCCCTGCCCATCTCCCTCGACGCGCTCGACCGCCGAGTCCCAGATCAACTCGATCTTGGGGTTCGCGAACAAGCGCTTCTGAAGGATCTTGGATGCGCGCAACTCATTGCGGCGATGGATCAGGTACACCTTGTTCGCGTAGCGCGTCAGGAAATCCGCTTCCTCGACGGCCGCATCACCGCCGCCGACCACCGCGATCGTGTGGTTGCGGAAAAACGCGCCGTCGCAAATCGCGCAGTACGAGACGCCTTTGCCGGCGTACTCGAGCTCACCGGGCACACCGAGCTTCACTGGCGTTCCACCGGCCGTGATGATGACCGTCGGTGACACGTACGTGTCGCCGGCGTCGGTTGTGGTCTCGAACAGTCCGTCGCCACGCTTGCGGACGGCGTCTACCGTGACGCCGGTTTTGAACGCCGCGCCAAACTTCACCGCGTGCTCCTGGAATTTCTGCGCGAGCTCGGAACCAAGGATGGTTTCGAAGCCGGGATAATCCTCCACCAGTTCGGTGTTGAGGAGTTCCCCGCCCGGGAATCCGCGCTCCAGGACGACGGCGTCGAGCATGGCGCGTCCCGTGTACATCGCGGCGCACATTCCCGCGGGGCCTGCGCCCACGATGACTACTTCGTGTTCGAAGTTCTGACCCATGATGCAGAGAATCTAGTCAGGTCGTCGAACTACGAACGTGACGGCCTCCGTCAACCACGATCGTCTCGCCGGTCACGAATTCCGCGTCCAGCAGATACATCATGGCCGACGCGACGTCCGCAGGCGTTCCGGTGCGCGCGAGCGGAGTGCCCCCGGTGAACTCCGCTTCGTCTTTCGCCGACATCGCATCGGGCATCAGCACCGCGCCGGGTGCAATGCCATTCACCCGGACATCGGGCGCGAGGATCTGCGCCAAGTTGCGAGTCATCTGCACAACGCCCGCCTTGGTAAGGCCGTGCGGGATATAGCCGGGCCACGTCTCGAACGCGGCGAGGTCAGCAATGTTGATGATGGCGCCGCGCGCGTTCTTCAGGTGGGGCGCCGCGGCTTGCGACAGCATGAAGGGAGCACGCAGGTTCAGCGCGAACATGTTGTCCCACTCCTCAGCGCTCACCGCGCCGAAGGGCGTGCGCACCATGATTGCCGCGGAGTTGATCAACACGTCGAGCTGGCCGAACGCCGCGACGACGTCCGCGACCAGTTTCTCCGGCGCGGCCGTCTGCGTGAGTTGGGCGCCGAACGCCTGGGCCTTGCCGCCGACCTTCGTCAGCGATGCGACGACGTCCTTGGCGCCTGACTGGCTCTCGTTGTAATGCACGGCCACCGTCGCGCCCCGTGCACCAAGCGCCTCGGCGAGGACGCGGCCGACACGACGTCCACCGCCGGTGACGAGCGCGACCCTGCCCTTGAGTTCCATGCGTCAGGCCACCCGACGCGCCTTCGCCGCAACGCGCGCTTCCTGTTGTTCGAGCCACATGACCGGGACTTTCATGATCCCAAGCGAGCGCTGACCTTCGGGCGCTCCGTGCCAATCGGAGCCACCACTTCGCACCAGCTCGAACTCACTTACCAGGGCGTCGAGGTGCTGCGCGTGCTCCCACGAGTGACTCGGGTGTAGCACTTCAATGCCGTCGAGGCCGTCTTGCACGAGGCTGGCAACGCGTTCACGCGTGAGGTGCCCTCCGGGATGCGCGAGAATCGCGAGTCCGCCCGCGCGGTGGATCAGTTCGAACGCTTCGGCCATCGCCAACCGATCCTTCCCGATGAACGCGGGCCGGCCATTGCCGATCAACTTGTCGAACGACTCACGTGCGTCGGTGACCCATCCGCCGGCGATGAGCGCGCGCGACACGTGAGGCCGGCCCACCGCGCCGCCCGCCGCTTCCTTGAGCACCGCTTCCATTGTGACCGGATACCCGAGCTCGTTCAACCGCTTCACCATTCGCTCGGCGCGGGTCACGCGCATGTTGCGGACATCGGCAAGGCGGCGCTCAAGGTCCGCGAGGTCCGCAATGTGGAGTCCGAGCACGTGTGTCTCCTGGTCGTCCTCCACCGCGCTCAACTCAACGCCGGCGACGACACGAACGCCAATCCGCTCTCCCTCCGCGCTCGCCTCCTGCACGCCGGCAAGTGTGTCGTGGTCCGTCAGCGCGATCGCGGCGAGTCCTGCGGCCCTGGCCGCGCGCGCAACATCAGCCGGAGCACGCGACCCGTCCGACGCCGTCGAATGCGCGTGCAAGTCGACGAATGGATCGAGGCCATCGCGACTCGGTCCGCGCAGGGTGTCAGTCACGATCGGTAATCGGCCTCCGGCGATGTCTCGCCTGGCTGCGAGACCGCGAACAAGCGAGCCAACTCACCGTCCGACAGCTCGTGCAGCGACTGCTCACGCGATCGCGCGCTCACTGGCGAATAGCGCGTCACCCGCACCGCGCGGTTCCCGGACACGTCGCAAACAAACACGAGTGCAAATTCGTCGCGATCGTACTGCGTGACGCGGCCAGAGGGATACACGCTCCAGGCACGACCGTCGATGGTGAGAGTGCGCGATGGCATGAGATATCAGGTCAAGTCGACTTCGACGTACAAACGTGACGGCGGGTACTTGGTACTGCTGTGCGCCTTCTCCAGCATGTCCTTGTCAGGCCCTTCGAAAAACTCGACGTAGGCACCGGGAAGGTCGCTCTCCTCGAACAGCCAGTAATTGCACCCGGCGTCCTTGTAGTGCGACTTCGCTTCCCGAGCCCGCGCGCGAAACGCCGAGCGCTCTGCCGACGGCACAACCGTGTGCCGCATCGAAAGCGCGCGCATTCGTCTAGTACTCCGGCTCCGGGTAGTTCTCGAGACCCTTCTTGAGGGTGCCCATGAACTTGTCCGCGTCCGACCCGTCTACAATGCGGTGGTCGAACGAAAGCGAGAAGTAGGCACAGGTACGAATCGCGATGACGTCTTCGCCCTCCGGACCGGCCACGACCTTGGGCCGCTTCTCGATGGCGCCAAGGCACAGGATGCCCGAGGTACCCGCCGGAATGATCGGCGTGCCGGTCAGCGAGCCGAAGACGCCGGGGTTGGTGATACTGAACGTTGCGTTCTGCACCTCCTCGGGCTTGAGCCGCTTGCTACGCGCCCGATCCGCGAGGTCGTTCACCGCCTTGGTGATGCCGGTGAGCGAGAAGTCGTCGGCGCCCTTGATCACCGGAACGATGAGGCCCCAGTCGAGCGCAACCGCGATTCCGACGTTGTACTGCTTTCTATAGATGACCTGCGAGCCGTTGTGCGCCGCATTGAGGATCGGATGCGCCTTGAGCGCGTCCACGACGGTTTTGATGATGAACGGGAGATAGGTGAGTTTCTGACCGGTCTGCTTCTCGAACGCGCCCCGCATCTTCTGCCGGATCCGCCCGACACGCGTCAGGTCGATCTCGAAGAACGTCGTGACGTGGGCCGCGTGCCGCCGCGCCATGACCATGTGGTCGCTGGTGAGCTGGCGAATCTTCGACATCGGCTCGACGACGTCGCCCGGCCAGGGCTCGACATGAGGGGCGTACGGTTCAGCGCCGCCCGGCGCATGCATCGATATCATCGGCGCGCGCGGCGGACCGCCCGTCGCGAGATAGCCCTCGAAATCCTTTTTCGTCACGCGGCCAGCGAGTCCAGTGCCTTGCAGTGAGCGCAACTCGACACCGTGTTCGGCCGCCATCTTGCGAACAAGAGGTGACGACTTGGAGCGGAGACGATCCTCGAGCGAGTTGCCGTTTCCGTGACCGTTGCCGACTTCGTGACCCGTGACCCGTGACCCGTGACCGGCAGGAGCGGCCGCAGGAATCGCGGCTCTGACTGGAGCTGCCGGCGCGGCGACTGCAGCCGCCGGCGCGGAAGCCGCTACCGGGACCGATATCGCGGCGCCGACTTCGGTCTCGAGACGCGCCACAACCGTTGCGACGGGAACGGTCTGCCCCTCTTGCACGAGAATCTCGGCCAACGTGCCCGCGTTCGGCGCCGGAATCTCAGCGTCGACCTTGTCCGTGGAGATCTCGAAGATCGGCTCGTCGCGTTTCACGACATCGCCAACCTTCTTGAGCCACTTGGAGAGCGTTCCTTCCGCGATGGACTCACCCATCTGCGGCATCACGACGTCAACGCGCGCCACGACCCCTCCTTAACTGGTTCCGCCGGCCGCCGCCTTCTTGCGGCCGACATGCAATCGCCAAACGGACAAGAGCGGCAGGCCGACCAGCCCGATCAGCGCGCCGGGGACAAGGAACTCGAACGTGTTGCAGGCCGGGAGACCCTCCGGCGCCGTACAGTTTTGGATGCTGCTCACCAGTTTCGCGATGAGCACCGCAATCATCCCGCCGCCGAAAAACCCGATAGGAGCGGTAAGACAACCGACTCCAATATACGACCACGGGCTACTCTTCGGACTGGCGCCGGCGTCCGTTGGCGGACGCCCGACGTCGGGTGTCATCAGTAGGCGGCTTCGAGCTGGTGCCGGGGCTGCTCCACACGATGGAGCGTCACGAAAAACCGCTTCACGTTGCGGTCCAGCCGGCTTTCGCCCATCTGATCGGTCTGCGCCTCGACGAACGTGTAGTGCCCACCCTCCGCCTTCACGCTCAGCTTGAGCGTGCCGAGCGCGCCCGAAAAGGTTCGCGTGCGAGCCGCGGTCGCCGACGGGGTCAGTCCAATGGTCGGGAAAAAAGCGTCCGCGCGTTCGAGCGCATCATGTGGCGAGAGATGCGAGCGGTAGAAGTGTCTCATGTTACCTGGAAGTTGCTTCTCCACGTTCGTTGTACACGTCCTGCGTCCACTCCACCTTTTCCAACGGGTGCAGCGAGTCACGTCGGAAGCGGATCGCGACGGCCCAGAGACCGCTGGTAACGTAGTTGAGCCTGCCGTAGTACGTACCGACCTCCGGACCCTTCTCGAAGCCGTCCCAGGTATTGGAGTGCTCGATGTTGCTGGCGTACACCTGTCCTTCGCCGGTCTCGATAGGCTGGCGTGTCTTGCGGTCGTGGATAACCACTTTGTAGAGGATCTTCTCCCGCGCGCGTGGCGGAGACGGGTCCGAAATGATCGTGAAGTTGTAGTTCGTGCTGTAGAGCCGCAGCTGGTGGACGCGCGGCTCACGCGGGCCGCAGGCGACCACGAACAACATCAGGGCGAAACCGATTGCGCGCATGGGACCCTCTCCGCGGACAGTGATCAATTTCCCCGCTCGCCCGGCTCGACGTGGGTGACCTGAGCCTCTCCCATGACGTGCCGAAGCGTGTTCTTCAGCTTGGTCTGCTGAATGAAAAGATCATGCTCCGGCTGCAGCCCGTCAGCGGCCATAGGCGATTTGTAATACAAGCTTAACCGTTCCTGGACACCCTTCATTCCCGCCCGCGAGGCGAGGCCGCGCGGCTCTAGAACACCGGCCTTGATCGCGGCCGTGTACGCGTCGCCCGCGATCAGATCCCAAGATGTGGCTGCGGTCATTCTACGGGACGGCACGGCAACCTACTCCCCCCGAAGGGCGGGGCGCGCGGTAGTGTCGCGGCGTGACGGACGCGTGTGCTTGCGCGCGGCAGGCTCCGGTTCCGGCTTTCCCTCCTCCAGCACTCCTCGCGTGCGGTCGTACACGAATGCGATCCGCTGAAACACCGTAATCCATGCCGTAATCGTCAGAAGGCAGACGATGCTCGTCAGAACCCAGCCGTTCAATGCCAGACCGAAAAACGCTTGCGGCGCAGACAAGAGCACCACGCGTTCTGGCCGCTGCAGCATGCCGACCTTGGCGTCGACTCCTACCGACTCGGCGCGAGCACGGGTGTACGAGGTGAGGAACGCGCCGATGATGCCTGCGATGCAGACCACAACCATCGTGACGCTTTCGTGGCCCGGGTCGATCGCGTAGAAAACGGCGAGGCCGCCGAGAACAGCGCCATCCGCGAGCCGGTCAAGCGTCGAGTCGAGGAAGGAACCGAATACTGAGGCCGTGTTGGTGCGTCGAGCCACGATCCCGTCGAGTACATCGGTCAGCGCGGTGAGGCCAAGCAGCCAGCCGCCGGCGACGATGAAGCCGGCGCCATACAAAACGCCTCCGGCGACCATAAATGCCGTGCCGACGATCGTGATCGTGTGCGGGTGGACCCGTCGCCGGACCAGAAGATCAGCCACGGGCTCCATCAGTCGCAGGTACCCGTTCACCAAGCCATCCGGCAGGATGTTCATGCGGACTCCCACACTGCGGGCCGTGCTCTCCGCTGAGCACGCGGTGATGTCATCGTCGGCTGAAGATAGCCCGTCGCGCTCGCATCGCTATTATCACGGATGCTGACGCCCAGACTTCTCGCCGTTGGCGTGTGGGCGGCGACCCTCACAGCGTGCGCTTCCTCATTTCGAGCGAGCACGGGGCCGGACGTCGCGCGCAACCAGCTTGCGCGCGAGTTGCGCGACTCGGTGGCACGCGTTCTCAAGGCCGCTCGAAAGGACCGCGCCTTCCCGGGCGCCTACGCCGTGGTCGGCGACTCCCGCGGCGTGCTGGCTCAGGGGAGCATCGGACGGCTCGATTGGACAAAGTCGCCCAAACCGAATGCCCACACGCTGTGGGACCTCGCGTCCCTCACGAAGGTGATCGGAACAACCACGGCGTTGGCGCAACTCGTGGAACGCGGCCTCGTTGATGTGGAGGCACCGGTGCAGCGGTACGTCCCCGATTGGACGGGCCCGCAGCAGGATTCGGTCACGGTCCGGCACCTCCTCACGCACCGAAGTGGGCTGCCATCGTTCCGGCCGTACGACACGCTCACGCATAACGCCGATTCACTCGCGGAACTGCTCTTTCGTACGCCGCTCAGTGTCGCGCCTGGCGAGCGGATGGTGTACTCCGACATCGGCGCGTTCATGATGGGACGCATCGTGGAGCAAGTATCCGGCATGCGACTGGATCAGTTCGTCGCTGCCAATGTCTTTGCGCCGTTGGCGATGTACGAAACGATGTTTCGACCAGCCGCGTTCACGCACGACCGGGTGGCGCCAACGGAACTCGACACGCTCCGCGGCGGACTCGTGCGCGGCGTCGTGCACGATGAGCGCGCGTACTATCTGGGTGGCGTCGCTGCGCACGCAGGGCTCTTCAGCACCGCTTTCGATCTTGGACGCTATGCGACAATGATGCTGCGCGGCGGCACCCTGGATTCGGCGCGCGTCCTGCAACCCGAAACGATCGCGCGGTTCACTGCCTACGCGGATTCGGCGACCTACAACCGCGGCCTCGGGTGGCAGAAGCCGGACCGTGCCGAGATGCTGTACAAGACTCCGTCGTCGTCATGGGCCGGACAGTTCATGACAGCCACAGCGTTCGGCCATACCGGTTTCACCGGGACATCGATTGCGATCGACCCGACGCTCGACCTGTACATCATCTTGTTGTCCAACCGCGTCAACCCGACGCGGGCAAACAACAAGATCGGCGGTGTGAGAAACCGGCTCGCCGACGCTGTCGTGACCGCTCTACGGCGTCAGCGCGGGCTGACCATGAACGCAAGCGCTCCATGACCGCCTCGCCGGCGGGGTTGCTCGGGTCTGGGGTGGAACGCGATTTCGGCCAAGCTGGGCTATGGAGCGGCATCGGCATGCTGACCTTCGGGGAGTTGGCCGCAGGGCTCCATCAAGCTCGCCGCGCTTGAGATACAGGGTAAACGCCTGTATGTTGCTGGTGCTGGTCGCGGTGAAGCTGTTGCCGCGTAACGAATTGGGAGCACACAAATGAGCACTACACAAACGCCTGACGTGATGGTTTCGGTCACGCCGAACGCCACGGTCGAGGTCAAGAAGTTCATGGA
>JANNRQ010000031.1:0-33992 GCA_031401495.1 Gemmatimonadota bacterium
CTTCAAGCACGAGTTCGCGGTGGTCACCCACGGCGGTGGCAAGAAGCTCGAGGAGAACCTGATTCTCCGGCCCACCTCCGAGACGATCATCTACTCGATGTTCGCCAAGTGGGTGCAGAGCCATCGCGACTTGCCGATCAAGATGAACCAGTGGGCGAACGTCATTCGCTGGGAGATGCGCACGCGGCTGTTCCTCCGCACGCTGGAGTTCCTCTGGCAGGAAGGGCACACCGCGCACGCCACCACGGAGGAAGCCGAAGAAGAGGCCCGCCTCATCCTGGGCATCTATCGTGATTTCGCCGAAGCCTGGATGGCCATGCCGGTCATCACCGGCAAGAAGACGGACGCTGAGAGGTTCGCTGGCGCAAGTCACACGTACGCCATCGAAGCCATGATGCAGGACAACAAAGCACTTCAGGCAGGCACGTCGCACCACCTGGGGCAGAACTTCGCCAGGGTCTTCGACCTCAAGTTCCAATCGCAGGCGGGCACCGAGGAATACGCGTGGAACACCAGCTGGGGCGTGTCCACACGCCTTGTCGGCGGCCTGGTCATGACACACGGCGACGACAACGGTTTGCGGTGTCCTCCGCTGCTCGCGCCAATCGAGCTCGTCATCGTGCCGATCTACAAGACCGATGAAGAGCGTGCGACGATGATCGACGCCGCGAGGAAACTCATGGGCCGCTTGCGCGACTGGGAGCGCCGCCGGCCGGGGCAACTCCGCGTCCATCTCGACGACCGCGATGGCGTCAAGCCGGGCGCCAAGTACTACGAGTGGGAATTGAAGGGCATTCCGCTGCGACTCGAGTTCGGGCCGCGTGACCTTGCCAAGAACTCGTGCGTGCTGGTGCGGCGCGATACGCGCGAAAAGAAGCCTGTCTCGCTGGATACCGTTGGCGAGGACGTCTCCGAAGTGCTGCTCAAGATTCAGGGTGACATGCTCACGGTAGCGCGTGAGCGTCGTGAGGCGCACAGCGTGCGCGACCGCATTTCGTACGATGACTTCAAGCAGGTCATGGAAGGCGACGGCGCGTTCGTCTACGCCGGCTGGTGCGGCGACGGCGCGTGCGAGGCCAGCATCAAGGAGGAGACGAAGGCCACCATCCGCGTCCTGCCCGACGAGGAGTTCCGCTCAGCAAAGGCGCCGGAGAAGTGCCTCAAGTGCGGCAAGGCGGCCGTTCACGAAGCGGTATGGGCTCGGGCGTACTGACCGCCGGTTTCGTTCGCGCGCCGGATGGCGCGATGCAGTGTGAGGGAGTGCCGATCGAGCGAATCGCGCGCGAGGTCGGCACGCCGCTTTTTGTCTACTCCTCGGCGATCATTCGCGATCGCTACGCGCGTCTCGCAGCGGCGTTGGCGCCGGTGCCGCACCGGATCCACTACACGCTGAAGGCGAACTCCAGCCGCACGCTGCTGCGGCTGCTGCACGACCAGGGCGCCGGCGCAGAGGTCGTGTCGGGCGGGGAACTCCAGCGGGCGCTTCGGGCAGGCTTCACGGCCAGCGACGTCATCTTCGGTGGCGTTGGCAAGACTGATGACGAATTGCGCGAGGCGATCCGCGCGAAGGTGATGCTCATCAATGCGGAATCCGAAGCCGAACTTGTGCGTATCGACGCGTTGGCGCGCGAGGCAGGACGCGTCGCGCCGGTGGGGCTCCGCATCAATCCCGAGCTCAGCCTGGCAACGCACGACTATATCAAGACAGGGGAGCGCGGCAACAAGTTCGGCATTCCGCACGCGGAGGCGGAGGCGGTGGCGCGCGTCGCGCTGAGGTTGAAGAACGTTGCGCTCGTGGGGCTGGACATGCACCTCGGCTCGCAACTCTCCCGAGTGGAGCCGTATCACGCCGGTGCGTCGCGCCTCGTCGCGCTCTATTTCGAGATCAAGGCGCTTGGCGCCAGCGCAATCCGCTACCTCGACATCGGCGGCGGATTGGGCGTCCGCTACGAGAACGAGGATCCGCTCGATCTCGACAAATTCGCCGAGGTCGTTTTGCCGCTGGTTGCCAGGACCGGCCTCACCTTGCTCATGGAGCCGGGGCGATACCTGGTTGGGAACGCCGGCGCCCTGGTCGCGACGGTTCTGTATCGGAAAGCCACCGGCGGAAAGCAGTACATCATCGCGGATGCTGGAATGACGGAGCTCCTGCGCCCGTCACACTACGACGCGTACCACAAGATCGAGCGGGTCGAGGGCGGAACCGCCAAGCCTGTTGTGGCCGATGTCGTGGGCCCTGTCTGCGAGTCCGGTGACTTCCTGGCCCTCGATCGCGAAGTCGTGGATACCCAGCCAGGCGAACATATTCTCGTGCACGACGCGGGCGCCTACGGCTACGTCATGTCGTCCACTTACAACAGCCGCCGCCGGGCTGCCGAGGTCCTTGTCGACGGCGATCGTTTCGCCGTCATTACGGTGCGCGAGACCTACGACGACTTGATGCGGCTGGACGTCGACACGCCCACCTGGAGCGCCTGATGCTTGTCGGATTGATGGCGGACAGCCACGACCGCATTCCTGCCGTAGCGGAGCTGTTGCGGCTGATGCGCGAGAAGGGCGCCACCATGGTGCTGCACGCCGGCGACTATGTGTCGCCGCTGGCGCTCAAGCCGTTCGAAGACCTGCACATGACCCTGGCGGGAGTCTTCGGCGCCAATGACGGCGATCGCAACAGCTTGTTGTCGCGCGCTGGCGCCGGATTCGGACTCGAAATCTTCGAGTCGCCGCACAGTTTCGACGTCGGCGGCAAGCAGATCCTGCTGGTCCACGATATCGGCGACGTCTCCAAGCGATCCATTGAGGCGCACGCAGTTGTGGTGCACGGCTTCACGCATCAGCAGAGCATGAAGACCGTAGGCACCACGCTCATCGTCGGCCCGGGAGAAGCGTGCGGGTGGCTGCACGGTACGCCGGGCGCGGCGCTGCTCGACCTCGACACGATGAAGGTGGAGTTCCTGAGCCTGACCGATCCCAAATGGAAATTCTGAACACGTTGGTCATCCCCAAGAGCCATGCGACGAGGGATTCGCGGTTGACTGCAGATTCCTCGCTGAGCTCGGAATGACATGAGCCGAATTCTGATTCTTGATTGCGGTTCACAATTTACGCAGCTGATTGCTCGCCGGGTTCGCGAGGCGCGTGTGTACTCCGAGATCCATCCGATCACGCGGTCACTCGAATGGGTGAAGGACTGGAAGCCGACGGGGATCATTCTCAGCGGCGGGCCGGCCAGCGTCTACGAGGAGGGCGCTCCGACGGTCGATCCTGCAGTGCTGGATGTCGCGCCGGTCCTGGGCCTCTGCTACGGGATGCAACTCATCGCGCATCTCCAGGGAGGCAAGGTCATCGGGGCAGGGAAACGCGAGTACGGTCGCGCTGAGGTCGAGGTCGGGGACGCGAGCGGATTGTTCGCCGGGTTTCAACCGAAAGGACACCTCACCGCATGGATGAGCCACGGCGACCACGTCGATCAGCCGCCGCCGGACTACGTCATCACGGCGTCCAGTCCCACGGTGCCCGTGAGCGCCATGCGACACAAGTCCAAGCCTATTCACGGCGTGCAGTTCCACCCCGAAGTGGCGCACACACCGCGCGGTGGCGAGTTGATCTCGAATTTTCTGTTCAGCATCTGCAAAGCGACACCGGATTGGACGCCCGGCGCCTTTGTGGACAGCCACGTCGCACGAATTCGCGAGCAAGTAGGTATGGCGAACGTGGTCTGCGGCCTGTCCGGCGGAGTGGATTCGTCGGTCGCTGCGGCGCTCGTGCACAAGGCCATTGGCGACCAGCTCGTGTGCGTGTTCGTCGACACGGGCTTGCTGCGACTCGGCGAACGGGAACAGGTCGAGCAGACCTTCCGCGCCAACATGGGAATGAAGCTCGTCACCATTGACGCATCCAAGCGGTTCCTGGCGGCACTGGCCGGCGTGGAAGAGCCCGAAGAAAAGCGCCGCATCATCGGCCACACGTTCATCGACGTGTTCGAGGACGCAACGCGCGACGCCGGCTCCAACGCCGAGTTTCTGGTGCAGGGAACGCTGTATCCGGACGTCATTGAGTCATTCTCGCCGCGCGGCGGGCCGTCCGTGACGATCAAGACGCACCACAACGTCGGCGGACTCAAGCCGGATATGAAGTTCAAGCTCATCGAGCCGCTGCGTGAGCTGTTCAAAGACGAAGTGCGCAACGTGGGCCGTGAACTGGGCTTGCCGGAACTCATGATCGGCCGGCATCCGTTCCCGGGTCCGGGCCTCGGCATTCGCGTACTCGGCGCCGTTTGGGAAGACAAGCTCGATGTCCTCCGGAGGGCCGACGCGATCTATCTCGAGGAAATTCGCGACGCGGGACTGTACGACCAGATCTGGCAGGCGTTCGCGGTGCTGCTGCCCGTGCGCTCGGTGGGCGTGATGGGCGACTTCCGGACCTACGAGAACGTCGTGGCGATTCGGGCGGTGACGTCCGTGGACGGAATGACGGCGGACTGGTTCCACATGCCGCACGAGGTGCTGGGTCGCATCTCGAACCGGATCATCAACGAGGTGAAGGGCGTCAACCGGGTGGTGTACGACATTTCGTCGAAACCGCCGGCTACGATCGAATGGGAGTGACCTAGACTCCCTTTTCCTCGAGCAGCGCGAGGAATTGCTTCGGTTCAGAGAGCTCCATCAGTCGCGCCGGCACGTCACCTTCTTTTGAGAACTGCGCGATCTTGCCGAGTACCGGCAGGTACTGGTTGGAGACTTCAAGCGGCGGGGCGACGATCAAGAAGAAGAAGTGGACCGGCTTCTCGTCGATCGCCTTGAAGTCCAGCCCCCCCTTCTTTCGACCGAACGCGACGCGGAGCTTGGTGACGACCAGCGAGCGGCAGTGGGGAATAGCGATCCCGCGTCCGATGCCGGTTGAACCGAGGTTCTCACGCCGTTTGAGCATCTTGAACAGCATCGCCTGACTCTTGTCGTCGAGCTTGAGCAGCGCGATCAGCTCCTTCATGACGTCGTCTTTCGACTCACCGGCCAGGTCCAGCTGAATCGCTTCCTCGCTGAAAAACTCGCGGAGTTCCATAGGCGGACCAAGATATCACTTGGTTGAGTGGTGTCAAACCTCAGCGTTGCTTACGGTTACGCCGCTCAATAACTTGTGGGGGTGACCCGCTTTCCGTTCCCGGTTGGGGCCGAAGTACCCCTCTACCTCGCTCCAATGGCTGGGGTATCGGAGTCGCCCTTCCGCCGTTTGTGCCGCCGTTTCGGCGCCGATGTGGTGGTCACAGAGTTCCTGTCCGCGGAGGGCATCCGCCGCGAGAACGAGGCCACGCTGGCCAAGCTCCGCTTTGGCGACGACGAGCGCCCTATCGGCGTCCAGATCTTCGGTTCCGACCCGGAAGCGATGGGGCAGGCGGCCAGGCTGGTCACCGACGTGTTTCAGCCCCAGTTCATCGACATCAATTTCGGCTGCCCGGTCAAGAAAGTTGTGAAGCGGAATGGCGGATCGGGTTGCCTGCGAGACCTCGACCTCGTTCAGACGATCATTCGCACGGTCGCCAAGAGTACGTATCTCCCGGTCACTGTGAAGATTCGCAGCGGCTGGAACGAGGAGATGCGCGACCCGGTATCGATCGCGCTGCGCTGTCAGGACGCCGGCGCGCGGGCGTTGGCGTTGCATCCGCGGACCCGCACCCAGATGTACTCAGGTCATGCACACTGGGATGAGATCGCCGCAGTGAAGCAGGCGCTCAGCATTCCGGTCATTGGTAACGGTGACATCAGGACCGCGCACGATGCCGCTCGCATGCAACGCGAAACCGGGTGTGATGCCGTCATGATCGCCCGCGGCAGTTTTGGGCAGCCGTGGATCTTCGACCAGACGCGCGACCTGTTGGATGGTCGCCCCATGCGCCCGGATCCTGACGTGGAAACGCGGTTCGCGGTAGCAATCGATCACGCCCGCATGGCGGCCGACTACGAGGTTGACCCGCGCGGCGCAGCGATCGAGTTCAGAAAGCACTTGGGTTGGTATGTGAAGGGTCTGCCGGGCTCCGCGGATCTGCGTCGCCAGCTGCATGCCGTTGAGGCGCTGTCCGAAGTCGAAGACATCCTCGGCGACTACCTGCGAAACCGCGAGCGCTGGGAGCGCACGCAGCCCGATGACGAGCTCGAGGCCATCGCGGTATGACGCGTGAGCGCGTTCGCAGCCTGCTGTCGCGGGTCGCGGACGGATCGCTGACGCCGGCATTGGCACTGGATGACCTGGCCAAGGCGCCCTTCGAGACGCTTGGCTTTGCGACCGTGGATCATCACAGGTCACTGCGGCAGGGATTTCCCGAAGTCATCTACGGCGAAGGCAAGACCAGCGAGCAGATCGTCGCCATCGCCGAACGCATAGCGGAGCGGGATGGCGGGTTTCTCGTCACACGCATCGATGACACGAGTGCGGACGCGCTTGCCAAGCGCTTTCACGGGCTGGAGCGCAACGCGCTCGCGCGTACGGCGCACCTTGCCGGCGTCGAACCGCCGTCGGCCGGCCGGGGCACAGTTCTCATCGTCACCGCCGGCACCAGCGACCTGCCGGTCGCCGAAGAGGCGGCCGTCACTGCCACCGCGATGGGCAACACCGTGGCACGCCTCACCGATGTTGGCGTTGCCGGGCTCCACCGCATTCTGGCGCAGAAGGACGCGCTCATGGGCGCGGCGATCGTGATCGTGATCGCCGGCATGGACGGCGCCTTGGCCTCGGTCGTCGGCGGGTTGGTGCGTGTGCCCGTGATCGCCGTCCCGACCAGCGTTGGGTACGGCGCCGCGTTCGACGGTTTGGCGCCGCTCCTGACCATGCTCAACAGCTGCGCCGCCGGCGTCACCGTCGTGAACATCGACAACGGTTTTGGCGCCGCCGCCGCGGCCTCGCGAATCAACCACTCATGATCCAGCGGCGGGGCTCGGGGCAGCGGGAGTGATTCCTACCATAGCGGCCGTTGCCGCACTCCTGATCGCGCTTGGCGCTGCCATCTATGTCTGGCGCCGCGGCCATCACCGGCCGTCGGGCCCCGCTGCGCCGCTTGTGGATCGCGACTCACGTGCGCGAGCCTTCATCAAGTCCGGGCAGCACAAAGAAATGCCGCGAGCGACAATCTCCGACCTCCGGCTCGACGCCCAGTCGATGCTGGAAGAAGCTGAGGCCGCCGCCGACCTCGAAACCCTCGACGCATTTCTTGCCGACGTGCGCGACTCGCTTGGCGCTGACGAAGCCGTCTTCTGGCGCTGGAGCGAGCAGCGGGACTCGCTGGCTCCCGCCGCATGGTCCACGCCGAGCGCCGGCCGGCCTATGCACTTCGACGTCACCGGCTGGTCAGGTCTGGTGAAGTGGGCCGCAGAAGCGCGCGTGATTCATTTCGATACCGATGCGCGCGTGGCCGTCGCGCGCCTCGCAGCGGCGCCGATCGAGTTCGAAGGACGCCTCATGGGCGTCCTCAGCGTGGCCCGCATGGAGGGCCTGGAGAAGGGTCGCGAGTTCGTGAAGCAGTGGCTGCCCAGGCACGCGTCCCAGGTAGGTCGGCTGGTGTCGATGTCGGAGCTGCGGCGTGAGTACAGCCGCTATATGCGGCAGAGCCGCGCGCTACTCAGCGCCGTGCAGCGCGTGCAGGGGCACAAGTCGCAGGAAGCGCTGTGCAAAGCCATTTGCGCGACCGCACTCCAGGTCTCGTCGGCGTCGGATGCGGCCGTTATTCGCTGGAACTCCACGGACTTGAAAGGCACGGTTCACTACACGACTCCCGGCTTCCGGCATCGGGGGCCACACGAGTTGACGAAGGAGTCGCTGGCATTCCGCGCGCTGCAGGAGGGCACGATGGTCCTCATCGAGGACGTGTCGAAGATGACGGGCGACAGATCACTTTTCTTTGCGGGGGATGGCGGCTGGCCGAGCGGCACCGTTGTGGTCGTTCCGCTCAAGCTCGAGGACAAGGTGATTGGCGCCGTCGTCGTCGCGGCCGAACGCGCGAACGTGCTGCCGCCCGACGAGGCCCGCAATGTGACGCTGCTGGGCGCCCTGGCCGCGCCGTCGCTGGAAATGGTCTGGGAGATGGAGGAAGTCAGCAAGCGCGCTCGTACCGACGCGCTCACAGGGCTGGCCAATCGTCGAGCGTTCGACGAGCAGATCGCGCAGCTGCTCAACCACGCGGACCGGTTCGGCCACTCGTTGTCGCTGATCCTTGCCGACGTCGACCATTTCAAAGTCGTGAATGACACGTGGGGGCACGACACCGGCGACATCGTGCTCAAGTCCATCGCCGATACCCTCGCCGCGGGAGTCAGAACCGTGGACGTATGCGCCCGGTTCGGCGGAGAAGAGATCGCGATCATCCTGCCACAGACGACGCTGGTGGGGGCCGTCGAACTGGCGGACCGGCTCCGCGCCGCCGTGGGCGCCAACCGGATCTGGGCTGGTGGCAACGAGGTGCCCGTGACGATCTCGTGCGGCGTGGCCTGCTATCCGGACGGCGTCCTCACCAAAGAGGCCCTTTTCGCGGCCGCGGACAAGGCCCTGTACGAGGCCAAAAGCGCCGGTCGAAACTGCGTGAGATCCGCCGTGCCAAAGCCCACAGGGAAAGCCACTTAGCCAAGCGTTACGCGGACCGTCGTTTGCCCATCGGTGTAGTGAAGGGTAGGTTACAATCAGAAGGGGGCGACTGGTTTCGACGGGGCAAGTGAAACCGTGGTTGCGTGCCCAGGTCCTCGGGTCCCTGGTAAAACACTCGGGAACGTTCCAACTGCCAACAACAACTTGGCTCTCGCTGCGTAGCTCTTAGCTATGCCGAGTGCCCGATGGGAAGCCCTCCCGGGGCGGCTCAACGGGTATCGCAAATCCGGGATAGGCCTGCGTTGCGTTCTCCTGCGCAGGGCGAAACTCTAGAGAACTCATCCGACGGTCGGCGGTCCACTGGCCAGCTGGCGGAAACATCGAATAGTGGGCTACGCACGTAGACGCTGTGGTGGATCTAATCTCGGACCGGGGTTCGAATCCCCGCGCCTCCACTTGGTAAGCACGGAAATCGCCTCGACTTGGAAATGAGTCGGGGCTTTTTCGTGCCTTACCCGTGATCGATCACGGCTTACGACGCCCGCCTGCGCTGAACAAGTTCTCCACCACGATTATCTGGGCACTCGGCGATCCGCCACGGCGCCGAATCATCAGGAAGTGCTGGTCGTCCGGCATCACGTCAAAGTTGTGCCGTGATATGGAGAGAACGGAATACGCGGCGGCGTTGAACAAGACGCTGCGACTCTCCAGCGCGAACGTGGGTGACGTCGCAACCTTCGCGGAAGCGAGATTCGACGTGAGGTCGACGTAGAAGATCTCCCCGCCCTTCCGCGACCACCGCGGCGAACGGCCACCGATGTTGGTCACCTGCCACTTCACGTTCCCCGGATCAGGGAATGGGACGACAAACACCTCAAAGCGTCCCGTCTCGTTCGACGAATAAGCCATGAACCGTCCATCGGGCGAAATCGACGGCGAGTATTCGGACCACGCGGAGGCCGCCACGGGCTTGAGGTTTTCCGCGCGCGCGTCAGCGGATCCGACGAGAATGTCCCCCGCGCCAGCGAAAGTGGTGCTCGTGCGCACAGCCACGTGACCGCCCTTGGGAGCCCACGCCTGTTCGGAGAGTGAACGATCCAGTTGCAGGATCCGCTGGGCTGCACCACCGTCGAGCGGCTGGACGAACAGGTCAGCGGTCTTCGACGTTCCGTGGCCGAAGTTCAGGAACGCGATGGACCGGCCGTCGGGGGTGAAGGCGGGCTCCGAGTTGGCGCCGGACGCCAAGCTGAACTTTTGCGGAGTGCCGCTTCCAAACCGCTTGGTCCATATGTCGGAGGTCGCACCCCCACCGCTGGCTTGCACTGTCACCGCGAGCCTCGCGCCGTCAATCGAAACAGTCGGCGAACGGAAGGCACCGCGCCAAGTGGAATCCACGGCTTCCTCACGCCCGTTCCGCGAGACCAGTACGAGATCGCTGAACGCGCTGCTGTTATCCACTCCGTACGCGAGCGTCCCGGAAACGGAAACAGCGAAATCCACCGGCCCGGCCATCGTATTTGGGACACCCTCGCCGACCGCCACTGGCTCGCCCCGAACCTCGAGGCTGTTCTGGTCGAAGGCAACGCTCCAGAGTTTGCCGTCGGTCGTGGAGTAGACGAGATGCCCATCGCGCGCGTAGCGGGCCCGGAAGCCCTCGGGCACAAGCACCTTGTGGCGGCCACTGGCCACATCCGCGGCGACAATGGCGGTCCTTCCGTTCCGGTACACGACTTGAAAGAGCACCGCTCGGCCATTCGGGAGCGGCTCTGGAACGAGAAGATTGCCCTCATTCTTCGCCGAATCGGCAGTCGTCACAGTGGTGGCCGAAGCGCCTGCCGTCGGTCGCGAGCGCAAGAGCGTCGCAACACCCCGGATGGTGCCGGCCCAATAGATGAACCCGTCCTCGCCCCATGCGCAGGGCACGGCGATGCCAAGCGAATCGGCGATCACGACCTGGGGCCCACCAGTTACATACATCGTGGCGAGCTTTCCCTCGCGCCAGAACGCGATTTGCGATCCGTCGGGCGAGAAGCAGGGCGCCATCGCGCCCTCAGTGCCCGGGATCGGGGTGAAGCCGACGGCGTCGTGGCGGCGAACTCGTAGGTTTCCGGCCAGTCCGCCGCCGCGCACGATCGTCGCACCGTCCGGAGAGATTGCGATCTCTCCGGTCCACATGTGCATTTCCGGGACCGGGTCCACCGATACGAGGTAGCGAACGACTGACGGCGCGACTGGCGGACGCAGCCAGCCCCATGCCGCCAGCGTCGTGGCCAGGGCAGCGACGACGGCCAGCACGACCGTGGCTCGGGAAGTGCGCGGTGCCCGCGTGCCCGTTCGCCGCAGCCCGGTGGTTCCTGAACCTCCGCCGCCGAGCGCCGCAGCGAACTCGCCCGCCGTCGCAAATCGATCCGCCGGCAGTTTTTCGAGCGCGCGCAGCACAGCTTCGTCCACCGCGTCGGGGATTGCCTTGCGCTGCCCCACGAGGCTGCGCGGCTCCTCATGCACGACTCGTGCGACGATCGCCTGAACACTTGGTCCCGTGAACGGCGCCTCGCCGACGAGCATCTCGTACGTCACCGCGCCAAGCGCGTAGATGTCGGAACGCGCATCGATGACGCGTTCGCCCGTCGCCTGTTCCGGACTCATGTACTGCGGCGTGCCGAGCGAAAGGCCGGTCTGTGTCATTCGCGCGCCGCCGGCCGTCTGGACCGCAAGGGCGATGCCGAAATCCGCGACGAGCGCGTGGCCACCCTGCAGCAGAATGTTCTCCGGCTTGATGTCGCGATGGATGACGCCCAAGACATGTGCCGCGCCCAGTGCATCGGCCACCTCGCGGGCGATCAGAATCGCGTCATCGACAGGGAGTTGCCGCTCGCGCTCCAATCGCGCGCGCAATGTCTCGCCGGTCACGTGCGGCATTACGTAGTAGAGCAACCCGTCGGCACTCCCGCTGTCGAGCAGCGGAAGGATGTGCGGGTGCTGAAGCTTGGCGGTGGTCTTGATCTCGGCGAGGAACCGGTCGCCGCCGAGCGCGACCCCGAGGTCGGGGTGGAGCACCTTGAGCGCGACGTTGCGCTCGTGTCGCAAGTCGCGCGCGAGGTAGACGGTAGCCATGCCGCCGCGGCCGATCTCGCTATCGACAGCGTAGCGCGCAGCGAGGGCCGAGTTGAGTTTGGCCAGAGCGTCCATCAGTGGCTCGCCGGAAAACTGCGCGGGGAGGGCGGGGAGGAAACCTTTATGATACGGCGGGCCGAAGGCAATGGCCATCCGGTTTGATGTCACATGGACGCCGGACTCGCGTATTCCTTGCTTCGGTCCTAAGGCAATCTGCGGTTAGCTGTCCCTTACTGGCTGCACTCGCGGGCGCGATAGGCACTGCCAGCGTCGAGCATCAAGCTCCTAACCGCTGTCATGTGTGCAAATAGCGTAGGGGAGTGCATAGCGTCCACACACTCTGGGGATTCGAATCCCCGCGCCTCTACTGAGTGAGAACATTGAAGCGCCGTGAGACAGGACATCGTCTCTCGGCGCTTCGTGTCTTGTCGCTGCCCTGCATCAAGAGTCCGTCGACAGCGAACCTGTAGCAATGGTTGCGGGATTGGGCTGCAGACCGTAGCGTCAGTTCCAATTGGTCCGCATCGCGGTGTTTTGGTAAAACATCAAATGGTTGTTAGGCGGCGATAACGTCGTTCCATTCCGCAGAGGCCACGGCACGTTACTTACGAGATGACCGATTCCCACGACGCGAGCACCTTCGAACGGCTCAAGGTGGCTCTTGCGAGCCGCTACATCCTCGATCGCGTGCTCGGGCGGGGTGGCATGGCGACGGTGTATCTCGCTCATGACATCCGGCATGGTCGAGAGGTGGCCATCAAGGTGCTTCGACCAGACCTGGCAGCAGCGGTCGGCACGGATCGCTTCCTCAAGGAGATCGGCATCTCCGCCAAGCTCGCACATCCCAATATCGTGCCCCTGCATGACTCTGGGGTAGCCGACGGTATGATCTACTACGTCATGCCGTATCTCACCGGCGAGACGCTCCGTCAGGTGATTTCGCGCGAGCGGCAACTTGGGCTGGATCGTGCGCTCGACATCACGCGGGCTGTGGCGATGGCGCTCGACTACGCGCACCGGCAGGGGGTGATTCATCGGGATATCAAGCCGGAGAACATCCTCCTGCACGAGCAGCAGCCGATGATGCTCGACTTCGGCATAGCGCTGGCGCTCAAAGAGGCGGGCGAGGAGCGGCTCACGGAAACGGTGATGTCGGTCGGAACTCCGGCCTACATGAGCCCCGAGCAAGTCACGGGCGACCGGCAGCCTGATGCGAGATCCGACGTGTACTCGCTCGGCTGCCTGCTGTACGAGATGCTTGCCGGGAAGCCGCCGTTCACGGCCAACGCCATGCACGCCTTGGTTGCCAGGATCGTGAGCGAGCAGGCGACTCCCCTCGACCGCATCCGGCCGGGTGTGCCCCGTTACGTTGAAGAGGCAGTGCAGCGGGCGCTCGCCAAGGCGCCTGCGGACCGGTTTGACAACGCAGGCGCGTTCGCGTCAGCGCTCGCAGCTGGTTCGACGACAGCTCCGATAAAACGATTCGGGCGTCGCTGGATTCGCGCAGGTGGGGTCGCTGTGGCGGTGATTGCTCTCGCGGGCATTGCCCGCATCCTCGCCGGGCCGTCGCGCTCGGAGCACGCGGCACTTGCGCAGACGACGGTGCGTCCGCTCACGAGCCTGCCCGGATTTGCTGGTGCCGTGAGTTGGGCGCCGGTCGGCGGACAGGTCGCCTACATGCACAGCAACAATTCGAGTGCCGACTTGTTCGTGCTCGCGGTGGGCGGCGTCCCGCGTGCGCTCAGCACGCACGCTGCGGACGAATTGACCCCCCGATGGTCGCCGGACGGCAAGAAGATCGCGTTTATCGCTGACTACGGCACCGGCTCGGCGCTCTACTGGATTTCGCCAAGCGGCGGAACGCCGCGGCGGGTCACGGATATCGGGATTCCGCTTCTTGAGAAAACCATGACGGCGTTTCTTGCCCTTGGTGCGAACCCGTGGTCGCCTTCCGGGAAAGAGATCATCGTCTCGCGCATGGACGCCAAGGGCGGCATGAGTTTGTGGAGGGTCGACATTGAAAGCGGCAATGTCGTTCGCCTAACCACTCCCGCGCTTGGCGACGACGACATGGGAGCGGCATGGTCGTTCGACGGGCGGCGGATCGCGTTCTCGAGAATGCGAGGGGGCATCGGGCGCCTCGTCGTGATTCCGGCGGAGGGCGGGAACCCCACCACCGTGCTGCACGACTCCTCCAGCAACCTTGCTCCAGCATGGATGCGCGGTGACGAAGACCTCGTATTCATGTCGTCACGCAGTGGCGCCCTCAATTTGTGGCAGGTACATCTTCGCTCGGGGGTGCTGCGCAGAGTCACCGCGGCACCGACGTTCGACTACCTGCCCTCAGTCTCGAAGGAAACAGGCGAGATCGCCTACACCCAGTTCAGCCATCAGACTGACATCCACCGGCTGAACCTTGCGGATTCATCGGGGACGCACCCGCGGATCACGTACCAGAGCTTCGACAACTTCGGCGCTCGAACTGCGCGCGACGGACAGTCGTTCGTGTACTTCTCGAACCGGACCGGCAACTTCGACGTGTGGCGCCACGACCTTCAGACCGGCCAAGAACTGCCGCTCACGACGCATCGAGCCAACGACTTCGTGCCCGACGTCTCCCCGGACGGAAACTCTGTGGCGTTTCTGTCGGATCGTGGAGGCATCTACGAACTGTGGATCATGGACCGCGAAGGCAGGAATCCACGCCGCGTGACGGATCATGCGATCCCGCTGGCAGGCGGCGGCCCCGTGGACGTCCATTTCGGCGGCCCCCGCTGGTCACCGGATGGGCGATTGATAGGCTACATCGCTCCGACTGACGCCGGCCTCGGCCTGTGGGTCGTCGCGCCAGACGGCAGTGGACGTCGGGCGACGCGGCTTGATGGCGTGTTGACGTTCGACTGGTATCTCGATAGCCGCCGAGTGGTTTATACAAGGGCCGGCGTGGGCGGAGGCGTCGAAATGCGTGCCGCCGATCTCGAGACGGGAGATGAAGTGGTGCTGTTTCGAGGCTCTGTTGGCGAAGTCACTGTCGCCCCATCCGGCGACGCCGTGGCCCACGTTCTTTCTCCAAGCCATTTCACGATGGACCTGCACGTGTTGAGGTTGACGCGCTCCTCAGTATCCGCGCTTCCCCGTGCCGTGGGAAAGCCGCGTCAAGTGACGTTTGGCAATGGGGCGTGGCACGTTCACAACGGGAGCTGGTCGCCTGATGGTGGGTCACTCCTCTATTCACGCGATACGGACCGCGGCAACCTCTTCGCGGTGCAAATTGTCCGAGACTGACAGCGACAGGGCCTAGTCGTTCGAGCAGTCGGGACAACCCCGCCCACGGCGGTCTCGTCAAAGGTGCCTGGCAGGACGGTATTGAAGTCAATGGACCTGATGCCGTCGCGCCGCGCTTCCGTCCCTTTTGTCCCTTATCTGTCCCTTACTGGCTGCACTCGGGTGCGCGATACGCACTGCCAGCGTCGAGCATCAAGCTCCTAACCGCTGTCATGTGTGCATATAGCGCAGGGGAGTGCATAGCGTCCGCGCTCTCTGGGGATTCGAATCCCCGCGCCTCCACTCTGTAAGCACTGAAAGGGCCGCTACCGGACTCTCGGGTAGCGGCCCTTTCGTGCCCTTAACTGTCCCTTACGCGAGCGCGACGGGCTGCCGCAGGCTGTAGGTTCTTGCAGGTCATCTGGAGGTTTGTGTGCGCCGACTGCTCGTGCTCCTGGTCGCATTACCTGTAGTGTCGCTGGCGCAGGTGTCGACATTGCAGGCCGGCGACCGAATCCGGCTGACTTCGGCGCAGGGGTTCGGAGCGGCACAAATCGGCACATTGATGGCGCCGATCCAGGACAGTGTTGTCCTGGCTCTGACTCGACCGCCCGTTGCGGGCACCGGCGACCTGCCGACGGCGACACAGTACCGAATCGCCCTTGCCGCTGTGCAGAAGATCGAGATTAGTCAGCGCAAATCTCGCGGGCGAGGTGCCATACGCGGCGCATTGGTCGGCCTCGTCCTCACCGGTGCATTCGGGGTCGCGTGCCTTCTCGACGACTACGGAGGGCTCGACATCTGTCCACTCTACGCAGCCCTCGTCGGATCGTTCCTCGTGCCATCAGGGGCAATTTTCGGTGCTTTGATTCAGACCGAGAGGTGGCGGCAGGTGTATCCGTGAAGGACGCACGCCATCGCGCCATTCTCGCCGCGCTGCTTTGCGTTCAGGCAGGAACGGCGGCGGCACAACTTCCGGCGGTTTCACCCGGTCTCCGCGTTCGCATCGAGTCATCGGCGACGCCGGACAGAATCACCGGAACGCTCCTGGCCCAACGCGCTGACTCGCTTGATGTGGTGCGCCAGAACCCAGATCGTGGCAGCAAATGGAATTCGGGGAGCGGCGTGCGCGTGATGGTATCGACCGCGGACGTGCGCAGTTTGGCCGTGAGCGCTGGCCGCAATCGGAGGTCAGGGGTCATCACGTGGGGCCTCCTATGCGGCCTGAGCTGGGGCCTTTTCGCCTACATCCAAAGCGGTGGAAGTTCCGAAATCACGGTGCCCCACACGCTCGCCGCCGCCGCCTTGGGAGGCGCGCTCGGAAACGCGTTCGCTCGCGAAAAGTGGGTGTCAGTGTTTCCGCCCAGCCAGCCAACCCGACGCCAATAGCAGTACTGGATGACAGCCTCCGCGTCACGGAGCCTTGGTCCTGGCGCGAGTCCGAATACCTCGTTCTTCTGTGATGGAAGGCGCTCTTGTGCCAGGAGGACTCTTGATGGCCTGCTAACGCCAATTGTCTAGCGCGGCCGCGACACTACGCGACGGGCCATCAGGTACACGGGGTAGCTCGCCACGAGCACGTACAGCGAGTGTAGCGTATTGACGCGGTCGGTCACGAAGCTGCCAACCAGAAAGGCGATCGCCGCCAGCAGCAGCACTCCCGTGACGTACGGGTATCCCCAGGCGCGATACGCCCGCGGCGCGTCGGGCTCCGTGCGGCGAAGCTGGAAGATGGCGGCGAAGTTCACGCCGTACTGCATCACGAAGAAGAAGGCCGCGAGCGCGACAACGGTCTCGAACGTCCCGCTCACGATCAGCGCGACGATGACACAGAAACTGATGAGGAGCGAGAGCGACGGCGTGCCACCTTTGTTGACAGTCGTGAGCACCCGTGGCATCAAGCCGTCCTCGGCCAGCGCGAACGGCACGCGCGAGCCCTGCATGATGATTGCGCTCACCGCGCCAAGCATGCTGATGAGCATCACGACGCTCACGACCCGCTCGCCAACGGGGCCGAACACGATGCTCGCGGCGCCGGCCGCAGCGAACTTTTGCCGCCCGAGCTGCTCGATGCCGAGCACGTAGAGGTACGCGGCGTTGAGCGCGAGATAGACTGCCATGATCGCGACCACGCCCAACGCCATCGCGCGCGGGATCTCGCGGCCGGGATCGCGCATCTCGCCGCCGAAGTACACGCACCCGTTCCATCCGTCGTACGTGTACGCCACGTTCTGGAACGAGAGCACGAGCGCCGCTGCGAACGCGGCTCCTACGGGCAATGTGGTGCCCGATGTCGAAGCGGCGGTCGCCACGGCGCTTCCTGCGACCGGCGTGACCAGGAAGCAAGCGGCGGCCACGCCCAGCAGCGCGACGGTCTTGAACAGGCTGAGCACCTGCTGCGTGCGATCTCCGGTGCGAACGCCAAGCCAGTGCACGCCAACCATCACGGTTGAGACGCCCAGCGCCACGACGGTCGTCGCACCGGTTGCGGCGGGGATGAGCAACTCCGTCAGCTCCCCGATGGCGATCGATATGGCTGCGGCAGACGCACACGTCGATATCCAGTCCGTGTACCCGATCACGAATCCCGGATACTCGCCGAACGCCCGGCGCGCGAATACGTAGTTGCCGCCGGAGCGCGGAATCATCACCGCGAGCTCGGCCAGCGTCATGGCGCCGAAGAAGGCATACACGCCACCAGCGATCCAGACGCCGAGGAAGAGGCCCGCCGAGGGCAGAGCGGCGGCGACGTCGCCCGGCGCGCGAAGAATTCCGCCGCCGATGGTGTTGCCAACGATGATCGCGACGCCAAAGGCGACGCCAAGGACCTTGAGAAGGCCGCCGGACTTTGTCTGTGACGTTGGGTCTACTGGCATCGCGCGAAGGTAACCGTTGTCGCAGTCAGCCCGCGAATCAGGCCCGCATCACGAGCGAGCAGCAGGTCACGGCGCCCTCGGCCTTCGCCAGTTCCGAGGCGTCGACGGTGGTCACGTCATGACCCCGCGCGCGGAGGCGTGCGAGGGTGCGCGGGTAGCTCGCGTCATACAGCAGTCGCGCACCGACACGTACCACGTTCGCGCCAAACGGCTCCGCCGGATCGACCTCGACAACGGTCAGCGGTGCGAAGGCGCGGGCATCGAGCCAGGAGGGATTCACCAGCACCGTTGCGTCGTCGAGGGCGGTGACGGCGCTCTTGAGATGCAGGCAGCCGGTTATGTCGACGGCATCAACGGTGTAGCCGTGATGCGCGATCGCAGTCCGGAGCTGCGCGATGCCGACGTCATTGGTCCGACCGGTGCGTCCGACGAAGACCCGCTTGCCGACCACGAGCACATCGCCGCCGTCGAGTGTGCCCGGTGCGACGATGCGCGCGAGCGGCCTGAGCGGAGCCAGCGCGCGCTCCACCGCCGTCGTCTCGGCGCGGCGCGACTCGGCGCCGGGTCGCGCAATCACCGCAATCTCATCGAACACGACGGCCGTGTCCTCGATGAAGACCGAGTCGGCGAAGTCCGGCGCTGGTTCGACGCGACGCACTTCGCAGCCGAGCGCGCGCAGTGCGCTTTCGTAGTCGCTGTGCTGCGCCTCGGCGCGGGCGACGTCGATCGGCGTGCGGTCGAGGTGTGTAAGCTCGCACTCGGCGATGCGCGGGGAGATGGCGCGCGTGAACGCGATGAGCGAAGTCATTGAGCTAGTGCCGCCTGCGCGGCGGCCAACCGGGCAATGGGCACGCGGAAGGGTGAGCACGACACGTAGTCCAACCCAGTCGCATGGCAGAACGCGATCGATGCCGGCTCGCCGCCGTGCTCGCCGCAGATCCCCAGCTTGAGCCCTGGCCGGGCGGCGCGGCCCTCAGTCACGGCAAACTGGATGAGCCGGCCCACGCCCTCGACGTCCAGCACCTGGAACGGATCCTCGGTCAACAGCCCGCGGTCCACGTAGGTGGGAAGGAAGCGACCCGCGTCGTCACGGCTCAGCCCGAAGGTGGTCTGCGTCAGGTCGTTGGTGCCGAATGAAAAGAACTCGGCGGTCGTCGCAATCCGGCGCGCTGTGAGCGCGGCTCGTGGCAGTTCGATCATCGTGCCGACGAGATAGGGCAGCGTCTCGCGCCCCAGCACCTCGCGAGCCATGGCGTCCACGATGGCGCGTTGATGGTCGAATTCGCTCTGTGTGCTCACCAGCGGAATCATGATCTCCGGGTGCACCTCGATGCCGCGACGGCGCGCAGCAGCCGCCGCTTCGAAAACTGCGCGCGCCTGCATCTCCGTGATCTCCGGGTACGTGATGCCCAACCGGCAGCCGCGGTGCCCTAGCATCGGATTCGTTTCGCGCAGGGATTCCACGATGCTTGCCAGCGCAGGTCTCGTCAGTCCGAGTTGCCGGGCGAGGAGCTTGCTCTCCTCGCCGCCGTGCGGCAGGAACTCGTGAAGCGGCGGGTCTAGCAGGCGAATCGTCACCGGAAACCCGGACATCGCCTCGAATATCCCTTCGAAGTCGCCACGCTGGAGCGGCAGCAGTTCATGGAGTGCGCGCCGGCGGCCGCCTTCATCGCGTGCCACGATCATGCGCCGCATCGTGTGGATGCGGTCACCCTCGAAGAACATGTGCTCCGTGCGGCACAGCCCAATACCCTCCGCGCCAAACCCGCGCGCGACGCGCGCATCCGCGGGCGTGTCAGCATTGGCTCGCACCTTGAGGCGCCGCACCTTGTCGGCCCAGCCAAGCAGGGTGGCGAACGCTTTGTACGATCGCGCCTCGTCCGGCTTGAGCGCGCCGTGGCTCACCTGAACGATTTCTGACGGGGTGGTCGGGAGGTCGCCGAGGAATACACGGCCCGTGGCGCCGTCGAGGGTGATCCACTCGCCCTCCCGTACCACACGCTCGCCGACGCGGAAAAGGCGCGCCTCAAGATCTACTTCCATGTCTTTGCAGCCGACAATGGCGCACTTGCCCATGCCGCGCGCCACTACGGCGGCGTGGCTGGTCATCCCGCCCCGTGCTGTGAGCACGGCGCGCGCGGCCACGATGCCATGGAAGTCGTCCGGCGTGGTCTCCTCGCGCACGAGGACAACGTTTTGCCCTTTGGCGCCCCGCTGGTCGGCGACGTCAGGATCGAACACCACCATCCCACTGGCGGCGCCGGGGCTCGCGGGCAGGCCCACGCACAGCGCAGCCGCAGACACAGTGGCGGCGATCACCGGGTGCATCAGTTGGTCGAGCTGCTCGGGCTTCACACGCTGCACGGCCGCGTTCTCGTCCAGCAGGAGTTCCGACACCATCTCCACGGCGATACGAACAGCGGCTGCTGCGGTTCGCTTGCCGGTCCGTGTTTGGAGCATGAACAGCTTGCCACGCTCCACCGTGAACTCCACGTCCTGCATCTCCGTGAAGTGACGCTCCAGACGGTCCTGCACCTTGAGCAGGTCGGCGTACGCCGCCGGAAAGCGGCGCTCCATGTCCACGACGCTGAGTGGTGTGCGGATGCCGGCCACCACGTCTTCACCCTGGGCGTTCGACAGGAATTCGCCATAAAACGCGCGCTCGCCGGTGGACGGGTTGCGCGTGAACGCCACGCCCGAGCCGGAGTCTTCGCCCAGGTTGCCGAAGACCATGGCCTGCACATTCACGGCGGTACCGATGTTGTCAGCGATCTTGTTGACGCGACGGTAGTCAATCGCCTTGCGGCCGTTCCACGAGCGCCAGACGGCGCGAATCGCGCCCCATAGCTGTTCGCGCGGATCCTTCGGCAGCTCGGCGCCGGCATTCCCGCGAATGAGCGACTTGTACTCCTCCACCAGGTTGCGAAGCGACTCCTCGTCGAGTTCCGCGTCAGATTGCACGCCCTGCGTCAGCCGTTTGGACCGGAGCAGGTGCTCGAAGCTCGCCGCCTGAACGCCCAGAACGACGTCGCCGTACATCTGCGCAAAGCGCCGATACGCGTCGTAGGCGAAGCGCGGGTTGGTGGTGGACCGCGCCAGTCCCTGCACGGTGACGTCGTTGAGGCCCAGGTTGAGGATCGTTTCCATCATCCCCGGCATCGAGACCTTGGCGCCCGAGCGCACCGACACGAGCAGGGGATTGGCAGCGTCGCCGAACCGGCGACCGGTGACCTGCTCCAGCCGCGCCAGGTGTTGGTCCACTTCGGCGTGCAGTTGGTCGGTTTCCTTTCCGTCGCGAAGGAACCCGGAGCACGACTCACACGCGATCGTGAAGCCCGGTGGGACTGGGATGCCGAGGTTGGTCATCTCGGCCAGGTCCGCGCCCTTGCCACCAAGCACTGCCCGCATGTCCCGGGAGCCTTCGGCCTTGCCTTCGCCGAAGAAGTACACCGACTTCACCATGGAGTCCGACCCCTTGGTACTGGTAACGTGAACAGCCCTACTTCTGTCGGGCGGACTTCGGCGGAGCCGTTGGGTACTCACCGGAGAAGCAGGCGTGGCAGAAGCCCTTTGGGCCATCCGGTACGGACTTGAGCATGCCGTCGAGGCTCAGGTAGCCCAGGCTGTCGACGCCGATATGCTTGCGGATGGCCTCGAGGTCGTTGTTCGCGGCGATGAGTTCAGCCTTGGTCGGCGTGTCGATGCCGTAATAGCACGAACCAGTGATCGGCGGGGAACTGACGCGCATATGGACCTCGCGAGCACCGGCCGACCGCACCAATGCGACCAGGCCACGCGTCGTCGTACCGCGCACGATGGAGTCGTCCACCATCACCACGCTCTTCCCGGACACGACCTCGCGCACCGCGTTGTACTTCACGCGCACCTTGGCATCGCGATCGGCCTGCGTCGGCTGGATGAACGTGCGGCCCACGTAGTGATTGCGAATCAAGGCCAGTTCGTACGGCAGCCCGCTGATCTCCGAGTAACCCAGCGCCGCGGAGTTAGAGGAGTCCGGTACGGCGAAAACCAAGTCCGCCTTGGGGGCTGGATGCTCGCGCGCCAACTGCCGGCCAAGCTCGCGGCGCGCGCGGTCCACCGTGCCGGCGAACACCTGACTGTCCGGCCGCGCGAAATACACGTACTCGAACACGCAGCGCGTGGATTCCTTCTTCTCGAACGGGAACGTTGACGTAACGCCCTTGGCGTCCACTGTGATCACTTCGCCCGGTTGCACCTCACGCTCGAACTTGGCGCCCACGATATCCAGCGCGCAGGTCTCCGACGCAAACACGACCGATCCGTTGAGCTTGCCCATCATGAGCGGGCGCCAGCCGCGTGGATCGCGCGTGGCCACCAGCCTGTCGCCAAAGGAGATGATGAGGCTGTACGCGCCTTCGACGTGCTTGAGCGCCTCGGCCACCTTGCCAGCCGGCGTTGGCGCGTCGGACTTGGCCAACAAGTGCACGATGACTTCCGAGTCCATCGTGGACGAAAAAATCGAACCCTCGTTCTCGAGTTCGCCGCGGAGTTCAGTGGCGTTGACGAGGTTGCCGTTGTGGGCCAGGCAGATATGGCCGCCGCGCGAGCTTACGAACACCGGGCCGGCGTTATCGAGCGTGGACGACCCGGCCGTGCTGTAGCGCGTGTGACCGACGGCGGTCGTGCCACGCATTTCGTTCAGTTGATTGCTGATCTCCGGCGTGATGGTGCCCATGGCGCGCACCACGCTCGCACCTCCCTTGGCGTCGAACGCCGCGAGCCCCACGGACTCCTGGCCGCGATGTTGAAGGGAGTACAGCCCCAACTGCGCCAGCTGGACTGCGTCAGGATGACCGTGTACGCCGAAGATGCCGCACATCAGGCCGTTGCTCCGGCCAGTTCCGGTGTCGTATTGACCGCAGCCGTCCTGGCCATGATGCGGGGAATAGCTTCGTGATATGCGGCTGCGAGGTCGCCGAGCGGCGCTTCGCATTGCTTCGCGCCGATCTTGATCTGGAGCTTGGACGTGCCGCGCACGGTCCCGATGCGCGCCGCCGGAACACCGTGCTTCTTGGTCGCCGCGAGAACCTCGGCTGGCTTCGCGGACGTCACGACGACGCGACCCTGCGCTTCACCAAAGAGCAGCGCGCGAACCGGCAATGCCGACCACAGGGAAAGGTCGACCTCTGCGCCGCGCATCTGGTCGCGGTTCATCATCGTGCACTCGGCCAGCGCAACGCCAAGCCCGCCATCGCTGCAATCGTGCGCAGACTTGACCGAGCCCGAGGTAATCCCGGCGAGCAGCGCTTCGATCAGGGCCTTTTCGGCGTTGAGATCGCAGCGGGGCGGGGCGCCCGCGACAACGCCGTGGATCGTGTGCAGGTACTCGCTGCCGCCGAGTTCGTCTGTCGGTTCACCGAGCAGAATGATCGCGTCGCCTTCGGCCTGGAACGCGGCCGGCGTGGCGTGGTCGAGCGACTCCAGCACGCCCACCATTCCGATCACCGGCGTCGGGTACACCGCGCCGCCCGGGTGCTCGTTGTAGAGGGACACGTTGCCGCCAGTGACGGGCGTGCCCAGTACTTCGCACGCTTCCTTCATGCCGGCGACGGCCTCTTTCAGCTGATGATAGACCTCAGGCCGCTTGGGGTTGCCAAAGTTGAGATTGTTGGTCACGGCCTTGGGACGGCCGCCGGCGCAGGCGACGTTGCGCGCAGACTCCGCGACCGCGATGCGCGCGCCCATCTTGGGCTCGAGGTAGCAGTAGCGTCCGTTGCAGTCGACCTTGAGCGCCAGGCCCTTCTTGGAGCCGCGCACCCGGATCACTGCGGCGTCGCCACCGGGTCCCACCACAGTTCCGGCGCGAACGGTTGAATCGTACTGGCGGTACACCCACGTCTTGCTGGCGATCGTGGGCGACGCAAGGAGCTGCTTGAGCGTCCACATCGCATCGGACTCTTCCGACTTCTCCCTGATCTTGCTCACGTCGCGAGAGCGCAACTCAATGATCGCAGGGTCTTCCTGTGCGGGCGGCGTATAGGTGGGGCACTCGGTGACGAGTCGCGTTCCCGGGAACTCGGCGACCACTCGATCGCCCTCGGTGACGCGATACACTGGCTCGGCGATGACTTCACCGCACACCGATGCGGTGAGGTCCCACTTCTCGAGAATCGCCGTGACTTCGTGCTCGCGACCCTTCTTGGCCACGACCAGCATGCGCTCCTGCGATTCGCTGAGCAGGATCTCGTAGGGCGTCATGCCTTGCTCGCGCGTCGGCACCTTGGTGACGTCGATCGTTACGCCGACATCGCCACGCGCGGCCATTTCTGCCGACGACGACGTGAGGCCGGCCGCGCCCATATCCTGAAGCGCGACGATCGCACCGCTCTTGATCAACTCCAGGCTCGCCTCGAGCAGCAGCTTCTCAGTGAACGGATCGCCCACCTGAACCTGCGGGCGCCTGGCCTCGCTCTCCTCGGAGAGATCGGCCGAAGCGAACGACGCACCGTGAATACCGTCGCGGCCCGTGCGCGCGCCCACCGCGATGACCGGGTTGCCGACGCCGCTCGCCACCGCACGCATCAGTTCGTCTTCGCGCATGACGCCAACGCACATCGCGTTCACGAGAGGATTGCCCTCGTACGATTCGTCGAACACCACTTCGCCGCCCACAGTCGGGACGCCAACGCAGTTGCCGTAGTCGCCGATGCCTTTCACGGCACCGCCAAACAGGTAGCGGGCCCGGGTGGACTTGAGCGACCCGAATCGCAGCGAGTTGAGCAACGCGATGGGCCTCGCGCCCATCGTGAACACGTCGCGCAGGATGCCACCGACGCCGGTCGCGGCGCCCTGATAGGGCTCAACCGCCGTCGGGTGGTTGTGTGACTCGATCTTGAACGCGACCGCCATGCCGTCGCCGAGCGCGATGACGCCCGCATTCTCGCCCGGGCCCTGAAGAACCCACGGCGCTTTGGTGGGCAAGGTCTTGAGCAGCGGGCGCGAGTGCTTGTAGGCGCAGTGCTCGTTCCACAGCGCGCTCACGATGCCGAGCTCGGTGAACGTCGGCTCGCGACCCAGCATCTCCACGATCTTGCGGTGCTCGTCCTGCGTCAAGCCGTGCTCCGCGACGAGCGCCGGCGTAATCGCCGGGTCGCCTGGGCGGGGAACAACCGTCATTTCTTGCCCGCCCGCGAGATCAGGTCCATGAAGCTGTCCATGATACCGGCGCTGCCCCTTTTGGCGTGCTTCATCATGTCGAGCTCGCCAGCGTCAAACCAAATGCCTTTGCACTCAGTGCAAACGTCGACCTTGACCGGCCCGAGCGGCTCTTCTTTGAGATCAGCGCCGCACTTGGGGCACTTCATGTGATGCGCCTTGCGCTCGAGCGTCTCGCGTTCCTTGTCCAGCTTGGCACGCATCTGCTTCATGAGCTCCGCGTCCTGCTTGGCGAAGAACTCGTCTTCATTGCGGCTGGGTGTTTCCTGCGTATGTCTGGCCATGGTTCAGCTCCGTGAGGTTTCGTTGGGGTCAGGCAGCGACTCGCGCGAGCACCGATTCAAAAAGCCCGATGCCATCTGCGGAGCCAAGCGCTGCGTCCAAGGCACGCTCGGGATGCGGCATCAGCCCCATCACGTTGCCGTCCGCGTTAATGATCCCGGCAATTGAGCGCATGGATCCGTTCGGGTTGGTCTCCTGCGGCTGGCCGACTTCGCCGACGTATCGGAGCACGACCTGTCCCTCGCCCTCAAGGCGGTCGAGGGTGGCGTCGTCGGCCGTGTATCGGCCATCGCCGTGCGCCACGGGCATCGTCAACACTTGTCCGGTGTCGTACCGATTGGTGAACATCGTGTCCGCGTTGACCACGCTCACTCTCAGCGAGGCGCTCAGGAACTTGAGACTGGCATTGCGAAGCAAGGCGCCTGGCAGCAATCCGGCCTCGCACGCGATCTGAAACCCGTTGCAGATGCCAAGCACGGGCCCGCCCCGCTTTGCATGCGCCACTACTTCGGTCATGATGGGACTGAATCGCGCAATCGCGCCGGCGCGCAGGTAATCGCCGTAGGAAAACCCGCCCGGCAGGATGATGGCGTCGCTGCCTTGAAGATCGTGATTCTTGTGCCACAGATACACGGCCTGTTCGCCGAGCTTTTCGACCACTGCGTAGTACGCGTCGTGATCGCAGTTGGAACCGGGGAAGGTGACGATGCCGAACTTCATGCGGCGGTCACTCCCGCAATCTCGAAATCCTCCGTCACTGGATTGGCCAGCAGCCGCTGGCACATCGCCCGCACGTCCTTTTCCGCGTCTGCCGCATTCTTGGCGTCCACATCCAGGATCAGGTGGCGCCCGACGTGCACGTCACCCACGGACTTGAAGCCGAGTGTGTGCAGGGCGTCGGCGACCGCCTTGCCTTGAGGGTCCAGCAGTCCGCGCCGTGGCACGATGTGCAGCGCGACTCGAAAGCGACTCATGTGTGTCAGCTTGGGTTGTTGGGACCGGAACCGCCGCGCTCGCCACGTTCTCCGCGTTCACTCTTGCCGCTGCGGCGACGCTGGGGTCGAAAATAGCGGCCTTCACTGTCTTCCTCGCTCAATCCGTCTCCGACGCTGTTCAGAATCCTGCCGTCCGGAGGCGACGACGACTCGTCTCCGCCCGGGAACCAGCCCGCCGGAACCGGGATCTGCTGCCGTTCCAGCAAGCCGAGCACCACGCCCCGGAGGAGTCCAAACGCGACATAGCCCACGGCGAGCGGGAAGAAGTACTCCAACCGGCCGAAGATCAGCATCGCGGTGCCGCACACCAGGATGCCCAAGCCAATCAGCTGGCGCGGGCTGCGGAAGCCCACCGGCGGCATCACCGGGTATGGCACGTTGCTCACCATAAGGAAGGCGAGCACCGCCATCACGATGCGGAGCATCTGGTGCCACGCCCAGTCTCCGATCGCGGTTTCCGTGTAGAGTGGGGACTGACTGAACCAGTAGTACGTGGCCAGCGTGATGCCGGCGGCCGGGCTCGGCAGGCCATGGAAGTACGTCTTGGCGGTGCCGGCCTGCTCCACATTGAAACGAGCCAGGCGGAGCACCGCGCACGCGGTGAACGCGAAGCACCACAGCCAGTCCCAGCCCGCCCGGTTCATCACGGCGAAGTACATGATCATCGCCGGTGCCAGGCCAAAGGTGACGACATCCACGAGCGAATCCAGTTCCTCGCCGAACCGGCCCTCGGAATTGGTCGCGCGCGCCACGCGGCCATCGAACGCATCCGCCATTCCGCCGAGGATGACGTACCAACCCGCTTGCATGTAGAGCTCGCGCGATGCCGCAACGATGGCGAACACGCCGAAGAACAGGTTCAGCAGCGTGAGGCCGCTGGGGAACAACACGACCACACGACGCCGCATATTCGGCGGCGGCAGAGGCCCTCTCACTTCGGCAGGTCTCCGAGCACCGTGACACCGGCAGACGTTAGCTGGTCGAGTTTCACGCGCACCGTGGTCCCCACCGGCATGAACACGTCAACGCGCGATCCGAAACGGATGAGGCCGTAGCGGTCGCCCTGCTTCGCCGAGTCGCCAACCTTGCTGTACGTCACGATGCGGCGCGCAATGAGTCCGGCAATCTGACGCACAAGGATCTTGTGCTTGCCCATCTCGATGCCGACGGTGGACTGCTCGTTGTCGAGACTGGCCTTGTCCGCGGCAGCGTTGAGGAAGAGGCCTGGGTTGTACTGTGTCGCGAAGACCTTGCCCGTCACCGGATACCGGTTCACATGGACGTTGAACACGTTCATGAAGATTGAGAC
Source organism: Gemmatimonadota bacterium (assembly GCA_031401495.1). GTDB lineage: Bacteria > Gemmatimonadota > Gemmatimonadetes > Gemmatimonadales > Gemmatimonadaceae > DASPMP01. The sequence continues at coordinate 27,606 of JANNRQ010000031.1, forward strand.
GCGCACCGCCTTGCCCTTGAGCATCGTCTGCTCGTCCACTTCGGCGATTTGCACGATGCGGCCGTCGGCCGGGGCGATCACGATCTGATCCCCGCGTTCGCCTTCACGCTCGGGATCGCGGAAGAAGTACGCCACCCAGAGCGCGAGCAGCGTGAGCACGAACGCCAGCAGCCACAGCGGCCACGAACGCCGGTTCAGTGCCCATGCGTATCCGCCGGCGGCCAGCAGCGCGGCAATGACAATGAAGGGAAGTCCTTCGCGTGCGAAGCTCACAGCTGGGTGGTCTCCCGTAGGTCCTTGTCGGTGATGCGCCGGAAAGCATCCAGATAGCGGTCGCTGGTGGCCCGGACCACATCATATGGTAGCGGTGGCGGCGGATAGTCGCCGCTCCACCGGCTGGCCTTGCGCTCCGAATCGAGGTAGTCGCGCAGCGGCTGCTTGTCGAAACTCGGCTGCGTGCGGCCAGCCTGGTACTTGTCGGCGGGCCAGAAGCGCGAGCTGTCGGGCGTCAGTACTTCGTCAATGAGCGTGATGTCGCCGCGCTCGTCACGCCCGAACTCGAACTTCGTATCGGCGACGATGATGCCGCGCTCCCGCGCAAGATCGCGCCCACGCGAGTAGACGTGCATCGCGAGGCGCTCCAGTTCGAGGGCCACGTCCTTGCCAATCGCGTTCGCCATCTGGCTCCGCGTGATATTCTCGTCGTGGCCGGACTCGGCCTTGGTCGCGGGGCTGAAGATTGGACGCTCGAACGGCGACGCTTCGAGCATTCCCTTCGGCAGTGGCTCACCCGCGAGCGTTCCGGACTGAACGTACTCCTTCCACGCCGAGCCAGAGATGTAGCCGCGCACGACACACTCGACCGGAAACACCTCGGTCCGGCGGCAGAGCATCGCGCGACCGGCCAGCTCCTCCCGGTGCGACACGAGCGCGGGCACCAGAGCAACAATCTCGCCGATGTCGCTGGCCAGCATGTGGTGGCGGACATCGCCTTGGAAATGCCGAAGCCAGTACGCCGTCATCTGCGTCAGCACGGCGCCCTTGTGCGGCACGGCTTCGTTCATGACAACATCGAAGGCGCTGACGCGATCCGTCGCGACAATGAGCAGGCGCGACGCGTCCACTTCATAGACCTCGCGCACCTTGCCGCGCCGGAGGTGGCGAAGCGGCAGGGCGGCGAGTGACGCGACCGCGAGCGTCATACGCGTACCGCTTCGGCCTTCTCGGCCGACTCGGAGCCCGCGAGTAGCGGTGCGACGACCTCGGCGAGGAACTCGTCCACCTGCTGCGGAGCACGTCCCACGAACGCGGACGGGTCCAATGCCGCCTGCATGTCGCGCAACGGCACCGTCCAGCCTTTGTCGCCCGCCAGGCGATCCAGCAGATCATTGCGCGGTGCGCCTTCCTTTACCGCGCGGGCCGCATCGATGCTATGCTTGCGGATCCGCTCGTGCGCCTCCTGACGGTCGTCGCCGGACTTCACCGCGCGCATGAGGAGCTGCTCGGTAGCCATGAACGGCAATTCGTCCTCGAGGCGGCGCCGGATGCGCGCTGGATGCACTTCGAGGCCGCTGACAACGTTTTCCATCAGCAGGAGTATCGCGTCCGTGGCGAGGAATGCCTCAGGGATCGTGAGCCGACGATTGGCGCTGTCGTCCAGCGTGCGTTCCAGAAATTGCACCGCGTGCGTTTCGTTGGCGTTCGCGTTCAGGTTGAGCACGAAGCGCGCGAGCGACGCGATACGCTCGCAGCGCATCGGGTTGCGCTTGTAGGCCATCGCCGACGAACCCACCTGACCGCTCTCGAACGGCTCCTCGATCTCGCCGAACGCCTGAAGCACGCGGAGGTCGCCGCTGAACTTGGAGGCGCTGGCCGCGATGCCGCTCACGACGTCCAGAACCTGCGCATCGAGCTTCCGCGAATACGTCTGGCCGGAGACCGGAATAGACTCCTTGAATCCGATGGCCATCGCCACTTTGTGGTCAAGTTCCCGGACCTTCTTGTGATCGCCGTCGAACAGCTCGAGGAAGCTCGCCTGCGTGCCAGTGGTTCCTTTCACCCCGCGACACGGGAGCGTGGCGACGCGATGATCGAGTTCGGCGAGATCCAGCACGAGGTCCTGCATCCACAGCGTCGCGCGCTTGCCCACCGTGGTCGGCTGTGCGGGCTGAAGGTGCGTGGAGCCCAAGGTCGGTTCGTCGCGCCACTGCTTGGCAAACCGGGCGAGTGCGCGGAGCACACGGATTGCCTTGGCGCGCAGCAGGCCCAAGCCGCGACGCATCATGATCAGGTCCGCGTTGTCCGTGACGTACGCGCTCGTGGCGCCCAGATGGATGATGCCCTTGGCAGCGGGCGCGACGTCACCGAACGCGTGGATGTGCGCCATCACGTCGTGCCGGAACTTCTTCTCGTATTTCGCGACCGCGTCGAAGTCTATGTCGGAGAGATGCTCGCGCATTTCGCGGAGACCTTTCTCCGGAATGTCGAGGCCCAACTCACGCTCCGCGGTCGCAAGGGCGAGCCACAACTCGCGCCACAATCCGTGGCGGGTGCGCGGCGACCACAGTTCAAGCATCGCCTTTGATGCGTAGCGCTCGGACAGCGGGGACGAATACTGGTCGTGGCTCATCGGCCGATCCTGAATGGGTCAGTCCACAGGGCCCTGCCGTTCCGTTCGACGAGCATCTGGATGCCCCCGCGCCCCGCGAGCGCATCGAGCGTGCTCTTGGCCTCGGGCGCCGACGTGATGCGCTCCTGGCCAATCTGAATGATCAGATCGCCGGCCCGGAGGCCGAGCTGGTCGGCGATGCCGTCACCCACTCTGAGAATCAACGCGCCATTGGCGCTCTTGAGCGATCGCTCCGTGCGAATGGTCGGCGTGAGGGTCACGAGCTCGAGCTGCTGGAGCACTTGCACCTTGGGCGCCGACACTTCCGGAAGGTCTTCCACGCGAACCGCCGTCGCGAACTCCCGGGAGCCGCGTCTCACCTTGAGGTCAACGCTCACGCCCGGCCGGAGGTCCAGCAGCACCGCCTCCCAGTCATAGGGATTCCTGATGGTGCGGGAGCCCGCAGAGAGCACAACATCAGCCGCCTGCAACCCGGCGCGCGCTGCAGGGGAACTCGGCGTCACGGTGCTGATAACCGCGCCAGTGGCGATGGTCGCGCGAACGTTGTCGGCATCGGGATATCGCATGCGTGCGCCGATCCACGGGCGGCGGACCGAACCGTGTGCCACCAGGTCCTCGACGACATGACGGACGCGATTGATGGGAATCGAGAACCCGATCCCCACGGAGCCGCCACTCGGCGAATAGATCGAGCTGTTCACGCCGATCACTTCACCGTCCGCGTTCACCAGCGGACCGCCCGAGTTGCCGGGATTGATCGCGGCGTCGGTCTGGATCATGTCGAGGTACGAGCCCGCGCCGTCACCGCGCGCCAACAGGTTGCGCCCAACGCCGCTGATCACGCCGACCGTGACGGTCGGCTCGGAGTTGCCGAGGACGAATCCGTACGGGTTTCCGATGGCGATGGCCCACTCACCGATCGCGACCGCGCTGGAGTTGCCCAAGGATGCAACCGGCAACCCCGACTTCTTGATTCGCAACACCGCGATGTCGTTGGTCTCGTCCGTACCGAGCAGGGTGGCCGGTGCCACCGATCCGTCGCGGAACATCACGCTGATGCTGTCGGCGTTGGCCACGACGTGCGCATTGGTGACGATGACACCCGAGGCATCGACAACGAAGCCCGTGCCAAGGCCCGGCACCACGCGCGACTCGCTGCCACCGAAGCTTCCAAACCCGAAGAAGTCGACGAACGGATCGTTGCGTACGCGCTCGCGCGCCTGCGTTTGAACGGTGACGACCGCGGGCGCCACACGATCGACCGCTTGCGTGATCGCGGTTCGGCGGCTGTCAGTGACCGAAGATTGCGTCGCCTGCTTCGTCGCGGGCGTTCGCTGCTGACTGGCCGAAGCAGCCGCATCCGAGGGCGCGTCGCACGCCTGAATCGCAACGGCAAGCGCAAGAACCACGACGCGCGCCGTCATGCGTACAGCTCGCGCGGGTACGTCACCGCTTCGAGGAAGAGGCCCTGCGCCGGCGCGGGAGACGACGTTTCGAGATTGTCCGCCGCGCCAAGCAGCGTGGCAATGTCCGAAAGCGGCCGGCGACCGGACGCAACGTCAAGCATGGTGCCGACGAGGAAGCGCACCATGTGGTGGAGGAATCGATTGGCCTCGATCACGAACACGAGTCCGCCGGGCCGGTCATCCCAGCGCGCGACAGCAACGCTGCAGCGATGGCTATCGGACTCCGGCGCCGTGTCCTTGACAGCGAACGCCCGAAACGAGTGATCACCCTGTAGACACGACGCGGCATTTGTGAGCGCGGCGCGGTCCACCGGAAACGCGAAGGCGTACTCGGTCTTCCGTCGGAACGGCGAGTTCGCCTCAGCGTCGGTGCCGACATAGTAGCGGTACTGCCTGGCGATGGCGCTGTAGCGCGCGTGGAACTCCGGCTTCATGTCGAAGGCGGCGGCAACCCACACGTCGTCTGGCAGCACGGCGTTAAGCGCCCGACGCAGGGCATCGGCGCTCCATTTCTCTGCCACGCGGACGCCGACGGCTTGGCCGCGGGCGTGGACACCGGCGTCCGTTCGACCGGAACCCAAGGCTGCGACCGGTTGGCCGCACAGGCGCTCCAGCGACTGCTCGACGACGCCTTGTACGGTGCGCTGCTCGGGTTGGCGCTGCCACCCACTGAAACCCGAGCCGTCATAGTGCAGAACGAGCTGCACGGTACGCTCCGCCATTGCTTGAAAACTACCGGCGCTGAGAGTGAAGTCAAGAAATGTGACCCACGCAACCGATTGACACGCTTGAACGTACGCAATCACATTCCTACCGCGTCCACGTGGACGCCGCCCTGAATTCTCGTCGTACATGCCGCCGCGAACGCTCGCCTCGCTCGCCCAGTCGCTCAGCGTCGCCACGGATGTGGAGGGCGCGCTGAAAGCGCTGGCGGACTCGCTCGCCGAATTGGACCGCTTCGCGCAGCTCGCGTGGGTCCGCTTTGACGCGCGCCGAACGCTTATGCGCGAACGCCTGCTCGCCACCACGCAGGCGGTGGAGCGCGTGACACTCGACACCACGCTGGACCATCTACCGGGCCGCGAGCGCGGCGCCATCGCGGCCGGCGGCCAGTTCGTGGACTTCGGCGCCACATCCGACGAAAACGCGGGTCTCTTTGCGCTCAAGACCTTTGGCGAGGGCGGCATGCTCGCGGTGCGCGGACTCCGCTTCGACGGATCGCTCGCGTCGCTGCTCGTGCTGTACGAGCCCAGAAAAATCTTCGGAACCCGAACCGCGGAGCGGTTTGCGCCGGCGGCAGCGCTATTCGAATTGGCACACGCTCGTCTCCTGGAGCGCGAGGCGCGCGAGGAAGCCGTGCGCGCCCTGGAAGGCTTCACGCAGCGCCTGCACGGCGAGTACGAGAAGAAGCTGACGACGCTCGAGGAAAAGCTGATCGCGGTCACCGGCGAACACGTGGTGGGCGCGGACCCGGCGCGCGTCGTCCAGCTGGAGCGGGAACTGGCCGTCGCCCTCGAGGAGGCGCGTCGCAACCGCAAGAAGGCGGACGCGGTGGAAGCAACCGTGGGCAGTGCGGTTGAACAGCTGGAAAAGGCGCACATCGAGTTGCATCGGCGTAGCGAGCAGCTCCGCGAGCGCACGCGCACGCTCTACCTCATCGACCGCGTGCTGACCCTGGACAACACCGCCGGCGACCCGCGGCAACTGGCGGACGGTTTGCTCGCGCTCGTAGGCGACGACATGCAGTCACACCGCTGCTCGTTGCTGCTGCGGGCGCCTGAAGAAGGTCTACTCTACATCGCGTCGGCCAAGGGAATTGCGCCGAACATCACCGAGGGCGCGCGCGTGAAGATCGGCCAGGGCGTCTCCGGGAAGGTGGCGGCGACCCGGGAGCCCATCCTCGTCCAGGACGTAACCGAGGCCAAAGGCCACCCGTTGCTGCGCGACGAGTACTTCACCAGCGGCTCCTTCATCAGTTTCCCGCTCGTGTACAGAGAGGAGCTCATCGGCGTCGTGAACCTCACCAACCGCACCATGCAGGGTGTGTTTGTCGACGAAGACGTGGAGCGGGTACGGCTCCTGAGTCTCGTCATCGCGCTGGTCGCGTCGCACGCGAAGCTCGCTGAGCGCCTCGTTGAGACACTGAGTGCCGCCTAGTTGTCGGATCTAAAGAGGTTGTTCACGCCGCATCAGGAAGTGGAGGAGCGGTGGAACGCGGCCGAGCGACCGATGGGGTCGTTCGACGTTGTAGGAATCTAGGAAGTCCGGGAGTGCGGCGGCGCGCCGCGTGGA
>JANNRQ010000032.1:0-17464 GCA_031401495.1 Gemmatimonadota bacterium
TCCACGCGGCGCGCCGCCGCACTCCCGGACTTCCTAGATTCCTACAACGTCGAACGACCCCATCGGTCGCTCGGCCGCGTTCCACCGCTCCTCCACTTCCTGATGCGGCGTGAACAACCTCTTTAGATCCGACAACTAGCGGGCGCGTGTTCCGGGATGCGCAGGTGTCGTGATGGACGGCCGAGATATATTCGCTGCGATGAACAGTTGCCTGGTGTGCCGATCGACCGACCTGGAAGAGGTGCATCCGGCGGAACTCACTCGCATTGAAGACGTCTCGTTCTCCTACTCGTTCAGTCCGGAGAACTGCAAGACATTTCGGGTTGTTCGTTGCGCGAGCTGCTCGCACGTATTCTGCGCGCCGCTCCCATCCGGTGTCGTCGACAGCTATGTGGACGTTGTCGACGAGGAATACCTCAAGCACGCGGAATCACGGCGTTTGTCGGCGGACGCGGTCCTGCGCACGGTCGAGAAGCACTCGCCGGGCAAGCGCTTGCTCGATGTTGGCTGCGCAACCGGCGACTTCCTCGACGTGGCTCGTTCGCGGGGATACTCGCCCGAAGGGCTCGAACTGTCGAACTGGTCATGCAAGATCGCGCGCGATCGCGGGCATACCGTCCATCAGGAGCCGCTGGCCGCATTCGCCGCACACGAGACCGCGCGATTCGATGTCGTGTCACTCATCGGTGTCATCGAGCATTTTCCCGACCCGCGTGCGGAAATGGCGAATCTCGCGGCGCTCGTGCGCCCCGGCGGTGTCGTCGTCATCTGGACCGGCGACTCCAGCGCGTGGTTGCCCCGAGTGCTTGGGCGGCGCTGGTGGTACTGGCAGGGGCAGCACATCCAGTACTTCACCCATCGGAGCCTGAGTCGCTTGGCGGCGGACGCGGGTTTTCGCCACCTCGCCACGACCCGCTATCCGTTCGCGGCGACCCACGCGACGCTGAAGAACTCCCTGCGTCGCTATAGCCTGCATCGCTTGATGTCGGCGGCACTCGCACCGCTGTTCGCGCTGCGCCCGGTCGTCTACCTGCGGTTGTCCGGCGAGATGCTGTTCATCGCGCAGCGCAGCGGATAACGCCCTACCGCACTGCTTTCGACGCGACGATGGCCGCCTGGATCCAGATGTCCTTCGCGCCGAAGTCATAGGACACGAGCCGGAACCCCGACCGCTCCAGCGCATGCTCGGCCATAGCCCGTGAACTGAGCAGCGAGACCTCCGGTGGATGCAGCCGCGTCTGACCGCCGCCGAAATTCATGAGACGGTGAGCGGCGCCGAGCACCTTCACGCTCGGCGCCTTCACCATCGGCCAGAACAGCAAGAGCTTGCCGGTGGGCTTCAGCACTCGGAACGCCTCAGCAAACAGCTTCGTGATCTCCGCGTCCGTGAAGTGCTCGATGACGCCGAGGCTGTAGTAGCCGTCGAATGTGTCGTCGGCGAACGGGATGGCGAGGATGTCGCCATGCTTGATGAGCGCCGCAGCAGGGTTGTTCCTGGCGTAGAGCGCCACGGCTTCGGGTGATATGTCCATCGCCGAGATCCGCATGCGTTCGTGCAGACCCTGGTCCACTTCGCCGCCCCCGCAGCCCGCGTGCAGCAACCGCGACCCGCGCGCGAACGTGTGGCGAATCAAGTGCTGGAGCCGCGGCCTGATGAAAAGACGTCGGTACAGGGAGGCGATGACCGAGTAGACGCGGTTGCTGAGCGCCTGCGACGCGCGCCAGTACTCATCCCAGTGCTGCGGGTCCACGAGGCCACGGTCGATCTGCACGGGTTGCGCCGGCAAATGGAATCGCGCCGGGTTGCGCCGGTACTGCAACGCGATGCCGAACATGATTCGCACGCTCTGGAGTGCCGCGCCGGTTGTCATCTTCGAGTGTCCGTACGTGCGCGCCGGCAACACGATGGGCAGTTCGGCGATGCTGCACGCGTTCCTGTACAACACGAACAAGCTGTCGAAGAAGAACGCATACGCCCTGGACTTCACGAGTCCAAACAATTCCCGCGGAACGCGGTCGAGGCGGTACACACGAAACGCGCCGGTCGCGTCGTACGGCAGCGCGAGCACACGACGCGTGAGCACGTGTCCCGCGTTGGTCATGAAGCGTCGGAAAATGCTCCACCCGGGCAGGCTGTTGCGAGCGCGCCAGCGTGATCCCACGACGACATCGGCCGTGTCCGACGCGAGCAGGAACTTCGGAACGTCTTCCGGGCTGTGGCTGAAGTCGCTGTCGAGCGTAACGAGCCGCTGATAGCCTTGCGCGTACGCCCAGGCGATGCCGTCGAGGTGCGCGCTGCCGATGCCGAGCTTGCCCACACGATGCTGCACGATCAGGCGCGCGTTGGTCGCCTTGAGGCCGTCGAGGATGGCGCCAGTTCCATCGGGAGACGCGTCGTCGATGAACAGGATGTCCGCGTCGAGCTTGAGCTCGTGCAATGCCGCGACCATGCGGGGCGCATCGTCGCGCTCGTTGTACGTCGGGACCATCACCAGCGTCTTGAGCGAAGCCTGCGTCATGGCAACGGCACGCGGCCGTTCAAGCGAAACACGGACGCGGCGGCCGCGTTGCCGACCTTCACTTGAAACACTTCGTCCGGGTACAGATACGGCTCGGGATGAGCGCGATAGTTCGTGATGAAGTAGTCGGTCGGCTCCTCGCGTCCGGTGAAGCGGATCCGCCTGCGGTCGCGCTCGTCGAGGAGGAACGAGTTCACCATCCCCGGATAGTTGATCGCGCGAACGCGAATCTTGCGGGAGGAGTCGTTGTCCACGATCCACTGGAGCGCCTGTCGGTACGACAGTCCCCAGTAGTCGAAATCGTAGCGCTGCTTCACGGTCGCCATGTCCGGGCCGGCAAGGCGATTGAAGTAGAGATGCTCGAGCGGGTGATTGGCCACCATGAACGCGATGGCGGGGGCCATCCCAAGTGCCAGTGCGCTCACGAGGCCCACCCTCACCGCGCGCTGCTTCGCTTCGCCGAAATACGCCGTTGCCCTGGCTACCAGCCACTCCATGCCGATGGCGGCGATGTACACGAACGCCGGATAGATGAAGAAGAAGTGTCGCCAGCCGTCGTAGGTGATCGGCCGCCGGACGATCGCACCCACGACCGGCACGAAGAACCAGGCCAGCACGATGACGTCGCGTTGCTCCGCGAGGAAGCTGGCCCGCGGGGATTGCATGCAGGCAATGATCGCTCGCCACGTGCCGACAAAAAACACCGCCGAGAGCACCATCGGCGTGGTGATCAGGATCCACGTCAGCAGGTAATCCCACGGCAACTCCGAGGCCAGGATACTCTCTCCGCGAAACAGGTTCGAGCCGCGATACGGGTTGGACGCAGAGGCAAGCACCGCGCCCTTGAGCACGACGATCGGGTCGATCCACAGCACGGGCCACACCACGGGCAGGAGCACGAGCACGAGGGCGCCGGACGCGAGCAGCGTCCACAGCGTTCGGCGTGTTGGGCGCCGCGCCAACATACTCGCGGCCGAAATCATTACGGCGAACAGGCCGATGATGCGGAGGCCAATCAGCGCCGTCGTTGCCAGCGCCTGCACCAGCAGGGAACGCCACGTGGGGTTCTTCAGCACGCTGTCGAGTGCCAGCATCACGCCCACGAACCCGGTCAGGAACGCGATGTCCTTCGTGTTGTAGAACGCGTGCGAGAACATTTGCGGGCTTGCTGCCAGCGACATCGCCGCGAACAGCGCGAGGCCGTCGCCGAATCGTCGCCGGCAGAGGCGGTGAAACAAGAACACGCCGAGCACGAACGTGAGGTAGGTGACCAGATGCCGCATCATGAAGATGGCGCGGCTGTCCGACATGATGAACGTCTGCTCGATCTTGACGAGGAAGATTTCGAAGAGCGGCCCGAAGCGCTCGAAGGCCGGCCCGCTGGCGACGCGCAGGGAGTCGAGCGCCTGACGGTCGGGCACTTCGTTGAGGATGTAGCGAAGGCCGAGCTCGCGCGTCGGCACCTCGTCCCACGAGAGGCCGTAGTCGCTGAACAGCGTGACGCCGAGCAACAGCAGCGCCACGAAAAACGCGTTGGTCGTCGCGGCCAGCAGGCGCGACCGTGGCTCGGTCATGCGAGGCAAGATGGCCCGATGAGGCTACTCCTGCAAAGTGGCCACGATCTTTCGTACCATCGAGTAGACGGTGTCTGCCTGGACCGTGTCGCCGCGCGCGACGAGAGCACGGGACAGGTCCTGGCCGATCGCGGCGTAGTACATCGGCACACTCGCGGAGCCGTTGTCCAACCATCGCCCTTCGCGCAGCAGTTGTTGCGCACCCTTGTACGAGTTCCAGAGTTCGAGTGAACGTTTGACGTCGACGTACGTGCCCTCGACCTTCACCGTGTTGGCGTCCTCCTTGACGGGCTCGGGCATGAGCTTCTGCACCAGGCCGACACGCTTGGTGTATTCCGCGAGCCCGAGCGGAGTCGGGTAGCCGCCGAACGTGAAGTAGACGGGGCGGGCGGGAAATGAGTCCTTGATCACGCGGAGCACGAGCAACTGGTCGCGCGTCAGCCAGCCCGGAGGGATGATCGCGTCAATCTTGCCGTGGCTGAACGAGAGCGGCTGCGTCGCTTCCATTGCTTCCGGAATCGTGTCGAGTTCGGCGTTCGTGAGCTTCCAGATGGGTGAGCGCTGGTTCAGCTGGCGCGCGTACCAGTCCATGCCGAGGTACGGCACCAGCGCGATGGTCACGTCGGGACGGATGCCGTTCACCGCCTGTGCGTGCCAAAGAGGGAAGCTGTCGTTGTCGCCCTGGGTGATGATGATGCCGTTGGGCTCCATCGAGTTCAGGACGTCCGCCGCCCACTCGCGCGTGAAGAGCTGCCCGGTGCGCGAGGCCGCTTTCCAGTTGGCCACGAACGGCAACACCGCAAGCGCCAGGATGAGCGCAGGTCTGCGTTTGAGGAACGACACGATGCCGAGGCCCGCGAGGAGTCCCCACAGAGAGAACGTCCACATATAGAAGTAGTCCCGGTCGCGCGGCTCACGCTCGACGTTGGTCAGCTCGGGACTCTGCGAAAAGCCGTAGCGGAAATTCAGGTAGTAGATGAGTGCGAGCGTGAAGCACGCGGTCAGCACCGCGAAGTACGCGAAGGCGGGGCTGATCCAGGGTGCAGGGTGCGGGGTACGGGGTACGGGCAAGGTCACCGCAGGCGTGCTCTGCCGGATCGAGGCCAAGCCAAAGAATCCGATCACCAGCATGAACGAGGCGACCAGCGCCTGCGGGATGGCGAAGTTGCCCCCGGCATCGCGTAGCCACTGCCACTTGAAGTACAGCCAGAACATCTGCACCTGCGCCACGAAGGGACCGCGGCGCGCCATGACCGGGTTGCCGCCGTATTGCTCGCGATTGATCGTGCCCATCAAGCGCCGCGCGGTTTCCTTGCTGAACGTGCAACTCAGCTCGAGGGTGCCGTTCTCGCAGGCGCTCACCGCGCTCTCGTTGATGTACGGTTGATACGCGGCGCGGATGGGCAGCACCGCGAACGGTGACGTCCCAAAGAAGAAGGCGATCGGCAACAGCGCCATCAATCGCCAACGCAACAATGTGCGAGGACGCTGTGCCGCCACGGCCATTCCGACCGCCGGCCCGGCGAGCAGTCCCGCCGGATGGATCGTGTACGTGAGGCCAACGACGTAAGTGATGAGCACCAGCAGGCGATCGGACATGCGCCCCTCGGCTTCGTCAATCCACTTGAGCATCAGCCACGACGTAAGCGCGAGACCCACGAGTGCCAATGGATACACCTTCTCCATGACGACGCTCTGGTTCCACACGGTGAACGCGCCGGCGCCCAGCAGCGCTGTTCCGGCGGCTGCCAGCAGCCGCGGCCGGTCGCTCGCGATGCGCGCCTGCAACAGATGCTCGGCGACGAGGAACCAGAGTCCCGCGGCCAGTGCGCCAGCGAGCGCCGCGAGCGTGTTGATGCGGACGTCATATTCCGGCGACAGCGGAATCAGCCCGAACGCGTGCGAGATGACCATCGCCATCGGGTTGCCCGGCTGGTGCGGAATGCCGAGGGATTTCGCGGCGGCGATGTACTCGCCCGCGTCCCACATGGCCGTGGCGGGAGAAAGCGTCAGCCGGTAAATGACAAACACGGCAAGGGACACTGCGGCGGCGCTGAGATACCGGAGGCGGGTCGTCATGGACGGAATGTCGAGTTAGGTTGGCGGCGTGTCCACTGACTACGTCAAGGGAGTCCAGATGAAGAAGGGCCTACTGCTAGCCTCGTGTGCCGTGGTGCTTGCCACCGCTTCGCGCCCGGTGGTCGCGCAATTCGACCCCGAACAGCACCGCCCGGTTGCCAATCAACTGATTCAGGCCGCGCTCAGGGATAGCTTCGGCTACAAGCGTCTGGGCCAACTCGTGGACGGATTTGGTCACCGCCTGAGCGGCTCGGAAGGCCTCGAACGCGCCATCGACTGGATCGTCGCGGAAATGAAGCGCGACGGATTCGACAACGTCCGCAAGGAACCCGTCATGGTGCCGCATTGGGTGCGCGGCGCCGAGTCCGCCGAGCTGGTGACGCCGCGACGCATGACGCTGCACATGCTGGGCCTGGGCCGTAGCATCGGCACCCCGGCATCGGGAATCACCGCGCCGGTGCTGGTCGTGAAGAACTTCGCGGACCTGCGCGCGCGAGCGGCCGAGGCGCGCGGCAAGATCGTGCTGTGGAATGTGCCGTACGCTCCGGACTGGCCGGATCCCAACGGCTACGGGCGCACCGTCATTTATCGCTCGGTCGGCGCTGACTCGGCGTCCGCCGTCGGTGCAGTCGCGTCGCTCGTTCGCTCAGTGACGCCACGATCGCTCCAGACGCCGCACACCGGCAGCATGGCGCCGTACGACCCGACCGGCCGCATCAAGCCGATTCCGGCCGCCGCAGTCACGGTGGAAGACGCCGAGATGATGCAACGGATGCAGGATCGTGGTGAACGCGTCACGGTGAAGCTCGTCATGGGCGCACGGATGCTGCCGGACGCGCAGTCGCACAATGTGGTCGCCGAGATTCGCGGCAGCGAACGTCCTGACGAAGTGATCGTGATGGGCGGGCACATCGACTCGTGGGACGTGGGCCAGGGCGCGATGGACGACGCCGGTGGCTGCGTCGCCGCATGGGAGGCGCTGCGGCTCATAAAGCAACTTGGCATTCGTCCCAAGCGCACGATTCGCGTGGTGATGTGGACGAACGAAGAGAATGGAATGATGGGCGCCGCCGGCTACCGCGACGCGCACCGTGCCGAAGTGGACAAGCATGTACTGGCCATGGAGTCCGACAACGGCGTCTTCAAGCCGTCGGGCATCCGATACGGAACTGGTCCGGGTGGCGAAGCGATCGTGAAGGGCATCGCGTCGTTGCTGCGTTCTATTGACGCAGATAGCGCCGCTGTCGGCGGACCCCAGGCGGACATTGGGCCGCTCTACGCGCTGGGCGTTCCCGTAATCACGATGGATGTGGATGGGTCGCGCTACTTCTGGTACCACCACTCCGAAGCCGACGTGATTGACAAGCTGGATCCGGTGGACATGGCGAAGAACACTGCGATTTTCGCGGTCGTCGCCAACACGGTGGCCAACATGAATGGCACGCTGCCACGCGTGCCGCCGGCTCGCCCGGCGACGCCATGACCGCGCCCGCGTCCAACCTGCGTGAGTTTCGTATCGGGGCGAAGTCCACCGATGTGTTCGGGCGGGTGCTGTGCAACGCGCGCGACCACCACTTCATCGTGGACGGCCCGGTGCAGAATGGTTGCCCGGGTGAGGAAGTCACGCCGCCGGAGTTACTGCTCTCATCGGTCGCGGCGTGCGGCGTTGAACTCGTGCAGGTGATCGCCAAAGAGCAGGGCACGCGCATCGGCGCGGTCTCCGTCTCGGTCTACGGCATGCTGGATCGGGGCAATCAGTCACGCCCGAACGTGACGGTGTACAACAAGGTCGAAATGTCCTTCACCGTGAGCGGCACCGATGGCGCCACCGCCTCTCAATTGGTGGAAGCGTTCAAGAGGCGGTGACCCATCTACGGAACGATCGCGGTCGCGGTCGCCGACACGAAGGTCAGCGTCACAACCAACTGACTGTCATTCCTTGTAGACGAACGCCCCCGTGAGCGAGGTTGCGATCATGACGACGAGTGACGCCACCATGCCCATGACATAGCTGTTCATGGACATCGACCCCATCTGCATGTACCCGAGATAGAACACGACGCCGGCGACCCACACCGGAACTATCGCGAAGATCGCGGTCTTGGGTCCGGGTCCGAAACGCGGACGGATGGCCGCGTAGGTCCACACCAGCACGAAGGCGATCGCGACCTGGCCCAGCAGGCCCATCGCCATGTTGGTTCCGGCCATCATCTTGGCCGACGCGCCCGGAATCACTGCGTCCATTTCGGCGTTCATCTTGGGTCCCAGCCACATGCCAAACGCCACGAAACCAAGCGCGAGGTTCACAACGCTTGCTGCGATTCCGCCAACGACAAGCTTGCCTGTGTTGATGGCCACTAGGTCCTCCGGCTCGACGCCGGTGAATGTGAGACCGCGGACTGCGTCACTGCGACAATAGTTGGACGTTGGGCACGGCCGCGCAACAGTGAGTTGCTCAGGGGGGTGCCGGAATGTTGTACAGGCGGATGGATTTCCCGACCTGCATGACGGGTGTGTACGAGCGAAGCCAGTGCAGCGATGAATCCGACCAGACGCCGGCATAGAACGTTTCGCTGGCAGCCACCCAGCCGGTGGCGCGCTCGTCCGGGCGAAGCCGACGGGCCCTCAGGCCCACGGCCAGAAACTCCGCCGTGCCGAAGTAGTGCACGCGAAGCGAGTCGATCCCCATCGCGTTCGACACGTCGCGCAGGCGATAGAGGTCCTGTCCCCAATCCAGGTTGCTTTCGACGAGGATCTTCGACGGTTCGCGGCCCGCGAACACGTTGAAGTACGCGAGATGGTCGGGGTGAGCGGCGATCGGTACGCCCAGCGCCCAGGCGCCGAGTGCCGCAACGGCGATGCGGGGAACCGCGGCACGCGCGCGCGTGAGTGCCTCCGAAAAGCCGAGTGCCGCGAGAATCGCCAGCATCGGGTAGATCGGGAGGTCGAGTCGGACGCCGAGATCCACGCGCGCCGCCGAGGCGACGACCAGCACCGCGAGGACACCGGCCAGCGGAGCCGCAAAGGGCAGTCGTGCGCCGTGCGCCGGCGCGCCGCGTCGGACTGACCTTACCTGCGAAAAGGCCATCCAGGCACCCATGGTCGAGAAGACCATGAGCGGAACCGGCGTCTTCACGAGCAACGCGACGATGTCGTAATACCACCACCCCGTGACCCCCACTTCGCCCAGCAAGAATGACGGATGGCCGCGTGCGGCGCGTCCGAAGAAGTCCCTGAGGCCGAGCCAGAACTCCGGCGCCGGAAGCGTGAGAGTGTCCACGGGGCCGACATGGAAGCGGTACATCGCCCAGGTCATCACGGCGCCGCTCGCGAGCATCGCCAGGACCGGGACAAAAAGGCGCCGCGCACCAGCGAGGAACAGCATCTCGCGCGGATTCTGCCACGTGTAGAGCAACGCAACGATCATCGCGGCAGGCAACCAGTACGCGACCGCGCTGAACTTCGTGAGTCCACAGAGCGCCAAAAGGACGCCGAGCCCGATGCTGCGTTTCGTGCCAGGCGCTTCCAGCCAAATGCCCCAAGCCAACAGCGCCGCCGGCATCAGCGCCGCCGGCCCTGTGTCCGTGCCGGCGATGCCCGCGTGGGCGAGAATGCTCGGGTTGGCAACCAGGAACCCGACCGCAATCGCTGCCGTCCGCTCGTCCGCCAGCCGCCGCGTCCAGTACCAGGTCACCAGCACCATGAACAAGAAAAAGGGCAGGTGGCCCAACCGGGCGAGCGTCAGCGTCCGGCCGTAGTGCTCGCCGCGTCCGAGGATGCGGCGGCCCTCCGCGAACATGGTCGCGTCGCCGACGAACGCTTCACCGGCGAGCCACGGCAGCAGTGCTGACGCCACGCGACTCAGCGGCGGATGCTGCGGGTCGAGCGTAAACGTGCCGCGGCTCAGCCACTCCATGCCCGTCGCCACGTGCGCGGGTTCGTCGTAAACGTTGTTGAACGCGCGGTACGTGGACACAATGGCGCCGACCGCTGCAACGGTGGCAACGAGTGCACATACGCGCCAATGCTTGCTGGTTGCCGACAGGTCCATACGCACGGTCCAAAAGCTACTCGGCGCGCTACGCCTCGGATTCATCGTAGATTCACTGTAATCCGGGCCGCAGGCCCGGCCGAGCACTCAATCCGGGCCGCAGGTCCGGCCGAGAACCGTCTTGGATCAACCCCATCTGGCGCAGCCGGACATCAACCCGTCGTTCACCAAGGGTGTCTTCCTCGGTGAGCTGCGTGAGGACCTGATGCTCCCGTTCCCGTCCCTCAGTGCGGGCGACGCGGAATCGCAGCGCATGATTCTTGACTCGTTCCACGAGTGGGCCAAGGGCGCTGTGGACCGCAAGAAACACGATCACGATGGCAAGTTCCCCGATGCCGTGCGGGAGGGGATGGCGCAGTTGGGGCTCATGGGCCTCAATATCCCGGAGGAGTACGGCGGCTTCGGCGCGGGCGCGAAAGTCTTCAGCAAAGTGATGGGTGCCATCGGCGCGACCGACGGCGCGCTTGCGGTGTACTTCGGTGCGCACCAATCCATCGGCTGCAAGGGCATCACGCTCTTTGGCACCGAGGACCAGAAGAAGCGCTGGCTTCCCAAGTGCGCCAGTGGCGAGTGCATCGCGGCGTTCTGTCTCACGGAACCGGGGTCGGGCTCTGACGCGCAGGCGATGAAGACCATGGCGGCGCTGAGTGCCGACGGCGCGCACTACACGATCACCGGCCAGAAGATCTGGATCTCGAACGCGGGGTTTGCGGGCCTGTTCACCGTGTTCGCCAAGGTCGAAGTCACCGAAGGGGGCAAGGCCAAACAGCGCGTCACGGCGTTTCTCGTGGATGCACATGCGCCCGGCGTCCGCCTCGGCAAGCTCGAAGACAAGATGGGCATCAAGGCCAGCGACACCCGCGCCGTGTTCTTCGACGACGTGAAAGTGCCGGTCGCGGATCGTCTCGGTGACGTAGGGCAGGGCTTCAAGATCGCATTGGAGGTGCTCAATGCCGGCCGGCTGGGCCTCGCCTCGGGATCGGCCCACGGCACGCGCATGATCATGCGCGAAGCACTTGCGTACGCGAAGCAGCGCCAGCAGTTCGGCCGGTCCATCGGCTCGTTCGAGATGATCCAACGCAAGTTTGCCCTGTACGCGGCCGATTGTTACGCGGCAGACGCGGGCTGGTTCATCGCCGCCGACATGGTGGATCGCGGCGGCATCGACTACTCGCTCGAGACCGCGTGCTGCAAGGTGTTTGGCAGCGAGATGATGTTTCGCGCGGCCAACGACGCGCTCCAGATCGCCGGCGGCATTGGCTATTCCAAGGAGTTTCCGTACGAGCAAACGGTTCGCGACTCGCGCATCAACCTGATTTTTGAAGGCACCAACGAGATTCTTCGGGCGCTCGTGGCGCTGAGCGGACTTCAAGAAGCCGGCGAGCAGCTCAAGGAACTCGGACACGCCTTCAAGGATCCGCTCCACTCCATCGGCGCCATCAGCTCCTACCTCGCGGGCCGCGTGAAGCAGCAGCTGGTGAAGCCCAAGCTCGAACGCGTGCATGAGGCGCTCAAGGACGAAGGCGACCTCGTAGAGACGGTGGTGCACGATTTCGGCCTCGCCGTCGAGAACCTCGTGATCAAACACGGCAAGGGGATCATCGAAAGACAGTTTCACCAGGAGCGCATGGCCAATACCGCGATCGACGTGTACCACGCGATGGCGGTGCTCAGTCGCGCCACGGACGCGCTCGAGAAAGCCGGCGACGACGAGTCGAAGGCCGCGATGGACCTGGATTGCGCGCGCGTCTTCGTGCCGGCCGCCATGCGGCGCGCGCGCCGGAGCATTCGCGCCCTGGGACATCATCAGGATGACCGCCTCAAGGCGATTTCCGATCGCGCGCTCCAGTCCGGCGAGCTGGTGTCCGAGATTTGACCGACGGCATCACGATCCGTTCGCTGCAGTCGCAGGCCGACCTGGCCGCCTGCGTGGCGTTGCAGCGCGACACCTGGGGTCGCGCATTTGCCGACGTCGTGCCCGCGAGCATCCTTCAGATCGCACAGAAGGTCGGCGGCGTCGCGGCCGGCGCGTTCGATGCGACGGGCCAGCTTCTCGGATTCGTGTTCGGAATCACCGGAGTGGAAGCCGGTGAGATCGTGCACTGGTCCGACATGCTCGCCGTGCGCCCCTCCATGCGGAACCGCGGCATCGGTCGCCGCCTCAAGGAGTTCCAGCGCGACGCGGTGGCGCGTCTGGGCGCCAAGTCCATCTACTGGACGTTTGACCCGCTCGTAGCCCGGAACGCGCATCTCAACATCAACGTCTTCGGCGCGCGCCCCGTGTCGTACGTCCGCGAGATGTATGGCCAGATCACCGGGAGCGACTTGCATCGCGGCATCGGCACGGATCGGCTGATCATGTCGTGGCCGGTGGACGCCGCCAAACAGGAGGAGCACCGCCGCGCCGCGGCGCTTGTTCGCGACGCCTCCGACGCGGGTTCGGCCCCGGTGCTCGGCGACATCGAGCGCCAGGCGTCAGCCGGCGACTTGATCGGCAAGGTGCAGCGCCTCCGCATCGCTGTTCCGGGCGACGTGGAACCGATGATCGTCCGCGATGAGGCCAAGGCGATTGCCTGGCGCCAGAGCACGCGGCAGGCGTTCGAGGAGTGCTGGGCCGCCGGCTTTCGCGTCGACGGCTTCAGGCTCGACCCAGGAAACGCCCGTGGCTTCTATCTTTTGTCGCGCGTCTCCGCCGCCAGCGGCGCCCCAGCCACCTGACATGCTTCGCATCGAGAGGATCACCCTTCGCGAGATTCGCCTGCGTCTGCGGGAGCCGTTCCGCATCTCGTCCGGTGTCGTGGATGAACGCAGGATCCTGCTGCTGGAGCTGCGGGACGCGAGCGGGATTACTGAATGGAGCGAGTGCGTCGCGGGCGAGCTGCCCAACTACAGCCCGGAAACGGTGGACACGGCCTGGCTGGCGATTCGCGAGTGGCTGGCGCCACGGATTCTCGGAAAGGGCATCGGCGTTCCGCCGGAAGGCGTTCACGACATTCTCGATCGCCACGTCAGCGGCCACAACATGGCCAAGGCGGCCCTTGAAATGGGGTGCTGGGGCATCGCGGCCCGTCTGCGTCAGACGTCGCTCGCCAAGCTGCTCGGCGGCGAGCGCGAGAAGGTCGCGACCGGTATCTCCATCGGCATTCAGCGCGATCCGGACGCGCTGGTGGCGCGCGCGCTGGCCGCCCACGCGGAGGGCTATCGCAAGATCAAGGTCAAGATTCAGCCGGGGGCTGACGTCGAATTCGTGCGCGCGGTTCGGCAGGCGCTGCCGAAAGGCACGACACTCAGCTGCGACGCCAATTCAGCCTACGTGTTCGGCGACGCGCAACATCTGGCGCTGCTCGACGAGTTCGGTCTGATGATGATCGAGCAGCCGCTGCACCGCGACGACTTGGTGCGCCACGCGGCGCTCCAGCGCCAGATCAAGACGCCACTCTGTCTCGATGAATCGATTACCGACATGCAACGCACCGAGGACATGGTGGCCCTCGGCAGCGGCCGGATCGTGAACATCAAGCCCGGCCGAGTCGGCGGCTTGGGCATGTCCAAGCGTATCCACGACTTTTGCGCCAAGAACGGCATTCCCGTGTGGTGCGGCGGAATGCTCGAGAGCGGCGTCGGCCGCGCCTACAACGTGGCGCTCGCGTCGCTACCGAACTTCCAGCTGCCCGGAGACCTGTCGCCCAGTGCGCGGTACTGGGAGAAGGACATTGTCGAGCCTGAATGGACGATGGACGGCGAGGGCATGGTGACAGTTCCGCGCGAGGTCCTGGGCATCGGAGTCCAGGTGAACCGCGCCCGCGTGGACGACCTCACGGTCCGAAAGGAAGACCTTCGGGCTCCCGGGCAGGCGTGACGTGGTGAAGGTGCCGGACGCGCTGCGCGCGCGGCTCGTGGAGCTGCGTCGCTCGATTCACCGCGAACCGGAACTCGCGTTCAGGGAAGAACGGACCGCAGAAAAACTCGAGCAGGCGCTGCGCGCCGTCGGTGTGGCCGATGTGAGGCGTGTGGCCGGTACTGGGGTCATCGCGCGGATTCGCGGGACTGACCCGAAGGCCCCGACGGTGGCGCTTCGTGGCGACATCGACGCGTTGCCAATTCACGAGGAGACCGGCCTCGACTTTTCGTCCCAGTCCGCTGGAGTCATGCACGCGTGCGGACATGACGTGCACGCGACGTGGGCGGTGGGCGCGGCGGCGCTGCTGGCGGAGGCGCCGGCGTGCGGCGATACCATTGTCATTCTCCAGCCCGCGGAGGAGATCGGACAGGGTGCTTCTGCGGTGATCGCGTCGGGAGCTATCAAGGACGCGGTCGCGATCTTCGGCGCTCACGTCGACCGCCGGTTCGAAGTGGGCAAAGTGGTGTCTGACCCAGGCCCGTTGGCGGCTTCCGGCGACACGTTTGAGATCGAAGTCGTGGGCCAAGGCGCCCACGCCGCCCGCCCGCACGAAGCGCGGGATCCGATTGTCGCGGCTGCAGCGATCGTGACCGCCATCCAGACCATCGTTGCACGCAAACTCAATCCGGCGACGCCGGGCGTCGTGACGGTCGGACAGATCAATGCGGGCAGCGCTCCCAACATCATTCCGGACAAGGCGTGGTTGTCGGGCACAATCCGCGCCATCGATGCCGTGTCGCGCACGTTGATGATCGACGAACTCAGACGGATTGCGTCGTCCGTGGCTGACGCGCACGCAGTGTCCGCACTGGTCCGGATTCCGGAGGGGACGCCGCCGCTGGTCAACGCGGAGTCGGCGGCCGGATGGGGGCGAGAAGCAGTGTCGCGTGTGCTTGGTGACCACGCACTGGTGCCCCTGGGTTTCCTCAACATGGCGGCTGAGGATTTCGCGTACTATCTGGAGCACATCCCCGGTTGCTTCCTGCGCATCGGAGCGCGCGAGCCGGGCGGAGCGGTGATTCCGGCGCATTCGCCGAAGTTCTACGCCGCCGAGGAGAGCATCTTCATCGGCGCGAGCGTGCTCGCTGAGTGCGCTCGCGTCTCGGCCGAGCGCATGCGCACCTAGTGCGATCCAGGGCGCTCCGCGTGACCGCCCTGGGCGGAGGCGCCTTGCCCGCCGGGATGCGTCTTACGGTGGTCCAAATCAAGTAGTTTTCTCACTCGCATGCGCAAGCTTATTCCACACCTCGCTCTCGCTCTCACGATCTCGTGCAACAACGACGTGACTGGCCTCGAGCCGCCGTCGGATCCGACCACGGAGACGTTCGCCGCGTCGTTGGGCGTTGACCTCTCCACGATGACCAAGAACGCTTCGGGAGTCTGGTACCTTGACGTCATCGTAGGCGCCGGGCTGCCGGACACTGCGACGACCGACTCGGTCACGGTCAACTACGTCGGCCGTATCAAGGACGGCACCCAGTTCGACGCCAACAACAAAGTCACGTTCCCGCCGTCCGCGCTCATTGTTGGCTTCCGAACCGGCATGCTTGGAATGAAGGAGGGGGGCAAGCGCAAAATCGTGATTCCGTCCGCTCTGGGTTATGGGCCAAGCGCGATTCGCGATTCGGCCGGCAAGGTGTCGATTCCGCGCCAGTCGACGCTCATTTTCGACATCGACCTGATCAAGGCCTACAACAAGGTCGACACGACGGCCGCTCCGGGCGCGTTCCGACAACCGTAAGCGAGTCCCCCGTGCAGCCGCTCTGGACGCCAACGGCAGACCAGGTGGAGCGCGCGAACCTCACACGGTTCCTGCGCGAGACGGGCAAGAAGGACTTCGCGGAACTCTACGGTTGGTCTGTCGACGAACCTGAGAAGTTTTGGCCGGCCGTGTGGCGATTCTGCGGCGTCGTCGCGGAGGAACGCCCGGGCCGCGATCCGTGGGATCGCGTGTTCACGGGCGACCGCAGCGTCCATCCTCCCACGGTCGAAGGGCCGCGCTGGTTCGACGGTGCGCGCATGAACTTCGCCGAGAACCTGCTGCGCCATTCCGACAACCGGACCGCGATCGTTTCGTGGAATGAAACGGGCCGATTGGGCGAGATGACGTTCGCGGACCTGCGTGCGGAGGTGGGTCGCATCGCGAACGGGCTGCGCGCGGCTGGCGTGGGCCAGTCGGATCGTGTCGCCGGCTTCATGCCGAACATTCCCGAAGCGATTGTGGCCATGTTGGCGACCACGAGCCTTGGTGCCCTGTGGTCCAGCTGCTCGCCGGACTTCGGTGTCAACGGCGTTCTGGACCGGTTCGGGCAAATCGAACCCAAGGTGCTCATCGCCGCGACGAGCTATCGGTATGGCGGCCGTGAAATCGACTGCCTCGAACGCGTGCGCGAGATCGTTGCTCGTATCTCGAGCATCGAGACGGTCGTAGTCGTGCCTTACATGCGCGGGGCGCCTGTCTCGCAGATCCGGCACGCGGTCCCATGGAGTGATTTCGGGCAGAAGGCGGAACTCGATTTCGTGCGTCTGCCGTTTGACCACCCGGTGTACATCCTCTATTCGTCCGGCACGACGGGACTGCCCAAGTGCCTGGTGCACGGCGCCGGCGGCACCCTGCTCCAGCATCTCAAGGAGCACGTGCTGCATTGCGATCTGACGCGCGACGACCGCCTGTTCTACTTCACGACCTGCGGCTGGATGATGTGGAACTGGCTGGTGTCGGGCCTCGCAACGGGATGCACGATCGTGTTGTACGACGGCTCGCCCCTGATCCGGCGCAAACCAATCCTTTGGGACATGGCCGCTGCGGAGCGGATCACCACGTTCGGCGTCAGCGCCAAGTGGATCGCGCTGGCGGAGAAGGAGAAACTGGAGCCGCGCGCATCACACGATCTCTCCGCACTCAAGGCGATTCTCTCGACCGGCAGCCCGCTGGCGCCGGCGAGCTACGACTACGTGTACACGTCGGTGAAGCCGGACGTGCGGCTCTCCAGCATCAGCGGTGGCACTGACATCGTTTCGTGTTTCGCGCTCGGCAACCCGATCGCGCCGGTATACCGGGGGGAGATCCAGACGCGCGGGCTTGGCATGAAGGTCGACGTGTTCGACGACAACGGAGCATCGGTGACGAGCGGCGCGGGCGAACTGGTGTGCACTGCGCCGTTCCCGAGCATGCCAGTGCGGTTCTGGAACGACGACGACGGGGCCAAGTACCGGGCGGCGTATTTCGAGACGTATCCGGGCGTGTGGCGCCACGGCGACTGGTGCGAGTTGTCGCCGAGCGGCGGCATGATCATCTACGGCCGAAGCGACGCCACCCTCAATCCCGGCGGCGTGCGCA